>NZ_CP010407.1:8565237-8867142 GCF_000830005.1 Streptomyces vietnamensis | reverse complement strand
GGCTGGCTGCCTGAGGGGCAGTCACCTGCGGTGACCGCGGGGTGGTGCGGGTTGGGTTGAGGGGTGCGGGTGTGGGGTGGGGATTGTTTGTGGTTGGGCACCCGCCTGCGGCGGGGTGTGGTGCTGATAAGTTGGTTGGTTTGCTTGGTGGTTGATGAGGTTGTCGGTGGTGGGGTGTGGTGGGCCCCTGCGGGGCCGGCAGAGGTGTGCCGGCTTCCTGCTGTGCGCGTGGAGCGGTCACGGTGCGCGGATGGGGTGGTGTTCCGGAGTCGGCCAGGACGACGAGGTGTCACTCTACGTGATGCAAGGGGGTCTATCTCGAAAATTAGTTGTCTAGACCTCTCTACGATCATCTGCGTGGCGCATACAACCCCTGCAGGGCCGGCCGCGGCGCCGAACGGGACATACAGAAAACGCACACCGCAGCAGAGATCAGCAACTACCCGAAAACTGAACAGATATGACGAAAACGCAAAACACCGATAGGGAACACCTCCTGACACCAAGACAACGCCCCATGCAGAAAACACATAAGACGAAGCATCACGAACCCCCTCCCCCACACCCACCGGGCCCAAGGAGAGACTCCAGACCCACCCACACCACCGGACCCAACGCAAGATCACGGTCGCCACAGACACCGAACCCGCCCACACTCCGCAAGAGCAGAGGCATAGCAACAAGGAGCAGTGCCGGTCGGGCATCCGCACGTCACACGACCCGCCGTCGGACCAGGGATGATCCGCCCCCTCGACATCACAGCTGCCCCCTGTACAAAAGCCATGGTGAATCCACCCTCACAGCTCTCAGCCCACCCATCCACCTGGGAAAACAGTCTGAGAGGCTCTCAGGCCCCCGCTCACCACACCCCCGGCACACGAGAAAACGGCCCTTCCGGCACCAGGCCCCACAGGCTCTGCAGAGGATCAGAAACATCAGACAACAGGGACGCCAGGCACACCGAGGAGAACACCCTCGCACCACCGCGCCTGCCGATCAGACAACGCCGGCCCGCAGACCACGGAGCAGCAGGGAAGCTGACGGGAGCGGGAGAAACGAGAGCCTGCGGCTCCCCCACCGGGCCCCCGACACGGCAAGCCCAAGGGCACGGACCTGAGCCCCACCCCGCATGCAGAAAACGCATACTCCATACATCACCCCGTATGCAGAAAACGCATCACCCCCGCAGGCACGAAAAGCAGAGGGCGCCACCCCTTAACTACCTGCCGACTCAAAGCCCCCGACGAGGAGAGAAGAGACAGCCGGCGGCTGGAGCGACCAAGGGCTTGAACACACCGCGGGCGCGGGGAGCAGGCGAGGCGGTAACCGGTGGTGGGGAGCAGTGCCTCATCGCGTCTGAATCCGACGCGGACCGGGGCCATCCCCGTATGTATGGGGAGCAGCCAGGGTGAGCGCGGTGGTAAGCACACCCAGGCATGCGTCGGTACACCAGCAACTCACCACACCCCGAACAACACAGCGACCGAAGCGACCGAGATCCGAACACCCCGCAGGAGCGGGGTGCAGTTCGAGTGGGGGCGGGTGAGCAGCAGGTTCTTTCGGGTGCAGCGGCCGTCGCCGAGGCCTGCGCGCCGAGTACGGCCTGGGTCACGTGGTCGGCGGGGCGCAGGGCGCCTTCCTCACGGACGGTCTTCATCCGGAATGGTGGAGATGAAGTGGAGCGACTCCTGGCTCAGCACGGACACGAACTCGCCGTCGAGGACATCGGCGTGGATCACCGGCGGTCATCGCAAGAGACTCTATGACCGGCTCAACGCCCGACCACGCCCCAGAGGCATGCCACCAAGGCCAGGCCCCAGCCACCCCGGCCGTGTGGCCGCGGCCCCGTGGTAAGCCCGCTTCTCACCTCTCAACTCATCCATCCACCTGGGAAAACAGCCTGAAGCCTCTCAGGGCGGTTCTCACCACGCCCAACCCCCACTCACCACACAGTGGGTTTTACGGCCGTAAAACCCACTGTCGGCAAGGCGCTGCCGATACCCGGGTCGGCAGGGCCCCGCTCAAGGCTTCCGTAGTTCAGTTCGACCTGCCGTTGTTGCAGGCGGGAGCTGATTGCGGCGTACAGGTGGCTGGCTGCTCGCCTCGCTGTTCGGGGGTGCCCTGTCCTTGGACCAGGAGGACGAGGAGGGTCACGACGATGACGCCCACGGTGATGGGTGTCGCCAGTTCCTTCCACTGGTGGGCCGCGTATGCAGCCAGGAGGCCGACCAGGAGCAAGACAATGACGTCTAGGTCGAGGTGCCAGGTGTTCATCCTTGTGCCCTTCGGCTCGGGCCTGCTCGCCGCACTGTCCAGGTGGGGGCGAGCAGGCTCTGCTGTGAGCCCCAGGCAGGAGTGCCAGGAGCCCTGCACTCCTGAGGGCGGGGTGCAGGGCTCCGGACAAGCGAAAGAGCCCGCACCTCTCCTTAAGGAGTGGTGTCGGACTCAGAACTCGCGGGGCGAGCTACAAAGATGTTCCGGCCGCCGGAGGGGGGTCACAATTTTGCGCCGCAGTTTCGTCATTGACGAAACTGCGGTTATTGGGCGGCCCCTCCAGGGATGCGGCGTGGAGCCTGTACTGCACCACTGTGAGCAGGGACTTGAGCTCGGCCTCAAGATCCTGGAACTCCTTGACGGATCCTCGGGTCCTCCTTGAGTGGATGTCGTCGCGAAGGTCAGCTAGGCGAGCAGTGACGGCTGCGACCTGAGACCACGCGCGGTAGTCGTCGTACTTGCGTTGCTGGTTGGCGCCTTGTCTGCAGCTGGGAGAGCAGTACAGCGGCGGCCGGCCGGTCGCGGCTCGGGGAGCGAAGTTCTCACCGCAATGGGCGCAGGGGCGATCTTCGCCAGGCTGGTACGGGGCCGTGAACTTCCGTCTCGCTCTTCGCTGGCAGGCCTCCGAGCAGTAGAGCCGTGGCCGCCCGCGACCACGCTCTGGTGGATAGGGATCTATCCACGTATTCTCTCGACATTCAGGACATTCTTTATGAAACGGGTTACGGTCTGCCTCGTTGTCGGCCACATTCTCAACGTACTGACATCGCGTAGCCGGCAGTCAGCTTCGGGTCGGGAGGCAAGGAGTTAGGGGTAGCGGAGAGCCCGGCAAAAGACCTCAATGACCCGTGTCGTGCAGAGGCCCTCCTGCCCACTTTCCCGTCGAACGGCTTTCGCGGAGACCGCCCGGGAGCAGCAGGCGGCAGCGCGGCTGCACCTGAGCTCTGAGGGGATTGCAGACTCTGCCCGGGAGCACGCAGCGGAACTCACCGTAAGTGCGGAGGGCAGAACGACAACGTCTCTCGGGACCATCCCCGCAGGTGCGGGGAGCAGGGAGCCGCGGGCGAGGGGGCCGGAGAGGCCCGGGGACCATCCCCGCAGGTGCGGGGAGCAGGCCGAACCCTCCTGCGGCGGTCTCGCCCACGATGGGACCATCCCCGCAGGTGCGGGGAGCAGCTGCTGCCGCCCGTCGTGTCGACGTCATCGTCGGGACCATCCCCGCAGGTGCGGGGAGCAGACTTCCTGGCCTGCAGTTGTACCCGACAGCTAGCACTTCCTGAACCACTTTCACCGAAGGTGACAAACCACCCACCACCTCTCCCCCGTCGGCCCCCGCGACACGGCAGGAGCAGGACTGTGCGGGGTGGCACTCTGAGGTACGGCCGGACCCATGGGCGGCTCGGGGTGTGCTGGCTGCTCAGAGCTCTACCGGTAGTGGGCGGTTCCGGCACAGGACATGCCCAGCGCCACGGTGAGCTGCTTGATGTCGAGTTCGTCAGCAAGGGTGAGCAGCCGTGTGGACCGCAGGATGCGCGGGAGGAAGCCGACCGGGGTGAGGCTGTCGCGGATGTGCGCCGGGCTGGCGGGACGGGTGGTGGTTCTGGTGAGCCGGGTGACCAGAACGTGCGGGTTGGCCGTGTGCAGGGTGGTGCGGTGGGCGAGGCAGCGTTCCAGGGCTGTCCACGTGGCGGTGTCGAGAGTGATGTCGATGCTGCGTCCGGGGAAACGTACGGCCTGGGAGCGGGTGCTGATGTGGTCGAGGGTGAGATGGCGGAGTTCGGTTGTGGTGGCGGCGTGGAGCAGCGCGGCGAGCCCGATGAATGCCTCGTGCGGGAGGGTGTCGGTGTGGGTGTTCCAGCGGCGGTAGAGGGCGCGCTGCTCATCGAGGGTGAGGGTGGTACCCCGGAAACCGCGGGGCTGTGAGACGTGGAGGGCGGCGGCAGGGTTGTGGAGCACCAGGCCGGTGTGGTGGGCGTGGGAGAAGAACTGCCGCAGTCCTGCGAGCCAGGAGGCCCTGCGAGGCGGATTGCGGGCCAGGAACGTCTCCAGGTCGCCGGCGGTCACGCTCGCCCAGGCGGGGCGCCCCTGGGCGTGGATGTGGAGAGCCAGATCCCGGACGGTGTCGAGGCGGATCTCGATGGTCTTGAGCTGATTCGGTCGCAGCCCCAGGCGCTCAGCATTCTGGCGCTGGGCCACCAGCGCTTCCGCGAAGGCGCGTGCGGCAGGGCGCAGCGGGGCCGGGACGGCCTGGATCCGGCGCTCGCGGCGAGCTGCGGCTTGCGTGTCCTTGGTGTCGGTGGGGGTGTCGAGGAGGCGGTGGGTGTGGAAGAAGTCGGCGAGCGGCGGGCTGAGCCGGGGGCTGGTCCGGTGCGCGTCGGCGAGCAGTGTGTGCGGGGCGGTGGAGCCGGTGTCGATGACGAGACGGGCGATACGGGTGAGGACATCGGCGGCGTGGAAGGGGTGGCGGTGTGTTGCCAGATGCGCGGCAAAGGCATCCCACCACCAAGGGGTGCGCGGCATGCGGCCGGCCCAGCCGGCGGCGCGGGTCTTCACGGTGCGGGGTGAGTACTCGTAACAGCGTTTGCACAGGCCTCGCGCCCACTGGGACAGGGTGCCGCATCCCACGCAGGCGGCGAGCGGCTCGGCGCTTGCCGGATCGTGGCACGGCCGGCACCACTGGGCAGCGGCGTCGAGGATCCGGCGCCGGCCGCAGCGCTGACACGGGCCGAGCGCCGGCCGGCCCGCTGCACGGCGCCGGCACGCGGAACACACCAAATCCGCCGAACGTCTGCCACCGCCACAGCCCGGGCACGTACGCGAACACCAGGCGCACAGGCCGGTGCCGGGGCGTAGCCAGCGCAGCTTCGTACAGGCCGAGCAGCGGCCCTGAACGGCATCGGGAACGGAAGCGGCCATGCGATGAGATCCGCCGAAGAATGCGAGGGGTGGACGGTGGTTTCCGCTGGTTACAGCGGAGGCAGTGACCGTGTCGCAAGGAGCCGCTGCGGTGGAGCGGGGGCATGTCGCGAGTCCGTCGGCCCGGGCGGCGCCGAGACCGCGGCCGGTCCTGCAGAGCGCAGGACGAGCAGATCTCCAGGAGCGCAGTCGAGGGCTGTGCACAGGGCAGCCAGGGTGGACAGCTTCACCTGGGACGGCTGTTTCGTGAACAGAGCGGACACCGAGGCCGGCGAAAGGTCCAGACCCGCCCTTTCGGCCAGAAGCCGGCGAAGCTGAGTCCCCGTCCACACGCCACGCTCCGCCGCGGCCATCCGCAGCCGCCACTCGACCCCCCACACCGCAGGCTCCGGGACCACAGGTCCTGACGCAGTCATGCACTCGCCTCCCATGGTCAGCCTGCCAGCGTGCGAACAGCCAAGTCGGTGGCACGCCGCCAGGCGTCCTCGATGAACTTCTGCGACGGCTTCACGTACGCCATCGTCGAGGCGATATGGCGGTGGCCGAGGAGCTGCTGGACCGCGAGCAGGTCCATGCCCCGCTCGTAGTGGTGCGTCGCGCATGCACGGCGCAGCGCATGAGGCGTGAACCGCTCACCCCCGCCCGCACCCTCAAGGTCGAGAAGACGGGCCAGACGATCCCGGACGGTGTCCGCCTTCAGCGCCTGACCGTCCTCGTCGCAGAACAGCGGCGCGGTCGCAGGGAACAGTGGCCGGACGTCCTGCAGGTACCAGGCCAGGATCCGATCCAGGCCCTCCAGCATCGGAGCCCACCGCGGGCGCGGCCCCGAGGTGTTCGCCGCTTTCCCGAACCGCACGTGCAGCTTCCCCGACGGCCCCAGGTGCAGATGGACATCCTGCTGGTCCAGGCACACCAGCTCATTCACCCGGACCGCTGAGTGATATGGCGTGCGCAGCAACGCGTAGTCCCGAGCCATGACCCGGTAGTCCGCCCCGACCGCGACCTGGGACCGGACGAAAGAGAAGAACGCCTGCAACCGCTCCCGGCCAGGAGGCGCCCCCGTGGGCGAGTCATCACCGGCGTGCCGCACACGATTGAACCGGTCGAGCCCGCCGTCACCCATCGGCACACCGAACACCGAACGGACCTGGGCCCCGTACCGCTCGGCGACAAAGGCGTGGAAGGCACGCAGCATCTGCAGGTACTGCCGACGCGTCCCCGGAGCCAAGCCGGCCACAGCCAGGGCGTGCAGCATTTCATCCACGTCATCGGCGTCCACCGCCCACACCGGACAGTCAAAACGCCCCAGCACCCGGTTCAGGAGCGAGCTGTAGCCGCGGACCGTCGTCGGGGCGAACCCACGCACCACCCACGTCCTCGCGAACGCCTGAACACACCCGGCTTGAAACACCCACGGATCCACCCCGGCGTCAGGACCAGCCGGCCCGCCCTCGACCAGCCGCAGACCACCCCGCTTCCCCGCACCCACCACAACACCCCGCCGGCCATCAAGCTGAAGGCAGCACCTGAACAACCACCACGCCACCAACGAACCCAACGACCAACCAGCCGAACAGCAACCCCCACCAGCGAAACAACCGGCTCATCCACACGCCTCCGGGTTGAGCCATTGGGCCTCGTCGACGAGGAAGGTACGGGGGCGTTCGGCCAGGGCGGTTTTCAGCAGGCGGTCGAACTCACTGGGATGGCGCGGTGGCTCGCCGGCGAGATCGAGAGCGGTGAACAGTTCATAGCGGACCGCACGGGCAGTGGGCCGGGCCCGGAAGGTGATCTTGCGGACGTCCTCGGCGGGCTCGAGTTCACGCAGGCACGTGTTGACGGCGAGGGTCTTGCCGAAGCCGGCGTCGCCGTGGATGCACATCATCGCGCGGGCGGCGACGGTGTCGGTGATGTTCTCCCGGGCCGTGAGCAGGGCGCGGGTGGTGACCACACAGGCATCCGGGAGATCGACGTACTGGTAGGTGGCCACGGTCACGAGGCGTCTCCGTCGTCGGTAGAGGTAGGGGACGAGGCGTCTCCGTCGTCGGTAGAGGTAGGGGACGAGGCGTCTGCGTCGTCGGCGGGGACAGGTGCCGTCTGCCCGTGAGGGGCTTCTGGGACAGAGGCGCCGCTTGAAGCGGGTGGGGAGCCGTTTTGAGTGCGTGATGCTGAACCGGGCCGACCGGGGCCGGTCAGCGCGGCCAGGGAAGCAGGAGTGCGCCACCCGGCCGGCGGCGCGGCCGGCGGGATCAGATCCGGCAATGCCAGCCGGGCCACATCGGTGTGATCAGCGGCGGCGAGTTCGGCCTGGGCCTGGGCGGCGGTCAGCGCGCCGAGCCGCTTGGGGGCTTCGGCCTGGGTGGCGGCGGCGTAGCGCTCGCGCTGGGAGGCCTGGAGGTCCTTCTTCAGGCGGCGGGCACGGGCAGCCCGTGCCTTGCGTACGGCGCTGATCTGTTCGTCGGTGGCCTGATCGGCCAGATCCGCGGGACCGAGATAACGGCCGGTGGTGGCGTGGTAGACCTCGATACGGTGGTCATGGTGCGGCATGAAGCGGACGCGGACCCGGATTCCCGCCTGGCCGGTCATCCACGGGCCCACGTAGTCGCGTTTGTGGAAGCGGATGCCGCGGGTGGTCAGCGTACGGGTGCCGGCGTCCTCCAGAGTGAACGTCCACAGATCCGTCGCCAGCACGTCCCGCAGCGGGGTGGGATCGTCCTGCCACGCCTCAAGCGGAGTCCTGCCTTGCAGGGGTGCGGGGCGGTGCTCGGTGTTCCACCACAGCGTCCAGTCCAGCAGCCGGGCGGTGAAGTCCTCGAAACTGAGCAGCACCTCGTCCTTCGGGCGGGCAGCCCGTTTGCCGGGGCGCGGCTGGCGGACGTAGCCAGGCAGCGCGGTCAGGAACATGCTCTCCACCGCCCGGTTCAGGCCCTCCACCATGCCCTTGAGGTGAGGGGTGTAAGCGGGCAGATCCTCCACCCTCACGTCCAAGACAGTGAACGCCGCGGTCACCGTCTTGGACAGGAAGTCCTTGCCGCGGTCCACTCGTACCTTCTCCGGCAGACCGCCGAACGGACCGTAGGGGTCCTCGCGCAGGACCGCGGAGCGCAAGCCGGCCAGCACCGACTCCCGTGACGGATGCACCGGTGTCACCGCGACACCGGTGATCGCGTTGGTGGCGCAGTCGGTGAACCAGGTGATCCACGGTCTGCGGGGCTTGCCGTCGACGTCGACCAGCACCGGCGCCTGCAGGTGGTCGGTCTCCCACACCTGGTTCCGCCAGGGACGCGGCCGGGCCAGGAACACATCATGCTTACGCGCCGCCCGCTCCCCACCCGCGAACCCCGCCCGCTCCCCCGGCGACAGATCACGACCGATCGCCCGATGCAACGTCGGAATCGACGGCGGCGGCTCCCCCTCACCCCTGGCCGCGCGAGCGGCCAACTCACGGTGGACAGCAGCGACGTTGCCCTTCCACAACGCCAGCAGAGCCCGGACCTCGTCCGTGACCGTGAACCGCCCGTGCCACACGGCCCGCTCCCCCGGCGCCGCGGCCGCAGCCTCGTCCCGCTCAGCGGCAGCCAGCCACCGCCACACCGCCCGCTCCCGCACACCCAACACGTCCGCCACCGACCGCACCCTCGCAGTAGTGAGCTTCCCCTCCCGCCGCAAAGCCAGCAGACAGCGCACCGCAAGTCCCCGCAAAGCCCGAACCGACACAGCCGGCAAAGCACCAGCCGGCACGCTGTCCGACCCGCCAGAGACCCCTGGCCGCTCCTCCTGAATCACTCACCGAGCACACCAACCATCAACCGGCCGGCGGATCAGAACTCACGAAACTGAGACAACCTCACCCGTCATGCGATAACACCCCTAGGACAGCACGCCCACCCCGATCTCTCACTCCCACGACAGTGAACCCACACCACAAAACATCCCCTGACCAGCAACAACACACCAACACCCGACTGTCTCTCACACCACTGCCCCAAAACCGAAAGATCGCACCACCCGCATACAGAAAACGCATACGCCATCCACCCACCCCCTATGCACAAACCGCATCACCCATCGCCCAAGGGCAAGAAGTACCCTGCCGACCAAAAAGCCCCCCGACCTGCCGCTTTCCAACAAGGGGCTTCTTCGTGTGGGGCACGTCCGCACGCCCTCAGGGCGACTGGGCCGTACCACGCCCGGACTCCAGCTCCCGCCTTGCTTCTGCCTGCGCGCCGGCACTCCGGAGCACCAAGACCGCCTCATCAGCCATGTCCTGAGGCAAGCCCTCACGAACAGCGACCGGAGCCCGCCGCGTGAGCACCCTGCCATGCCAAAGACTCAGCCCCGTCACCTCACGCACAGCCCGCACCACATCCAACTCACACGGCCCGCAACCGAAGAGCACAACCGTGTAGGACGGGTCATCACAGACCAACGTGAAGTACTCAGCGACATCCCCAGCGACATCCCCGTCACCCATCCCAACCCCCACCCCCCTCATCAACGAAGAGCGTATGCGCACTCGACAAAGGGCAACCACGGGATAACACTCCCAGCCACCCGGCATCAGGAAGCGGAGACACCCGCAAAATCACACCCCAGACACCCCGCCTACCCCAGACACTCCACCAGAGCCCTGACGCTCCCGGCCACATCCAGACACACCCAAACCCGCCCCCACCGATACAAAAACCCACACCGCCGACAAGCAGTTGAACGAGGACTGCCGTGGCAAGCCCGACCGTAAGCAAACCGCAGACATCGCCAACACACCCCCACCACACAGCGACCGAAGCGACCGAAACACAGACCACCCCCGCACAACCGGGAAGCAGACCGCCGGCGTGAACGCACACGCCACGCACTCGGGACCAACCCCGCACAACCGGGAAGCAGCCGTACCCACGAAGTCGGACACCCTCCGCACGGGGAGCGGCCAACCAAGCGCGGGCCGGTGCTCGACACCGCCGGGCCATCCCCACAGACGCAGGGAGCAGTCGCCGACCAATTCGCCGACGACGATCACGCCGGGACCACCCCCCGCGGGCGCGGAGAACAGCCGGTGACGCAGCCATGGCGCCGGCGCTTGGCAGGACCATCCCCCGCGAGTGCAGGGAGCAGAACGCTGAGCTCGTCGAGGAGGGTGGCCCAGCGGGGCCATCCCCGCGCACGCGGGGAGCAGACCGCCCGGTTCCTACGGCAAGAGTTCTTCGAGGGAACACCCCCGCGGATACGGGGAGCAGGAGGGCGCAGTACGCACCTTGACGGTACGGTCAGGACCATCCCCGCGGGTGCGGGGAGCAGGACTGGGCCAACCGTGCGGCGGACGTCGCATCGGGACCATCCCCGCGGGTGCGGGGAGCAGCCTTCGTGGTAGCCAGCCTGGGACCGGAGCAGGGGACCATCCCCGCAGGTGCGAGGAGCAGGTGTTCGGGGCGGTGAGGTAGACCACGGGCCAGGGAACATCCCTGCGGACGCGGGGAGCAGATCAGGTCGGTCCACTGATCGCGGATCTCCGCGGGACCATCCCCGCGGGCGCGGGGAGCAGTACTTGCGAGCCGCGGCCTGCCACGTGTGGTGGGGACCATCCCCGCGGGTACGGGGAGCAGCCAGGCACGGCGGGGCTGAACTTCTGGATGTTGGGACCATCCCCGCGCGAGCGGGGAGCAGCTCATCCCGGCGAGGTTGTGCGCCGCGCCGGAGGGACCATCCCCGCGCAGGCGGGGAGCAGTGGATCGCCTTGGTGACCACGGCGTCCATCCGGGGACCATCCCCGCGCAGGCGGGGAGCAGACCGTGGTCTTGGGCTTCCCCTCGATGGGCTCGGGACCATCCCCGCGCAGGCGGGGAGCAGGGAGTCCGGATCGGGGACAAGCCGATCCGCACGGGACCATCCCCGCGCAGGCGGGGAGCAGACGGTCGGGCACATGGCCGACGGGATCGACTGGGGACCATCCCCGCGCAGGCGGGGAGCAGCCGCCCCCAGGTCTCCGCCGCCCACTCCGGGTGGGACCATCCCCGCGCAGGTGGGGAGCAGATGCCGTGGCGCGGGTCCGAGGAAGAGGGCGAGGGACCATCCCCGCGCAGGCGGGGAGCAGGTCCTCGCGGGCCTCGCCGTGATGGGCGTCGTGGGACCATCCCCGCGCAGGCGGGGAGCAGACTTCGTGACCTGCAGTTCTATCCCACCAACAACACCATCTGAACCACTTTCACCGAAACCGGCAAACCAGACACCCCTCCCCCACACCGAACCCCGCCAACGCGGGAAGCAGGTCCTCCGGGCGCACCAGCTTGTCGACCGGCGGTGAGGGAACCTCCCCCACAGATACGGGAAGCAGTAGGACGCCATCAACCTCCTGTAGGCGCAGCTGGGACCATCCCCGCGTGAGCGCGGGGAGCAGTTCGAACCCGGGGGCGGGCTCTAATCCATGCCGGGAACATCCCCGCAGATACGGGGAACACGTCGCGTTGGCGTTGCCGCGCAGGTCCGTCGCGGGACCATCCCCGCGCAAGCGGGGAGCAGCCGGTGAGTTCGAGGTGCGCGGGGTTGACGCAGGGACCATCCCCGCAGGTGCGCGGGGAGCAGCGTGGTCTTCACGTCCGGGTGGAGCGCGGCCAGGGACCATTCCCGCGCGAGCAGGGAGGACCTCTCCAGCAGGCCATAACCGAGCGCCGTGCTCTGACCATTCCCGCCGCAAGCGAGGGAACAGACGACGGCGATGGAACCTTCTCCAGACTGCCTGGTACCAACCCCACGCAGGCGAGGAGCAGACCAGCGCCGCCCCGGACCCGGTCAGAACGAAGCCATCCCCACACACGCGGGGAACAGGAGAGCTTGCCCTTGACCTCGGGAAGGACCTTGGGACCATCCCCACGGGCGCGGGGAACAGCTGACGTAGAACAGACCAAAACCGCGCTGCCAGGGGCCATCCCGCGGACGCGGGAAGCAGTTCGGTACGAAGAGCGAGGACACCCAGAAGGCAGGACCATCCCCGCGGGTGCGGGGAGCAGGGCATCTGGCTCCGCGAGGGCGTGGACTACGAGGGACCATCCCCGCGCAGGCGGGGAGCAGCCATGGTAAGCGCGGTGGTAAGCGCACCGCAGGCATGGTCAGTACACCCGTCGGTACTCACCACACCCCACGGAGCACCGCGACCAAAGCTACCTAAGCGACCGGAACGCCGACCGCCCCCACGCGAGCGGAGGACAGAGCCCGGTGACGGCCTGGGCGTCAACGAGCGCGGGAGTATCCCCTCACGCGCGAGAAGCAGTACTACGACGAGGTCACCTTCTTGCCCGAGGGAGGACCATCCCCGCGCAGACAGGGAGCAGTCCACCTATCCCCGTGGGAAGGCATGACCCAGGGGACCATCCCCGCACACGCAGGGAGCAGATCGGCTCCTTGGCTGGTCCGTCCAGCCAGACGGGACCATCCCCGCGCAGGCGGGGAACAGAGCAGTAGGAACCGCCGGCGGTTCCGGTCGACGGGACCATCCCCACGCGAACGGGGAGTAGAGGCAGCCGTAGGCGTTCGTGATGGTCACCGTGGGACCATCTCCGCGGATGCGGGGAACAGCACGAGCGGCAAGTGTTACGGCCCCCGTCAGTCGGACCATTCTCGCGGGTGCGGGGAGCAGAGGGAGTGCTTGGGCACGCCGCGGGGGCAGTCGGGAACATCCCCGCAGGTGCGGGGAGCAGCCGATGTCGCGGACTTCGATCCAGGCCGGGTTGGGACCATCCCCGCGCGAGCGGGGAGCAGAGCGCCGTCGGTAAGAAGTTCGGTCGCGGCCCGGGACCATCCCCGCGCAGGCGGGGAGGAGTTGGGGGTCTGGGGCATCGCTGCGCCGGCCAGGAGCAGTCGTCACTCTGGCCTGGAGGTGGCTGGTGGTCTCAGCGGTTGAGGTCGAACAACGCCACGCCGTGTCCCTCGTACGCCTTCGGATCGACGGTGGCCACGAGTGCGTCCGTGCCCCACTGGGGCAGATGCCGCACGACGTGGATCGCAGCCCCGATACCCGGCGCCACACCCTCGCCACGAAGCCGGGCCACGGTCAGCATCGCGGGATAGTCCAGGTCCACCGTGTGGAGGACGTCGAGCTGTCCCAGGTGCTCCGCCAGCCCGGGATGCTCGCGGTCGGCCTCCAGAGCCGACAGCACCGGCACCCACAGCCGCGTCTCCACCTCGAAATGAGCCCGGTGGATCAACGCGGACACCTGCCTGTTCCCCGACAACGCCGACAGAGCCGTCACATCGAGAACCAGATGGTGCAGGATCACGCGGCCGCACCCCGCCGGCCGGCAAACGCCTCACGCAGCCTGGCGCCCATCGCCGCGCTCTCCTCGTCACTCACCTCGACACCGAAATGCTCGGCGAGATACCCCCGAGTCCGCTCCGCCCGCTCACGACGCTCCTCCTCCGTCAACGTCGACTCCGCGAACTCCTGAACCAGAGACCGGATCGACACCCCGCGGGACTCGGCAATCACCGCCAGCCGGTCACGAACCTCAGCAGGCACCCTGATCATCGCATCAGACATAACCCAAGTATACATTCACGTATACACGGGTGCGGCAAACCTGCCGCCCCTGCTCAACAGCACCCACCACGCCCCGAAGAACGACGACGCCGACGCGCGGGACCCTCCACTCACAGACAGGGAGCAGCACGATGCCAGCTCGAACCAGACCCGGGCCTCGAGACCACTCCCGCGCATGGCAGGGAGCAGCAATCGGAGCCGTCCCTGAAGCGCAGGACGGGACCATCCCCGCGCAGGCGGGGAGCAGTCGATCGCTACCTCGCAGTCGCGAGCGTTATACGGACCATCCCCGCAGGCGCGGGAAGCAGTTCGGTCTCGGCTACGAGGGTGACCTCGGCCAGGGGCCATCCCCGCGCGAGCGGGGAGCAGGCCGAACCCTGGCACCTCGAAACGACCACGATGGGACCATCCCCACGGGTGCGGGGAGCAGTGCTCCCTGCTGCGGGACCAGTGGACCGACGGGGACCATCCCCGCGGGTGCGGGGAGCAGGTGGGGTGGGGGCGGTAGGACATGTGCCCCTCCGGACCATCCCCGCGGGTGCGGGGAGCAGGGATTCACGAGCGACCGCAGGTTCGCCGTCGCGGGGCCATCCCCGCGGGTGCGGGGAGCAGCGGCCGGGCCCTCGCTGAGCTTGACCTGGCACAGGACCATCCCCGCGGGTGCGGGGAGCAGACCCTCGCGGGCGGCGGTGTCGCCAGCCCGGGGGGGCCATCCCCGCGGGTGCGGGGAGCAGTGCACGGTTCCGAGCCACCCGTCGCGCAGCTCGGGACCATCCCCGCGGGTGCGGGGAGCAGCGCCGGCCGTAACGCCTTTCGCTGCGGGTGCGGGGGCCATCCCCGCGGGTGCGGGGAGCAGCCCTTAGGGGCGGCTTCGCACTGGGCGGGTTCGGGGCCATCCCCGCGGGTGCGGGGAGCAGGCTCCGTGACCTGCAGTTCTACCCCACACACAACACCATCTGAACTACTTTCACCGAAACCGGCAAACCAGACACCCCCACCCCGAACCCCGCCAACGCAGGAAGCAGGCCCGCCGGGCGCACCAGCTCGTCGACCGGCGGCGAGGAACCATCCCCGCGCAGGCAGGGAAACAGGTGAGGAACAACGTATTCACGTCCCGGATCTGCTCGGGACCATCCCAGCGGGGGCGGGAAGCAGAAGTGGTGGCGCAGGTCGAGGACGATGTGCGCGGGAACATCCCCGCGGGTGCGGGGAGCAGTAGCAGCTCCGGGCGTCGCGGAGGATCGTCCCGGGACCATCCCCGCAGGCGCGGGAAGCAGAAGGGCCTGACGGACACCGTCATGGCCCTGTGGGGACCATCCCCGCAGATAGATGCGGGGAGCAGCGCGACTGGATGCAGTTCGCCGCCACCACCATGGGACCATCTCCGCGGATGCGGGGAGCAGACCGCCGACCCGCGCGGCACCGCCTTCGCGGCGGGACCATCCCTGCGGGTGCGGGGAGCAGTCCATGCCGCGCCGGACCGCAAGCTCCGAGAAGGGACCATCCCCGCAGGCGCGGGGAGCAGGGCGCGTCGGCCTTGAACGCGACGGTCGCCGCGGGACCATCCCCGCGCAGGCGGGGAGTAGGCGTCGATGTGCAGACCGTCCAGGAGGATGCCGGGACCATCCCCGCAGGTGCGGGATGCAGCCGGCGTAGCGTTCCTTCACCTGGGCAGCGTTGGGGCCATCCCCGCGGCCGCGAAGAGCAACGCATCAGGTCATCCAGGCACGTCTGTGAGATGGGATCATCCCCACAAATTCGGGGAACGACTCTTCGCCGACGAGCTGTAGTACCTGTGCAACGAACCATCCCCGCGGACGCAGGGAGCAGCGGTCGCGGGCGGTCAGCTCGCGCAGGTCCTTGGGACCATCCCCGCAGACGCGGAGAGCAGAAAGCCGCGGCGCTCAGGTCGCCAGCGTCCTGGGGACCACCCCCGCGCAGGCGGGGAGCAGTCGATGGCGAGCATCCCGGCGGACCCCCCGAAGGGACCATCCCCCGCGGGTGCGGGAAGCAGACGTGCACCTCGTCGATCACGCCGCCGTGGACGGGATCATCCCCGCGGGCGCGGAGAGCAGGCATGGTCAGTACACCGGTCGATACCCACCACACCTGGCACCACACAGCGACCGAAGCGACCGGAACACCGACCATCCCCACGGACGCGGGGACCAGTACTGGTACGTCGCATCCGGCGCAGGCGGAAGGGGACCATCCCCGCGGGTACGGGGAGCAGCCGGCCGTGTCGGTCCAGGCACGAGCACGGCAAGAACATCCCCGCAGGGGGCAGGGAGCACGGGCACGCCCACGCGCGCCAAGTCCCCGGCTTGGGACCATCCCCACGCCAGCGGGGAACAGACTCTCCCGTCGGCGATCGCAGGCGCGGGGAGTAGCGGCTCGGCCGAATGCCAGGCCACATCACCCGCCCCGGCGCGAACAGCAGCGCTGCTACAGGCGTTTCTTGCCCACCACAGCGTACGGTCAGAACAGGGCACCCGACAGGACAGGTGCCCCAACGACCGGCCGTCCGCAACCCCACCCCCGAGCACGGACGGCCGGCCCAGAACCCCACACGAAATGACACAGGTCGCCCCAGGCCCCCAGTAAACAGGAGCAGCCCGCCCGGGCATTGACCCCAAAGAAACCAAAGGACCATCCCCGCGGGTACGGGGAGCAGGGCGGCATCAAGTCCGGCGAGCTCGGCTGCGAGGGACCATCCCCGCGGGTACGGGGAGCAGATGCCGTGGGGGCCGGAGCCGGTGATCCACGCGGGACCATCCCCGCGGGTGCGGGAAGCAGATCGGCATCGCGGCCGAGACGACCTACGGCACGGGACCATCCCCGCAGGTGCAGGGAGCAGGTCCGTTGCTCGGAGCAGGTGGGTCCGGTGGAGGGACCATCCCCGCGCAAGCGGGGAGCAGAACAGGTCGATGCCCTCCGCACCCTCCACCGCGGGACCATCCCCGCGGGTGCGGGGAGCAGCCACCTGTCTTGGCCATGTACCAGTCAGCGTCGGGACCATCCCCGCGGGTGCGGAGAGCAGCCATAGTAAGCACGGTGGTAAGGCCCGGGGTATGACCGCAGCAGACAGCGACCCAAGCGACCAGGTACTCACCATCCCTGCACAAGCAGGGAACGGGACCCAGCCGCCAGCGAGCGCGACCCCTGGAAGGGACTACCCCCTCCCCTGCAGGTGCGGAAAGCAGCAGCGCCTCGGCGACGATGTGACCCCGCCCGCAGAGCCATCCCCTCGCGCAGGAAGCAGATTAGGACGCCGACCCCGATAACGAGACAGTCAGAACCATCCCTACGGGCGCGGGGAGCAGATGTCGCCGATGTAGTGCGCGACGCCCGGGAAAGGACCATCCCCCGGGGGTCTGGGGAGCAGCAGCCCAGCCCGGGGGAACGTAGACGCCCACCTCGAGACCATCCCCGCGCGAGCGGGGAGCAGACGGTGTAGCGGCGCTCCAGGGCGAGGCCGGTGGGACCATCCCTGCGGATGCGGGGAGCAGTCCAGGGCCAGGACCTCGTACGCAGAGGGGTCGGGGCCATCCCCGCGGGCACGGGGAGCAGAAGAGGCCGTTGTCGGAACCGAAAGCGGTCGCGGGGCCATCCCCGCAGGGGCGAGGAGCGGAACCGGGCGCCCCACTCCCTCGGCACGCGGGAGGGATCATCCTCACGGGTGCGGGGAGCAGAGGTCGAGCCAGTTCAGGACGCGGTGTTCGTAGGCCATCCCCGCGCATGCGGGAAGCAGAGGGCCTCCTCGACGACCTAGCTCCCAAGCCAGGGACCACCCCCGCCAGTACAGGGAGCAGAGGTACAACACGCTGGAGCCCAAGCTCTTCAAGGGGCCATCCCCGCAGGGGCGAGGAGCAGCCGGCGTGGACGCTCGTTCCCGGAGTCACGGAGGGACCATCCCCGCAGGTATGGGGAGCAACTCCGCCGGCGCCTTCTTCGAACCGGTGACGCGAGACCATCCCCACGGATGCGGGCAGCAGTTGAACCGCTCGCGGTCCCCCGGGGTGCTCTGGAGGCCATCCCTGCAGGTGCGGGGAGCAGGACGCGTTGTCGCGCCGCAGCATGACCGTGGTAGGACCATCCCCGCGGGCGCGGGGAATAGACGACCCGGTCCTTGAAAGCCCAGCCAGTCTGGGGACCATCCCCGCGCAAGCAGGGAGCAGATGAGGTCCCGCGAAGGGTAGCCGACCCTCGCAGGACCAGCCCCAAGGGATTGGTATACCGCTTCTCGCCAGTCCCGGCGGAGCCACCCCTGCGGGGAAAGCAGCTGAGGTTCCTCGCATGAAGAGAGTACCGCCCACGTGCGTCTTCCTCCGGTTGGGCCACCGCCTGTCAGTGGCGGCCCCTACCGTTCGGGTCATGCTGGAAATCTGTGCACGCCTGGGTCTTTCTTCCGGTGAGATGGCCCGCTTGGGAGTTTTGTGGGGGAAGTCCGCCGAGAAGGGCGGAGGGACCATGTCGTTGCTGCTGTGTCACATGCTCGACACCGCGGCCGTCGCCGAGTTCATGTTCGACCGCTTCCTGGCGCCGGCCACGAGGGACATGCTCGACCGGGTGTCCGGCGGCAGGGGGCGGCGGTTCTTCGCTTGGCTCTGCGGGATGCATGACTGCGGGAAGGCGACACCCGCGTTTCAGCGGAAGTCCGGTGCCGAAGCCGCGGCTCTGGCCGGTGTCGGTCTTGGTTGGCGTGCCGCAATAGTGACCGCGGAGGTGTCCCGCCAGTGGAGTCACGACAAGGCTGGGGCCTTTCTTCTGCGCCAGGCGCTGAAGGCTTCCGGCCGGTGGGAACGACGGCACGTGGACTGGGTCTGTCCGATGGTTTCCGGTCATCACGGCACATTGCGCGGCGCAACCATGAAGGACATCGCGCATGCGCAGGGGGATGCTCACGGTAAGACCGCTGAGTGGAGGCGGGTGCAGGAACTGGTCGTCGAGGTGTTCACTGCCGCGCTCGGCTTTGAGTCTCTCGCCGACGCTCAGCCAGTGGCGGTGCCGGCCCGTGCGGAGCAGCTCGGTCTTCTCGGCATGGTCGTGATGGCTGACTGGATCGCATCGGATTCGACGCGGTTTCCCGGTGTTCCTGATCTGGCGCAGGTCAGTCTCGCGGGAGCGCGGCGCCGGGCTGCGGCTGCCTGGGAGGAGAGGCGTCTGGGCGGAGGGCTGCGGCGGTTGCGGCCGACTGACGGTTGCGATGTGATCGAGCTGCGGTTCGGACATGGTGCGCGCGCGTCCCAGGCGCTCGCTGTCGATGTCGTGCGGGCCATGAAGGTGCCGGGGCTGGTGTTCCTCGAGGCGCCGATGGGTGAGGGCAAGACGAAGACCGCGCTCGCGGCAGCGGAGGTGGTGGCTGAGCGGTTCGGTCTGTCGGGGGTGTTCGTCGGCATGCCCACGCAGGCCACGGCCGATCCGATGTTCACTCAAGTTCGTGCGTGGGCGGCGGCAGCTGACCCGGGAAGCGAGGACGATGTCGTTCTCCTCCACGGCAAGAGGGCCTTCAACCCTGAGTGGAAGGCGATCCAGGCGGGTGACTGGTCCACTGCCGACGCCCGGTTCCGGGCCGTCCAGGAAGACGCACCCGATGCGTGCTGTGTCAGTCGGCAGGGCCCTGCCGACTGGTTCCTCGGCCCTAAGCGTGGCTTGCTCGCGCACCTGACCGTGGGCACGATCGACCAGCTTCTCTATGCAGCTACCCGGACTCGGCACGTCATGCTCCGTACTGCCGGTCTCTCCGGGAAGGTCGTGATTCTCGACGAGGTCCACGCCTGTGACGTCTACATGTCTCAGTTCCTGAAGGAAGCCCTGCACTGGCTCGGTCAGGCTCGTGTCCCGGTTCTGCTGTTGTCCGCGACTTTGCCACCGGGCCAGCGAGCTGAGCTGGCCAGTGCCTACATGTCTGGCGCCACCGGGACGACCGACGAGACGGAGCTGCCTGTCCCGGGTGGGTATCCGAATGTCACCGCTGTATGGCCCGGCATGCCGGCTCCCGTCGTCGTTCATGCGCCGACCTGGCGCGAGGATCTGCCTGTGCGTGTCAAGGTTGTGCCCGAACCGCCTGTCCGCCGGGGCAAGTCGGCATCGGACCGGGACCAGGAGCAGCCCGTCATCGACCTGCTCACTCGTGAACTGGCCGAGGGTGGCGTCGCTCTCGTCATCCGCAACACCGTCAAACGCGCACAGCGCACGTACCGTGAGCTCGCCGCCGCCTTCCCGGGCGAGCGGGTGATTCTCCACGGGCAGCTGACCACCAGTGCCCGCGCGGATCGCACCGAGCATCTCCTCGACCAGCTCGGGCCCAGCGCCGCACCCCGCCCTGAGCGATTGATCCTGGTGGCCACGCAGGTTGCCGAGCAGTCCTTCGATATCGATGCGGACCTGATCGTCACCGACATCGCGCCGATCGACCTGCTTTTGCAGCGCATCGGGCGTGTCCACCGGCACACCGCCACCAAGCGCCCTGGGCATCTGCGTCGTCCCACCGTGTACGTGACGGCACTGGGGTCCCGGTCCGATCTCCCGCCCACGTTCGAACGCGGGGCGGAGTACATCTATGGCCGGCACCTTCTGCTGCGCACCGCCGCTACCGTGGTCGAGGCGGAGAAGTCCGGTGGCTGGGCGATTCCCTCCCAGGTCCCCCGACTCGTGTCGGCTGTCTACGGTGCCGACGAGGTCGTGCCCGATGGCTGGGCCGACGCCGCCGAGCAGGCCCGGGAAGAATGGGCGGCCGAGCAAGAACGCCGTCGCCAGGCGGCTGCCCCGTTTCTGCTGTCCCGGCCCGGCGAACGTGTCCTACCCCATCTGGACGGGCTCCACTATGCGGCGACCGATGCCTCGACCGAGGATCACCTGGCCGCGACTGTCCGGGACGGCGACATGTCCATCGAGGTCGTCCTCGTCCTCCAGGACCCGGACGGGTACCGAACCCTGGACGGTCGGCGCCTGGGCCCTGGAGGGGCCCCGCCGAGCGACGCCCTGGGCTCCCTTGCGGGAGACATGATGCGGCTGCCCCAGCGCCTCACCTCCACCGCGATCGACCACCTTGCACCCCTGCCCGGGTGGAGCGAGCACGCATGGCTTCGCCGTACCCGCGCGCTGGTCCTCGACACCGCACGGACCGCGCACGTCGGCGACTACGTCCTCACCTACGATCCCGAGACAGGACTGACGTACACGCCCGCCGCCTGACCGGTCTTCGTGCCGGCCCGGCCAGAGCCTCCGGGCCGGCACAGCCGTATGCATGAGCAGAAGGTCCCCTGTCGGCACTGCCCGATGCAGGTGGCCATCTCTGTGCGCTCCAATGGGCGCGACGCGGCGACGTCGAGCGCGTCGTTGACGGCCCGGGGCCTGCGCGCTGCTTCCCTCGCACCAGCGCGTTTGGGGAGAACTTCTGGATAGCGTCTTCGAGCCCTGAGTGCGAGGGATTGCTGGAAACAGACAGGACTGTCAGACCCCTCCTGTATTCATGAGATCGGGTCGCTCAGGACGTGAACGACCCTAGCTGCAGCATGCTCAAGTGCGGTGCGGAGGAGGGGCTTTGTCCGATCCAAGAGGGTGCCTGGTCGATCACCTCGGCTGGCTTCCTGTGGCGGGGGCCGACGGTCCGAGAGAGGTCCCGTTGCGCGAGGCACTTGTCTCCGCGCATACGTTCACCGGGCTGCTGCCGGACATGCCGACCATGCTGCCGGTGCTGCTCCGGCAGGTCCTCGTGCCTGTGGTGCTGGACGCACTCGGGGACGTCGACGCCGACGTGTGGGCACAGATGATGGCCACGGCTGCTTTCACCCCCGAGCAGCGGGTGGTAATCGATCAGTATCTAAACAAGCACGCCGACCGGTTGAACGTTCTCGACCCCGCCGCCCCCTTCGGCCAGGCTGCCGGGCTGGAGCATCCGGGCGGAAAGGTCCATCCGGTGTCGGTTCTCATGCCGCATGTGGCGACGGGCAACAACACTCCCCTGTGGGATGCGCGCCTCGTGTCCGATCCGGCACCGCTGTCCCTGGGTGCCGCCACGCGGTGGATGCTGCATGCACAGTGCTGGGACACGGCCGCCATCAAGACGGCCGCAGTCGATGACCCTCAGGTCAAGGCAGGCAAGACCACGGGAAACCGTACGGGTCCTCTGGGAAAGCTCGGCGTGGTAACGCTGCTGGGGCGCACCCTGTTCGAGACGATCGTGCTGAATCTGCCCCAGGGACAGCGGCAGACCGGCGACCGGCCTCATTGGGACCGGCAGCCGATGGGCCCGTCCTGGCAGACGCGGACACCTGCGGGAATCCTTGACCTGTTCACATGGCAGGAACGCCGCATTCGGCTGATCCCGGAGGAGGCCCAGGCCGATGGCATCACCCGGGTGCGGTGGGTGGTGCTGTCGGCCGGAGACCGGATGGACGGACCGCAGGTCGAGGACCCCCATACCTGCTGGACGATCAAGGCGGACAAAACCCGGGGCAGCGTCCGCTACCCCCGTCGGCACCTGCCGGGCCTGACAGGCTGGCAGGGCCTGGACGCGCTCTTGACCATCGACCGGGACGGCGCCGGCTACGAAACGTCCGGCCTGCTCATGCAGACCGCTGCCGCGACCCTCATGGGAGACCTTCCACCCGACTACCCGCTGCGGGCCGCGACCTGCGGCATGGTCTACGGCACCCAGGACTCCATCGTCTCCGACGTCCTGACCGACGAAGTGCCCCTTCCTGTCGGCGCACTGCGCTCCGACCTCGCCGTTCGGGGCTCGGTGATCCTGGTGTGCGAGCAGGCCCAGGCGCTGGCCCGGGCGGTCGACCATTTGGCCGCGAACCTGATCCGTGCGGTGGGGGGCGAGCCGCCCGCCCGCGGCAAGGGGCAGCAGCCCGGCACCAAGCTCCTCCACACCCTCGACCCCTTGGTGCGGCGGTTTCTCACCGGTTGCCAGCGCAACCCTTGCGACGACGAGCTCGACCAGGCGCACAAGGCGTTCGAAACGCTCGCCGAGCGTGCAACCCGGAGCGCAGCCGAGGAGCTGCTGCATCGTCTGCCCGGCACAGCCTTCACCGGCCGGACCGTCACGAAGAAGGAACGCGGCAAGACGGTCACCACCACCTACCAGCAAGCGAGCGCGGAACGGTTCTTCAACGCCGCCGTGCGCAAGACCCTGACCCACCTCTACCCGCAGACGGCCCCGGCCGAGGAGACCGCAGCATGACCACTCCCGCAGCCCACTCCAGCGCCCCTGGCAAGGAGCCGCCGCCTCCCTGGTACTGGGCACAGTTCGAGCCCTGCCGACGCAAGGAGAGCTCGATGCCCCCGGGCAGCGACCTGGCCGCCCTGCGTCTGGGCCTGACCATGGGAGCCGGCCAGGTGCCCCAGATGTGGCCCTTCTACCGCACCCGGGTCGACGACGCTCTGGCCTCTCGCGGCCAGATCCCCGACCGTCTGATGGCCGAGCATATGGCTCTTGCCCTGTTCGCCTCCCACCAGCAGGGCCAGTCCCGGCTGATGCACAGGCCCGGCGTGCGCTTCGGTACCGCCCTGAGGTCCCTGCACGACAGGTTCAGCCGAGAAGGCGTCGACAGCCGGATGGTCGCAGCCGCCCAAGCTCGCAGCATGAACGCGGTCTTCTACCACCTGCGCGGCTTGGTCTCCCAGCTCGCCGCGGCCGGGCAGCCCCTCGACTACACGCGGCTCCTGGCAGACCTGCGGTCGTGGCCCTTCCCCGAATCCCGGGCTCGCACCCTGCGAACGTGGGGATCGGACTACCACGCGT
Source organism: Streptomyces vietnamensis (assembly GCF_000830005.1). Lineage (NCBI taxonomy): Bacteria > Bacillati > Actinomycetota > Actinomycetes > Kitasatosporales > Streptomycetaceae > Streptomyces > Streptomyces vietnamensis. Next base: position 8,843,668 of record NZ_CP010407.1, on the reverse strand, counting down.
GGACCGCAACCCCGGCGAACTAGCCCCCACCTTTCATCGACCCCAGCAAGGAGTGCTCCTGATGTCCACCCGTCTGACCCGCCGCCGGTTCATCGACGTCCACGTGCTGCAGACCGTGCCGCCGTCCAACCTCAACCGCGACGACGCCGGCGCCCCGAAGGAAGCCAGCTACGGCGGCGTCCGCCGCCCGAGGGCCTCCTCCCAGGCGTGGAAGCGCGCGACCCGCATCGCCTTCTCCGCCCTCGGAATCAGCGAGGACCAGCTCGGCACCCGCACCAAGCAGATCGCCGACCACCTCGCCAGCCGCATCGCCGCCCGTACCTCCCTCGACGACGCATCGGCCGCCCGACTCGCGGCCGCCGTGATCGCCCCGCTCGGGATCACAGCCAGCAAGAACAAGGAGGAAGAGAGCGCATACCTGCTCTTCTACGGCAACAAGCAGATCGAGCAGCTCGTGGACCTGGTCGCCGACCGGGCGGCCGACCTCGCCGCCCTGGACGACAAGCAGCTCGCCGCCGAGTTCACCTCCGCTCAGGCCCGCACAGCACTGATGACCGGCCACCCCATCGACGTCGCCTTGTTCGGACGCATGGTCGCCAACGTGCCCGACATCGACGTCAACGCCGCCTGCCAGGTAGCCCACGCCATCGCCACCCACGGAGCCGAACTCGAATTCGACTTCTACACCGCCGTCGACGACCGGCAGGCCGCCGACAGCAAGGGCGCCGGGATGATGGGCCGCATCGGTTTCAACTCCGCCACCTTCTACCGCTACGGCGCCGTCGCCCTCCACCAGCTCGAGGCCAACCTCACCGACCCCGCCGCAGCGGTCAAGGCCGCCTCGGCTTTCGTGTCAGCGTTCGTCCGTTCCATGCCCACCGGCTACGGCAACTCTTTCGCCCACCGCACCATGCCCCAACTCGTCGCCATCTCCGTACGCGAGGACCAGCCGGTCAACCTCGTCACCGCCTTCGAAAAGCCCATCACCGCCTACGGCTCCACCGGCTACGCCGCCCCGTCCGCAGCCGCACTCGCCGCCGAACAGCACACGATCGCCACCACCTGGGGCGCCCCCGCACTGTGGACCGGCGTCACCCACTCCTTCACCGACACCACCGCCAAGGCCCTCGACGAAGCCTTCGGCCAGCCCCTCACCTTCCCCGACATGCTCAACGCACTGACTGCGGAACTCACCCGATGACCACCACAGCCACCCTGCTGCTGCGCTTGGCCGCCCCCCTGCAGTCCTGGGGCGACCACCGCGCAGTCCTCGACGCCCGGCACACCGCCGCCCAGCCCACCAAATCCGGCGTCATCGGCCTCCTCGCCGCCGCGCTAGGCCGCGACCGCGACGAACCCCTCGGCCAGCTCGCCGACCTCACCATGGGCGTCCGCGTCGACCTGCCCGGCACCCTCCTGCGCGACTACCACACTGTCAGCGACCACCGCGGCGTGCCACTGCTGTCCGCGAACCTCACGGCCAAAGGCCGACAGAAACCCACCAGCAAGCCCCGCTACATCCAGCCCACTGAACGGTTCTACCTCCAAGACGCCGCATTCCTCGTAGGCGTCAACGGACCGGCCGATTTCATGAAAGACCTCACCGCGGCAGCCAAAGCCCCGGCGTGCCTCCTCAGCCTCGGCCGCCGCTCCTGCCCGCCCACCTACCCCTTCGTCCTCAGCCTCACCGACTCCCCCCTCATCGAGGCCCTGACAGAGCAGGACTGGCTGGCCTCCCCCCACGCCCGGACCGTCTGGCAAAGACGCAACCACAGCGCCGCCCCCGCGGCCATCGACGTCCCAGCCACCATCGACGACCCCGACGGCGACACCGTCCTCGGCGACCAGCCCACCAGCTACCTCCTCGGCCGAAACCGGCACACCACCCGCCGCGTCACCCACCGGTTGATCACCCTCTCCACCGGCTTCACCCCCGCCCCCGACACCCCCGCCGGCGAGGAACACGACCCCCTCGCACTCCTCGGATGGTGACCATGACCTACCTCTCCCGCATCCCCCTCGCACCCCTGCGCACCGGCGCCCGCAAACTCCTCGGCTCCCCCCAGGCCATGCACGCTGCCGTCCTCGGCGCGGTCGCCTACCACCCCGACCCCGGCCGCACCCTGTGGCGCCTGGACGCCGACAACCCCCACCGCCCCTACCTCTACGTCCTCACCCACCCCCAGCCCGACTGGACCGCCTTCGTCGAGCAGGCCGGATGGGCCGTCGACCACGCCAACGCCAAACCCGCCGTCGCCGCATACAAACCCCTCCTCGCCCGCCTCCAAGAAGGACAGCAGTACACGTTCCGGCTCACCGCCTCCCCTGTCATGAGCACCAAACGCACAGAACTCCTCAACCCCACCCAGACCGCCCGGCAGGAAGCCAAACGCCGCAACAACGACCCCTCACAACGCCGCTCCTACCGCGTCGCCCACCGCACCACCCACGCACAACTCGCCTGGCTCACCAGCCGCGCCCACAAACATGGCTTCGAACCACTGCCCATCCCCAACACCGCCGACCCGGCACCCGGCATCTTCCCCTTCACCGACACCGAACCCTCCCCCGAACGCATCCCCGACATCCGCATCACCCGACAGAACAAACACGTCTTCACCAAAAACCTCACCGACCAGACCGGCGCACGAACCGGCACGACAAAAGTCAGCATCGACACCGCCACCTACGAGGGCAGCCTCCGCGTCACCGACCCCATCGCTCTGGCCCGCGCCCTGATCACCGGCATCGGCCCTTCCAAGGCCTACGGCTGCGGACTGCTCACCCTCGCACCCCCCCCCCCGCAAAACCCGTAACCCAACCAGCCACAACATCCCCCACCCAGAAACCGCAAGACCGCCGGCCCACCCCCCGCAGAAGGTCCAGTGATCGAAGCGGCACTTCGAACGAAGTGCCGCACCCCTAACCGCAGGACAACCGGGCACCGGGCAGCACAAGGCTGGCGCCAGACTGCCCAACACGGCACCCCGACGACACGCCGCCTTTGCCCTGACAATCCCCTCAAGACGTGATCAGCCACAGACCCTGCGCCGGACACAGACCAGCCCCCACGGAAACTACGACCTTTACCGACCTGCCTCATCGAGCGGGCCCACGCTCGCCCATGTCTGAGACCACTCCCCATGTCAGGGCGGCGTTCCACCTCCCGGCCCAACCAACAGATAGAGCAGGGTCACCACCCCAACAGCTACAAGCAACGGGTCCCGAGAGGCCGGGTGAGCGTGCGCAATGTACGCCGCAAAGGCACCGGCAAGCAGCAACACCACAAACTGCAGATTCGACAGGCCAGGACCCATCACCAGGTCACCACCGAAGATCGGAGGACGATCCCGGCTTTCACAGACCGCCGAGCCTGACGCAACGGTCGGGACTGGGGACGCACCGCCCTTGCTGCGACTGATCGCCCCGTCATCAAGGACATACGACGGGGAGCATCGCTGGGACTGGGACCCAAGAAAGGACGCATCCGTAACAGGCTGACTACCGGTTTTCGCAGCGGTAGTTCAAAGCGATCTTGGGCTGTGACAGAACTACAGGTCACCGTATCCTCCCCCATCGTCCCTCGGAGGGGGCCAACTTGCGCTGCAGCCGGCCCCGCTCCCCCTACGTGCGGGGATGTCACCTCGTCCGTACAGCACATCTGACGGCATCGCTCTGGTCTCGTCCGCCCGACCATGCGGGATTCATCGCCCCACTTCTGATTCGCTCTCTCGACACGAGGCCCCGTGCCAGCCACATCAACGAACGCTCTAGGGGATAGGGCACGCAGCGCCCTGAAACCTGCCGACCGTGACTCCGGCTGAACTGGCGTCGTTAGCGTCCTGTCCCCGCCTCCGCGGGGATGGCCCCGCTCTTGGGGACAGAGGAACCAGGATGCCTCACCACTCCCTGCACGCGCGGGGATGGCCCCAGTCCGATCACGCACAAGAGAGGCAGCCCGAAACAGCCCCGCCTGACGGACAGGACCCTCAGCCGAAATCCCAACCCGCCCAACCGGCGATAGACCACCCTCACGCAAGCGAAGAGCACCCAGACAGGCGCGTGAGGCGACCACAATGCCCGGAACCATCCCAGCAGGCACAGAAAGCAGTTGGTGGCGAACAAGCGTCTGACTCACTCAGGCGGATAGGCATCCCTGCGAGTACAGGGATCAGTCGCCGTTGGCCCTCCAGAAGAAGACCTCCTGAGGACCATCCCCCGCAGGTACGAGGAGCAGGCCAAAGGCCACTACCTCCTCTATCATGCTTGTTGGCCACCCTCGTGGGTGCGGGGAGCAAAGGGTGTGCGTATCGAGCGTGTCGAACAGACTGGGACCATCCCCGCGGGTGCGGGGAGCAGAGTGGGGAAATCTCGACCTTCACCGTCGGCGGGGCCATCTCCGCGCGAGCGGGGAGCAGTTCAGGCTGGGTTGTGCCTCTCGGTTGAGGCTGGGCTCGCCCGATACGCACCGCAGTCCGGGTCAGCCGGGGAAGGAGAAGTAGAGCGCGTCGCTGTAGAAGGACGCGAAGTGCCTCTGCCAGTCGGCCCGGACTGAAGCCAGCCAGTCGTCGTTCCGGCCGGCGATCGCCGTCTCGGCCTGGGCGACGGCGTCGGGGATGTCCTCGGCCACCAGACGCCGCACGCTCGCCGCCGGATCGTCGTCCGTCATCGAGACGATCTCCCCGGTCTCCAGGACGAAGTACTCCGCCTGCTGCTTCTCGAGGTGGGCCGTGGTCCTGGCAACGCATTCGGCGAACTCGGCGTCGTCCTCCAAACCCTTACCGACCGCACGCAGGAGGTCGCGGAGCAGAGCCGCCCCACCGGCATAGTCCGCGGCGATACCGATCGGAGGATTCCAGATCATGGACGGAACGACCGTCGTCCCGCGCCCCACCAGGAGCTTGTGCGCAAGCGGAACGTCCCAGTTGTGCTCCGATATGCACCGGATCCGCTGGGGAATCTCCGCCTCGCTCGGCATCGAGTCCGCAGAGTAGAGATAGGAACGGTTCGCCATGACGGCGACGCTAACACCGGGGACCGACAACACCGACGCCATCCGACTCCTCGCGCACGGACGGAACACGAGGGAGACCCCCGACCGGGCAAGGCAGGCATCAAAGCACCAGACCCGCGCCCGGTGCTGCAACTGGCAGACGACGCCCGCAGGTGCCGTCCATCACAAGGAAGAAAGCCTGCCCCCATACCGGGCGGCCCGGCGACCCGGCAAGGCACGGTGCTGGCAGACATGATCCGGAAGGTAGAACTCAGTCCCCGAACCGGCCCCTGAGCAGGGCTCACCCCCACAGAAACAGAAAACAGCTGCCGAAAACCTCCACCGAAGCCGGCCGGCTCGGACCCGTCCCCCGCAGACGGGCAGCAGCCAGGAGGTGACGTATATCCCGTATCCCCCCGGGACCATTCCAACGGCCGCGGGGAGCAGTGGCAGTAGGGGGAGAGCCAAGTGTCGGCGTCGGGACCATCCCCGCGGGTGCGGGGAGGAGACCTTCATGGGCGAGACGAACTTCATGACCTCGGGACCATCCCCGCGGGTGCAGGGAGCAGCGGTCGAGGAAGATATTGAGCTGGCCCTCGTAGGGACCATCCCCGCGCGAGCGGGGAGCAGCCTCCGTGACCTGCAGTTCTATCCCACGAACAACGTCGTCTGAACCACTTTCACCGAAGCCGGCAAACCGGGTGTCCGGGCTTTGTGTACGAGTCGGTTCCAACGCGCCGGCCGTGACAGCGCTCAACGCACCCGAGTCCGGCACCACGTGCCGGTGAAGTCGTTCAAGCAGCCCAGCCCTCGGTATTCGAGTACGACTCGTACGAGTAGCGCGTGGCACGGTCCCACTCCTCACCGGTTATGCGTTCATAAGCACGGTCTGGTGTGTAGAGCAGGCCCTCGGCCCAGACAGTGGTGGCGCTTGGGATCTCGATGTCAGCCCCGCGTGGGAGGCTGTCGGCGACAACAGGACATAGATCGGAGAGCCGGCCGGATGGGTTTCGAGGGTGATCTCTGGCGATTGATGAGGCAAGAGGAACTGCTCGGCGAGATCGTGATCGACGAGGCCGACTTTCCCTGGCTACACGGCCGCTTCGTGCCGGCACCGGCGTTCGAAGAGGTGAAGCCCTGGTTCGACGAGTCACTGACGCTGCTGGAGACAGAGGAGTACGAGCGGTTCGACGACTCCTACGACCGGATCGCAGGTTCCCTTGCCCTCGTGGCTCCGTCAGGCCCGGTCGCAGAGTTCCTCCTGCACATCAGCGACGGACGCGCCTGGTTCAGATGGAGCGACGAGCCCTTCGAGAAACCCTGAGCCCACAGGGAACAACGAGCAATCGTCAATACCTGTGGATCGGTGGCTTCTCAGTTTCGGGATGACCGGAGCCGGGTGAGTCCGTCGACGGCTGCAAGTTCCGTGCTCAGGGGCTGAGCCTCGGCCGGTGCGGTGACGATGAGGAGGACGGACACGTCGGGGTGGTCGTCCTCAAGAAGGTCGTCTTCGCCGTCGTCTCCGGGAACGGTGTTGGGCTGGACCTTGATGCGGGTCGTGTCGGCGAGTGTGGCGAGGAAATAGAGGCCGAAGTAGTCGCTGTCGCGCTCGGCGAAGGTCGCTGGCAGTCGTTCGGTGAGGAGGTCGGCCAGCTGCTGGGCCGTGTGGGTGTTCGTGCCGTAGGTGTCGGTGACGGTCATCGTGAGATTCTCCTCAGGCTGCGTGGTTCTCGGTGCGTTCGACCAGGTGGCCGTTTTCGAAGCGGGCGCCGGCGCGGACGAGCGGGACCAGGTGGGCGCCGGTGATCGCCCGCCAGCGGGACTGGGCGGACTCGACGAGCTTGAACACCATCGCGAGGGCCGCGGCCGGGCTGCCCGCGCCTCGGGTGACCTTCGTGCTGTCGGCGTACTCGGAAATGTGCTCAGTGAAGTACGGATGAACGTGCTCAGCGAGATGACAGGCTGTTCGCTCGGCTCGGTGGGCGGATCACCAGAGGCCGAAGAACCGCGTCCACCACGTGGGCCGCGCCGCGAAGTGCTCCAGCGCGCTGGGGCCCTCGTAGTCGCTCTCCAGCAGTTCTTCGGGGACGCTCACGTAGCCGAGCTCAGTCAGGGCCTGCTCCACTGTGGCTAGGTCAGCGGGATCCAGCGCGCCCTCCTCACGGGCTTCGTCCGTGCCGAGGAAGGCCCCCGGATTGTCGGCGCATACCTCGGCGAGGGAGCCGAACTTGCTCACGCAGACCACGATCCGTGTTCCGCAGATCGTCGCGTTCGCGGGCACGTGGATGCGCCCGTACTCACTGGAGTCCTGGGTGTCCCGCTCGGACTCGCACGGGGCTCCGAAGTCCGCTTCGAGCCGGCGGATCAGACCGCTGAACGCGAGGCCGGTCGCGGCGCGGTCGTAGTGCTGCGGTTGTTCCAGCCGCTCGGGGTCGTCGAGTTCACGCAGGAGGGCCAGCAGTTCCGTCTCGCTCATTGCCATCTGCCCATCCTGCCGCCCGGCGGGCGGCAGCAGAGGGGCAGGGGTATGCAGGCAAGGGCCAGATCCGAAGGTAGGAGCCTAGGCTGCGGTCTCGCGCTCGATGGCTGCGAGACGGTTCTTGAGTCTGTAGCTGGGGCCGTTGATGGAGACGACGTCGCAGTGGTGCAGGAGCCGGTCGAGGATGGCCGTGGCGAGGACTTCGTCACCGAACACCTGCCCCCATTCGCTGAAGGTCTTGTTCGAGGTCAGGATGATCGAGCCCTTCTCGTAGCGCTTGGAGATGACCTGGAACACCAGGTTCGCCTCAGCGCGTTCGAGTGGCTGGTAGCCGACTTCGTCGACGACGAGAACTCCGGGCCGGAGGTAGGTGCGGAGTTTGCTGTTGAGGCGTCCGGCCGCCTCGGCGACCTTGAGCTGGCGGACCATGTCGTCGAGGGTCGTGAAGTAGACGGAGAAGCCGGCCCGGCAGGCGGCGACCGAGAGCGCGACGGCGATGTGGGTCTTGCCGACCCCAGGCGGTCCCAGCAGGGCCACGTTGGCCTTGGCCTCGACGAACGCGAGGGTGGCGAGGTCTTTGATCTTCCGGGGATCGAGCTCGGGCTGGAAGGAGAAGTCGTACTCGTCGAGCGTCTTGTGGTGCGGCAGCTTGGACAGCCGCAGGCCCTGACGGAAGCGCCGGTCGTCACGAATGGCAAGTTCCTCGACCAGGACCAGATCGAGGAAGTCGAGGTAGCCCATCTTGGCCTCGTCCGCCCGGCCGGCGTACTGGTTCAGGCTCTCGGCCAGGTGGGGCAGGCCGAGTTTGGCGGCCGTGGTGCGGATTCGGGTGCTGACCAGCTCGCTCAACTGGGCTCCTCCGGCGTGGGGTGGGTGGTGAAGGGACGGGTCCCGGTCAGTTCGTCATAGACCGACAAAGGTCTGCGGCCGACCTCGACGCGGACGGCCGCGGCCCGGTTCAGGAGAGCCATCAGCGAGCCGGCCGTATCCGCGCCGAGGGCGTTCTGATGACGGGGCTGCGGAGGCACGTCACCGGTGGTGGTCCGCCGGTTCCTGCCGTCGGGAAGACCGTCCCAGTGCTTCTCGTCGACGACACAGGCTCCCCGGCCGACAGCCCTGCGGTGAATGGCCAGCAGGGTGTCGCCGTTGGCGTCGGGAACGGTGGAATGCAGAGTGATCTGGGACTTTGTTGCCCTGACTTCCACCAGCTGACGTGCGCGGACCTTGCGGGCCGGCACCGAGTAGAGGTTCGCATCGAAGGCGACCAGGCAGTCCTTGCCGACGTAGCGAAGGTGTCTCTGGGTGACCACGTAAGGCGTCACCGGCAGGGGCCTGAGGGCCATGTGGTCGCGGATCGCGCGGTGCCCGATGACTTCGCCGTGGGTGCCGTGGGACTTCGCTCGGCGCAACGGAACCCAGGCGTTGAAAGCTGAGTCCAGCTCCTCGATGGAGGAGAAGGACCGTCCGGCCAGGACGTGGTCGCGGACGATCAGGACCTGCCGCTCGACCCGGCCTTTCCCGGTGGGGCGGTAGGCGGCCAGCACGTCGATGTCGAAGTCGTAGTGCCCGGCGAACCCGACCGCTTCCGGGTGCAGGGGAACGGCCTCGCCCGGTGCGACGTGGCGTCGGACGACGGTCTTTGTGCGGTCGTAGACGATCGACATCGGCACCCCGCCGAAGTGGGCGAACGCCTGCCGGTGGCAGTCGAAGAAGGTGGCCAGGTCCTGGCTGGTGGTGAAGCAGCAGAACGGATCTCGCGAGTAGGACAAGGTCATGTGGAACGAGTAGACCTTCGGGATGCCGACGTGGGCGAGGATCTGCCCTTCGTCGCCCCAGTCGACTTGGGCCTGCGCTCCAGGCACGACCTCGAACCTGCGGTGCAAGCCGGCCAGCTCGCCCGGGCTGATTCCCAGTTCCTCCGCGATCCGAGGCCGGGCCTCCTGCATGTAGAGCTTGACCCGCTGATAGGTGCCGGTGAAGCCGTACTCGGCCACCAGCCTCTCGTGAACCACGGCCCCCTTGATCAGAATCTCCGACCGCAGCATCGCGTCGATCAGGGGCGCGACCTCATCCACCTTCCGCCGACGGCCATGTCCGGGCGCAGCCCGTCGAGGCGGGGCGACCGGGCCTTCAGAGGACAGGTACTTGCGGACCGTGCGGCGGTTGAGTCCGGTCTCCTTCGCGATCTCCGACAGGCTCATCGCCCCGGACTCGAACAGCCCGCGGAAGCGTCGAAGCTCCATCCATCGTTGCGGGTCCAAGACCACGGTCAGCCGCCCTCCGCCACCCTTCACAGGCCGGCAGCAGACTGCCCAGGATCAATCTCCGGTACGTCAGGAGGTGGGCACGTTCATCCGTACGTGACTGGGCACGTTCACGTGTACGCCGACACCTCTGGTCCGGGTCGTGGTCGGAGTGGAGTGCTCCCCGCACCCGCGGGGATGTTCCCAGTGACGTGGAGCGCCTGGAGGAGCTGCCCATGTGCTCCCCGCACCCGCGGGGATGGTCCCTCCCCGTTGTACGGATGGTCCTCGAGCGCACGCTGCTCCCCGCCTGCGCAGGGGGATGGTCCCAACCTCGCGGAGGATCGGGAGTACCGGGAGCTCTGCTCCCCGCTTGTGCGGGGATGGTCCGTGCGGGACGGGCCGCGAGGAATCCGGGCCGGCTGTTCACTGTCGTCTTTGGGGACGGCTCTCTGGGGTGTGAGAGCCGAGGGTATGTTGCTTCCGTTCGCGTGGGGTTGTTCCCGAGCAATGCTCAGGACTTGTGGATCGGCCTCGGGCGGGGACGCGGAGGGCGTACCTTCCCGAATGATCCGCAAGGTCTCCGAGTAGGCCCGCGTTGCAGCGCGGGTCGGGAAGGCACGCCCGTGCTCAGCGTAGTCACCGACGACGGCTCCACACAGTCCGGCTCCCTGATCGACGAGATCGTCCGGGAAGGCGCCCGCCGAATGCTCGCCGCCGCTTTGGAAGCGGAAGTCAACCAGTACATAGCCGAGTTGGCAGCCGAGACCGACGAGCAGGGACGGCGCCTGGTGGTCCGCAACGGCCACCACCGACCCCGCACCGTCGTCACCGCGGCCGGGCCGGTCGAGGTCACCGCGCCACGGGTGAACGACCGCCGCATCGACGATGAGACCGGCGAGCGGAAGCGGTTCTCCTCCAAGATCCTTCCCCCGTGGTGCCGCAAGTCACCGAAGGTCTCCGAGGTCCTGCCGCTGCTCTACCTGCACGGCCTGTCCTCCGGGGACTTCGTGCCCGCGCTGGAGCATTTCCTCGGCGGCGCGGCCGGCCTGTCGCCGGCCACGGTCACCCGGCTGACCAAGCAGTGGGCCGACGACCACGCCGCCTTCCAGTCCCGGGACCTGTCCGACCGCGACTTCGTCTACGTCTGGGCAGATGGCGTGCACCCGAAGGTGCGGCTCGGGCAGGCGCACTCGTGCGTCCTGGTCCTGCTCGGCGTGCGCCTGGACGGCACCAAAGAGCTCATCGCCCTGGCCGAGGGGCTGCGCGAGTCGACCGAGTCGTGGGCCGAGCTGCTGCGTGATTGCCGCCGACGCGGCATGCGCGACCCCGAGCTGGTCGTAGGTGACGGCGCAATGGGCCTCTGGAAGGCCCTCGCCGAGGTCTTCCCTGCCGCCCGCCACCAGCGCTGCTGGGTCCACAAGGCCCGCAACGTAGCGAACTGCCTGCCCAAGTCCGCACAGCCCGGGGCCACGAAGGCCATGCAGGAGATCTACAACGCCGAGGACCGGACCCACGCCGAGAAGGCGATCGAGGCATTCGCCCGCGCCTACGGCACGAAGTGGCCGAAGGCGGCCGCAAAGATCACCGACGACCGGGACGAGCTGCTGGCGTTCTACGACTTCCCGGCCGAGCACTGGATCCACCTGCGGACCACGAATCCGATCGAGTCGACGTTCTCCACGGTCAAGCTCCGCACGAAGGTCACCCGAGGCGCGGGCAGCCCGGCCGCGGCCCTCGCGATGGTGTTCAAGCTCGTCGAGTCCGCCCAGTCCCGCTGGCGGGCGATCACCGGCGCCCACCTGGTCCCGCTCGTCCGCGCCGGCGCCCGCTTCGAAAACGGCCACCTGGTCGAACGCACCGAGAACCACGCAGCCTGAGGAGAATCTCACGATGACCGTCACCGACACCTACGGCACGAACACCCACACGGCCCAGCAGCTGGCCGACCTCCTCACCGAACGACTGCCAGCGACCTTCGCCGAGCGCGACAGCGACTACTTCGGCCTCTATTTCCTCGCCACACTCGCCGACACGACCCGCATCAAGGTCCAGCCCAACACCGTTCCCGGAGACGACGGCGAAGACGACCTTCTTGAGGACGACCACCCCGACGTGTCCGTCCTCCTCATCGTCACCGCACCGGCCGAGGCTCAGCCCCTGAGCACGGAACTTGCAGCCGTCGACGGACTCACCCGGCTCCGGTCATCCCGAAACTGAGAAGCCACCGATCCACAGGTATTGACGATTGCTCGTCCGAGGAAAGCCAAAACGAAGACCGCGACAGTCGGTTCGTAATCGTGGTACCAGCCCCCCAACTTCTGGAACCACCGGTAGAGGTTGTCATTGAGATAGACGAGCACACCCAGGAACATCAGGAGGATCGCCCACCACCGCAGATAGCGCAGTGCGCTCGACTCCGCAGCTGTCGTCGGACCGGCCAGACTGCGCCTCAATCGTCGACCCGCGACGAGCAACAACGCACCTGAGGCGACGTACCAGAACGCTGCCGAGGCGCTGTAGATGCCCCACGTCTCCCAAACCTGCCAGGGTTCCTCCGTGGTGGTCGTGATGAAATCCCAATGCTGCACCGTAGGTGGGCGGAAAGTGACCGTGGGATTCTGGTCCGGCTCTTTGCGCTGCCAGCTCAGTCTCGTTCCGCCCTCGCCGAAAGCCGGCCGAGGGCTGGCCGTCAGGGCGCCCCGCCCGCCCAGATCGACCTGAACCCTGTCCCAGTCGGCGCCCTTCAAAGCAGCGGAAGGGCGCAACGCGATGCGCCAGTTTTCCTTCGAGACGGTCAGAACCCAGGGGCCGACAGCGTCGGAGGAGCTGAATTGGACCCACGTGGAAGCCTCATAGTGAACCTTGACCCGCTGGCCGTCGGCCTTTACGGTCACCGGCTTGAACCGCCACTCGTAATCACGGAAGTCGTTCCACTCATCCGTGGGCTTGCCCACCAGGCACGCCAGAGCTGACCGATAGGCCGGTGAATGGGCGTCCAGGAGGAGGTCGGAGGCGTGCGTCCAGCCAGCGGGCACGCTGATGTCCATGGTGCTCGTGACCATGCTGAAGTCGTTGCCACGGTGCTCGAACTCGGCCAGCGCCGTGACCTTGGCCGTCTTGAGCTGGTCGGCTCGGCAGTCCGTCGGGGTGTCCTCAGCAGCCGCAGCTTCCCCCACCGAGGGCAGAAGGAGGCAGAAAAGCAGCAGAAGCACATGCAGACAGCGCGGAGCGGACCAGCCGGAACGGATCACCGTCCCAGGATCCCCCACAGCGGCGCGCACGATGCCGCGCGACGCCTCGACGCGCGGGCACGTCCACCCCAGCGGCCGTGTTACGTCAGTACGGTGGGCGGCCGGTTTCAGGGAGTGGTGAGGTGGAGGTTGGCAGGATAGTGGGTACGTCGCGGCGGCGTGGGCAGGGCGAGTTGGAGGCCCAGGTGCTGGCCGCGCTGCGGGCGGCCAGCGGGCCCGTCACCGCGGGTATGGTGCGGGAGCTGCTCGGCGGCGACCTCGCGCACACCACCGTCATCACCATCCTGACCCGCCTGCACGCGAAGGGCGCCGTGTCGCGCAAGCGCGCGGGCCGGTCGTTCGAGTGGACGGCGGTCGCGGACGAGGCGGGGCTCGCGGCGCTGCGGATGCGCCGGGTCCTGGACGGCGAGTCCGACCGTGAGGCGGTTCTCACGCGCTTCGTCACGGGACTGTCGTCGGAGGAGGAGCAGCTGATGCGGGAGCTGCTGGCGCAGGCCGAGGAGGAGAGGGAGGACTGACGCCACGGGGTCTTCGTCTTCCTTCCGCTGGTGCTTCCGCTGACCGCCTGGCCGGTCGCGAGGCTCGCCACGCACCGTCTGCACCCGCGCACGGCGACCCGGATGCTGACCGCGGTCGCCGCCGTCCTGGCCCTGTGCAGCACGCTGTGCCTGGCGCTCCTCATGGTCGTCGGAGCCGCCCAGCTGCCGGGGCAACCCGCTCCCCGACGCCTGGTCCGACCCCGAGGTGCGGGCGGCGCTGCCGTAAGCCCGCCCGGGTGAGGATCCTCGGGAGGCAACGGCCCGCGTGCGTCGATTGACGCGCGCGTCAGCACGGAGGAACCAACCTCATGAGACATCACACCTTGTATTGACCACGAGCGTTGTTGACAGTGATCTCGATCCAACCAAGCGCGTAGGTTGGGTTCCCTTCGGCGAAGAGCCTGTCACTGTCGCGGTGTGGGAGGGTGTCGCCGGGCGGAGGCTGGGAGTAGAGGTCGCAGACAGGCGGAGGTCAGAGCCCCATCAGGGCGGCCAGCCCCTGGCCCCTCGGGGATGTCCAGTCGACCGCCAGTTCGGAGATGATCTGTGCCGTCGAGGTGATCACGGCGCCGGCCTGCTCTATGCGACGTAGCGCGGCGTCGTCGCCGATCTTGGTGAAGGATGCCGACGCGTCGGTGACCACCTGCACTTCGTACCCCCTCGTCGAGCATTTGGAGGACCGGGAACACGACGCAGACCTCGGTCGTGATGCCGGCGACCACGAGCTTGCGTCGGCCGGTTTTCTAGACCGCCTCGTTGAAGTTCTCGTCGTGCATCGCGTTGACGATTCCGGTGCGCTTGATCCGGTCGGCAAATGCCTTTGGTGCGATCTCTTCGAGTTCCGGTACCAGCGGCCCCTGCCTGCGGTCCTCCTGGCTGGAGGTCAGTACCAGCGGCATGCCGACGGCGGTGGCGATCTCGGCCAGGTTGAGAGCGCTCTTCTTCACATCCTCGACGTCGTGCGAGTGCGTCCAGGACACAGTGCCGGTCTGGTGGTCGATCAGCAGCATCGCTGCGTTGTCCGCGGTGAACACCTTGCTGTGCATCGTTCCCGTCCTCTCCTGATGGTCGCTGTGCTGCCTTCACGGTTCCGGTTAGTCGTCGGTGCGGGGGGCGTCTTGCCGAACACCGGGCCGCCGAACGTTGCTCGTCCTGCCGGGGGAGCGCTCGGCTGGCTCGGGGACGTGGTCGGCGGCCCAGCTGGCCAGGATGCGCAGCGCGTCTTCGGAGTCGCTGCCCGGCTCGGCGCCGTAGGCGAACAGGATGAGGCCGTCGGCGGGCAGGTCGAGGGATTCGTAGGCGAGGTGAAGGGTGCCGACCACGGGGTGGTGGATGGCTTTGGCGCCCTGGTGGTACTGGCGGACGTCGTGGCCGGCCCAGCGGGTACGGAAATCGTCACTGCGGGTGGACAGCTCACCAATGAGGTCGGTGAGGTCCTTGTCGTAGGGGGCGCGGCCGGCCTGGGCGTGCAGGAGAGCGACCAGGTTGTCGGCGGCGCTTTCCCAGTCGCCCCAGAACTGGCGGGAGCGGGGGTCCAGGAATATGAACCGGCCATGGTTGGGGGTGGCTCCCCCGGCAGCTTCGATCATGGGGGCGTACAGGGCACGGCCGAGGCTGTTGGCGGCCAGGACGTCACCACGGCCGTTCAGGACGAACGCCGGACAGGCCATGGAGTCCAGGAGACGCTGCAGGTTCGGCCGCACCGAGGCGGCGGCCGCCCGGCGTCGGCGTCGACGTCCCGGACCGGCGGCGCGGGCAAGATCCTCCAGATGGGTGCGGTCGTCCTCACTCAGCCGCAGCGCCCGAGCGAGGGCGTCAAGGACCTGGTCCGACACTCCGGACAGGTCACCGCGCTCCAGCCGCGAGTAATACTCGACGCTGACCCCGGCGAGCTGCGCGACCTCGGCGCGCCGCAGTCCCGGTACCCGACGGGGGCCATGGGCGGGCAACCCCGCCTGCTGCGGGCTGATCCTGGCGCGGCGGGAGGTCAGAAACTCCCGGGTCTCGGCTGCATTGTCCACGGTTTCCAGGTTAGGGCGACATCTCGGAGCCATCCCGGAATGAGGGGTGCCCTGCCAGTACACCTTTCATCAGTGGCTTCTCCCCAGCCCGAAAGTTACGTTCTTATGACCGAAGGAAATACCAGACGATCTCACCACGAAACAGAAAGAGAAAGAGATACTGTCATGGCGGATATTTCGGAGATGGTCAAGGGGCTGGCGAAGGGCCTCAGCAGCCCGGTGCGTGCGCCGATCCTGCACACGCCGGACGAGTACGGGATGGCATACGAGGACGTCACGTTCCCATCCCTGGATGGCACCCCGCTGGAAGCGTGGTGGATCCCCTGCCCGGGCTCGGACAAGCTGATCATCGCCAACCACCCGATGCCCATGAACCGCTACGGCTTCCCCTCGCACCTGCCCCCGTGGCAGTTCGTCCCCGGCAACACCATCGAGGTCAACTACATGCGGGAGTACCAGCACCTGCATGAAGCCGGTTACAACGTGCTGACCTACGACGCACGCAACCACGGCCAGAGCGGCGACGCCAATGGCTTCATCTTCACCTGGGGCCAGTTCGAGTCCCGCGACGTGGCCGGCTCACTGCGGTACGCCAGATCCCGCCCCGACGCGGCCACCATGAAGGTGGGCCTGCTCAGCCGCTGCATGGGCGCCAACGCCACGTTCATGGCGATGACCCGGCATCCGGAGCTCTTCGCGGACGTGCACGCCCTGGTCGCCATCCAGCCGATCTCGATGCGCGCGATGGTCGAGCGCAACCTTGAGGCGATGGGGATCGCGGACCAGTTCGAGGCCGTGGACCGGGAGGTGGAACTGAACCTCAGCTTCACCATCGACGAGGTGTCGCCGATCGAGTACGCCAAGAACTGCCAGGTGCCCACCTTCATCACCCAGGTGCATGACGACGCACTGACCAAGCCCTCCGACGTGCAGGCGATCTTCGATGCCGTCCCCGTCGGCGACAAGAAGCTGTTCTGGATCGAGGGCAGCACCCGGCGCTGGGACGGCTACAACTACTTCTCCGAGCACCCCGAACGGCTGGTCGAGTGGTTCGACAAGCACGTGAACTGAACCCATGGCACCCTCGGGCCGCCTGAACGGCCCGAGGGTGACGCACAACGGCGCAAGTCTCCACCGCCGCTACAGCAGCGACGCAAACATCCCGGTTTCACGCGTCTCGTGTGCAGCCCTCACGAGGCTCCCGAGGCGGGGTCAGACGGGGCTTGGCCGAGGTCGGCGGCGGCGCCCAGCCCATACATCACCGCAGAGGTCTTCTTGTCCCACCCCAACGCCCGGCTGACCGCCCACGGCAGACGGCTCCTCATCGACCGAGTCCGAGCCGACAGACCCGTCGCCCACGTGGCCGACGAGATGGGCATCTCCCGCGCTACAGCCCACAAGTGGGTCCGCCGCTGGAAAGCCGAAGGCGACGCTGGCCTGCACAACCGCTCCAGTCGGCCACGGACGATTCCTCGCCGATACCGAGACCCGCATCTGCGAGCTGCGGCGTGACCGGAAACTCGGCCCAGCGAGGATCGGCCCGATTCTGGGACTGCCCACCTCGACCGTCCACCGAGTCCTGACCCGCAACAACCTGAACCGTCTGCGCTGGCTGGACCGACCCACCGGCCAGGTCATCCGCCGCTATGGGCGGTCACACCCGGGTGAACTGGTCCACGTCGACATCAAGAAAGCTCGACAACATCCCCGATGGCGGCGGGCATCGGATCATGCCCCGCCAGCAGGCCGCCGGCAACCGGCAAGCCACAACCGAGGTCCGCAAGGGGGGCAGTCCTGTGATCGGTTACAGCTTCGTCCACATGGCCGTCGACGACCACTCCCGGCTCGCCTACAGCGAGGTCCTGACCGACGACGCCAGGAGACCGCCGCGGCTTTCGGGGGCGCGCCAACGCCTTCTTCGCCGGGTACGGCATCAACGTCGAGCGAGTCATCACCGACAATGGCTCCTGCTACAGGTCCAGGCTGTTCGCGCAGATCTTGAGCGACGCCGGCATCATCCACAAACGCACCCGCCCCTACCGCCCGCAAACGAACGGCAAGGTGGAGCGCCTGAACCGCACCCTGCTCGACGAATGGGCCTACGTACGCCCGTACTCCAGCAATGCCGAACGCACCGACGCCTTGGCGGAATTCATCCACACCTACAACCATCACCGCGGCCATACCGCACTCGGTGGTCAGCCGCCCATCAGTCGAGTCAACAACCCTGCGGGTCAATACACCTAGGCCGTCCTCATTGCCGGAGCAAGGGCGGCCAGTAGACGGGCGCCGAGGTCACGCCGGGCGGCCTCGGTGTCCGGGTGGGCGTCGTCGAAGCCCATCCAGTCGACCTCGCGGACGGCGCTCTCGAACATTGCCAGGTTCAGGGGCTCGTCCGGACGGCCCGGCCACTCGTCCGCCTCGCGCAGCACCGTCTCCAGGAGGGACAGGGGCAGGGTGCAGCTCTCGGCGAGGAGGACCGCGTCGTACAGGTCCTTGGCCTGCGGATACATGTCGCAGCTCAGCCACATGAGCTTCCAGGCCAAGGACGATTCCCTGTCCGCGGCCAGCAGGCGGACCCCCGCGACCTCGGCGGGGCGGGGAGGGGTCGGGAGGCGCTCATTGAAGACGAAGTCGAGCTGGACCTGGCCGCCGGGAAGCCCGGGGACGGTCCACGGCAGGACCAGACGGTGACCAGGTACCCGTTCGTAGGTCCAGATGTACTCGGACACGGCTCCGGCCGCCGAGATCGACAGGTCCGTCCCACGATCCTCGGCGAGGCGCTCGGCCGCCGCGGCGATCCCGTCGAGCATCGTCCGGGTCCGGGCCTCCTCGATGCGCCAGGTCTCGGGGACGACGACGAAGTCGATGTCCTTCGGGGCGCGGGCGGCGTCGCCGAACCAGGCCCCCATCAGCATGCTGCCGCGCAGCACGAGGGAGCCGGCCCACGGCGACCCGGCGACGGCCGCGAGGACGAGCTCCAGCGCCGCGCGCCGGGCCGTCTGCCAGCGGGCCCGCAGCTCTGGGTCCTCGACGACCCCGTCGGCGGGCCGGAACGCCTCGTCGAAGTGCTTGAGGGCGGGGTCGAAGATGCGGTGCGGCGCGGCCACGTCGCCGACTCCCGCGGTCAGGGTCTGCGGAACCTCGGTCCTGCGGCACACACGGTCGGCGATGGGCTCGGTGACGCTGTCGGGCCCGTCAGGGATCGACGGCGTCCACTGCTTCTCGTTCATACGGTCTCCTCCAGCCAACCCTCATCCCACGACAGATCGCTGTCGGAGACCACGAATTCCCGCTCCTCCGCCACCGGCTCGTGTCCGGCGGCGATCAATGCGCCGACGAGCGCGTCGCAGGCGCGCCCCGCCGCGTCCGGGGGGCCTGGGTGACGCTGGGTCACGAAACGCTCGTGCCGCCCTCCCAGCCCCGGCAACACTCGGCGGGCGTTCCACGACACGTGCGCGCCGTGGGGCATGACGAGGTCCTCAAGCGCCGCCCGGTCGTACGCGGCGGGCAGCGCCAGCTTGACGTGGTGCTCGTAGTAACCCCCGCCAGGGCCCGCGGGCTCCGCGCTCCACGGCACCGTTTCCACCTTGACCCGAGCCGGCTCGAAACCGGCCTCCCGCAGCCCGGACACCACCGCCGGATGACCTGCGCGGCCGCGCAGGGTCAGCATCGGCTGGACCGGCGTGCGGCCACGCGCGAGGATGATGGTGGTGACCTTCAGGTCCCGATCCGCCGCCCAGGCGCCGAGGCGGGTCAGCTCCCCCTCGCTCCGGCACCGCACTGTCACATGCGTCTCGAAGACGTCGTCGGCCTCGTTCATCCCCACCCCTGGAACCCCTCGCGTATCACCGCGAGTCTGTCAGACGAGCCGCCGGGGGCACCTCCGAGTTTCCGTCCAGCGGGCCGTAGGTCACAGCCGACGACGATGGGAGACCGGGAGTGAGGACGGAGCGGATCGATTGGCGGCCGATCCGCAGGCGAACTGAGAGGCCGTGCGACGGCTGGATTGGCCGCCCCCAAGTCCGGCTCTCATGCCGGTTCGGAAGCGGGAGCCTCGGGCTACTCCAGGGGCCGAAGGTGCTCCGCGAGATGACGAACGGGCGGAAGGCAGGGTGTCTTCCGTTTCGCCTCCACCAGAGCAAGGCAGGCATGGCGGAACGGTAGCCGGATGGGCGATCGCGTCGTCCTGGACATCACCGGCGGGATGAGGAGGCCGTGCGGGACGTCGCGGTCGAGGCCGCCTGGTGGGCGACCTCAAGCACACCGAAGGTCGGCGTATCCCTGGGGAGCCCGGGGCCCCTATGTGTTTGGTCAAGGTGGTGGGTGCCGGGCGGGAGGCCGTCTGGCACTCTGCCTGCCATGAACGATGAAGCGTGTGTGGAGGAGTCGGTCGATGAGGGCATGCGTCCGTGCGTCTTCTGCAATCACCCTGTCGTGATCGACTGTCTCGACGAATGGGACTGCCCGGTGTGCGGCGTGCGCGATGAGGATCAGGCTGAGGCGGCGGGTCGGGACTCGTAGAAGGTTCCGTCCCGGAGCATGGCGAAGAGGACGTCGGCCCGGCGTCGGACGAGGCAGAGCAGGGCCTGGGTGTGGTGCTTGCCCTGGGCGATCTTCTTGTCGTAGTAGGCCCGCGATGCCGGGTCGCCCAGGGCGGCGAACGCGGAGAGGAAGAAGGCCCGTTTGAGCTGCTTGTCCCCTCTCGGGGACGGCTGTTCACCGCGGATCGATGAACCCGAGCTCCGGGTCGCCGGGGCGAGGCCGGCGTAGGCGGCGAGGTGGCCGGCGGTCGGGAAGGTGCTGCCGTCACCGACCTCGATCAGGATCCGGGCTCCGGTCCTGACGCCGACTCCGGGCATCGCCGTCGGCCCCGGCCGAGGCTCGGCGGCCGGTTCGATCGTCGCGTACGCCATGGGCATCACCGACCTCGCCCCGATCCCGCACGGCGTGCTGTGGCTCACTGCCAGGTGTTGGTGTGGGCTGCGGTGAGGAGGCGTTCCCAGGTACGGGGTGTGCCTCCGTGCTGTTCGGAGAGCGTGGCGGCGATTCGGCTCTTGGGTGTGCCGCCGGCCGAGGCGAGGGTTTCGCGGGCGGTTTCGAGGCGGGGTCGCCTTCGTAGGGGTGCTGGCGGGGGCCTTGGGGTTCGCCAGCGCGGTGGCCGCCGCCTTTGCTGCGGTCGGGGGCGTTGTCGCGGTGGTCGAGGACTTCGTGGCGGGTCCAGAGGAGGGTGCCGTAGCGGGTGGTGCCGCGGGAGAGGTGGCCCTGGGGGCGTAGGCCTGGGCGGTGGAGGGGGTGGTGCCGAGGATGTCGGCGGTCTCTTTGTCGGTGAGGAGGTCGTCGGGGTGTTCCCCGCTGGGCAGGGGAGGGACGGGCCTGCCTGCGAGGTAGGCCTCGGTCTGGGCCAGGTCGTAGAGCAGGAACCGGCTGCCGGGCAGGAGGCTGGGGACGTGTTCGCGGAAGGCGGGGGCGTCGCGTCGCCGCCAGGTGGCGAGGAGCCAGCCGAGAGGGGCAGGGGCGGATCGCCGGTCGCCGCTACCTCCTGAACTCAAGCAAGACGACCTCCTTCCCCCCTCACGACCGGGACCGGGGTCCCAGCCTCCCGTTCCTCGATGGGTGTAGCTGACTCCCGGGCCGGTCGGGGGGTGCACTGGATGGTTCGGGGTGCCCTCGCGCGGCGAGAGTTGGGGCCATGAACACGCACAAGGTCCTGCTCGCTGCCCTGCTCGTCCCGCTCGGTGCCACCCTGGCCGTCGCTCCGGCCGTCTCTGCCGCCACCCCACCTGCCCCGGCCGCCGCATCGGTCTCCGCCGACGCTGCCGCGCCCGTCGGTCCGGAGGAGGTCGTGGCCGCCGCGTTCCGCTCGCCCGAGGCGGCTCTGGGCCGGGTGGCTCACCCGCTGCGCACTACCGAGCCTCGTGGTGGTCTGGCTGACCTGCGCCCGTTCGGCCGGATGGTCGGCGACGCCCGGGTGGTGGGCCTGGGCGAGGCTACCCACAGCTCGCACGAGTTTTTCACCGTCAAGCACCGCATCTTGCGGTACCTGGTCGAGGAGAAGGACTTCCGGGCCTTCGCCCTCGAAGCCCCGTGGAGCACCGGACTGCGGCTCGATGCCTACCTCCTGCGTGGCGAGGGCGACTTGAAGCAGATCATGGACGAGGAGTTCCAGGGCACTTACCAGTGGTGGAACAACGCCGAGTACCGCGATCTGCTCCAGTGGATAGGCTCGTACAACGTCAAGCACCCCAATGACCCGGTCCGCTTCGTCGGCGACGACGGCGGGTTCGCCGGCGCGGAGCTGTACGACAAGGTGAGCGCCTACGCGGCTGCGGCCCGCCCCGAACTCACCCCGCAGCTCACCGAGCTGTACCGGGGCCTGCGGCCCGCCACCGACGCCGAGACATACGTCAGCGACTACCTGTCGAAGCCGATGGCCGAACGCAAGGAGCTCGCCGAGCGGACCGGCCGGGCGGTGGACCTGCTCAAGCAGCGGCCCGGCACGGGCGCCGACGCTGACGCGCACGCCTGGGCCGTCCAGCACGCCACCGCGATCCACCAGATGACCACGCTGTTCGCCTTCGACTGGGACGACCCCCAGAGCATCCCTGACATCATGCTCTACCGCGACCGGATCATGGCGGAGAACGTTGCCTGGTGGCAGCAGCAAACCGGCGACAAGGTCGTGCTCGCAGCCCACAACGGCCACATTGCCCTCAAGACCTACATCCCCGGCGCCTACCCGAAGGTCCAGGGCGACTTCCTGCGCGAGCAGCTGGGTGGCGGCTACCTCAGTGTCGGCCTCACCTTCGACCACGGCTCGTTCAACGCCTTCGGCTCAGACGGCGACGTCCACCGCTTCACCGTCGGCCCCGCCGCGCCCGGCACCGCCGAACACACTCTCGACCGGGTACGGTACCGCGACTTCGTGGTGGACCTGCGCAACGCCCCGGCGACAGCCCGCGCCTGGCTCGCCGCGCCGCGCACCGTCAAGAACATCGGCGCCACCTATCCCGGGATCGCGGACGCCCCGCAGATCCAGCTCTCGGAGTCGTACGACGTCGTGATCCACCTCCAGCGAGTGGAGGCGGCCCGTCTGCTCAAGTAGCACCGGGCTCGCGCGGTGCAGCGACGGCGCGGTAGGTCGGCCCGGCCGGCCCGACGTCCCGCGCCGCCGGCAGCGAGCGTGCTCCTGGCCGGAGCGCGCGACCACTCCCTCACGCAGTCGCTTTCCTTCGCGGCATCGGCCTTCCTGTGCGTGCTCCTGCTCCGGTTCACCACGACGCGGGCCTCGCCGCCCACCACCGACGACCGGACTCCACCGCGCACCACATGACCTGCCCCCCAGCCCTTTTCTCCCGGGCGGGGCCGTGTCTGGCGGCGAGGCAAGGGTGCGCTGGAGGCGTACCTGGCGGGCGGGGAAAGCCCATGGGCCGGTGAGGTGGCCACGGGTGGGACTGTAAATCGTTCGGTGTAACTCCCGATCATGGAGGACGCATCGATGACCAGTGAGAACGTGACCGAGACCGAGACCGAGACCAGCGAGGCGGTAGAGCCGCAGCCGGCAAAGACGGTGGACGAGCGGCTGATCGACGAGCTGGTGTCCCGGGCCCAGGCCGAGGGCCTGCAGCTGACCGGCGAGGGCGGGCTGCTGCAGCAGCTGACGAAGCGGCTGCTGAAGTCCGCCCTGGAGGGCGAGATCACCGACCGTCTCGGGTATGACAAGCACGACCCGGCCGGGAAGAACGGCGGCAACTCCCGCAACGGCACCCGCACGAAGACCGTGCTGACAGACGTCGGTCCGGTGGAGATATCCGTGCCCCGCGACCGCGACGGCTCGTTCGAGCCGAAGATCGTCAAGAAACGGCAGAAGCGCCTGACCGGCGTGGACGAGATGGTCATCTCGCTGTCCGCGAAGGGCCTGACCACCGGCGAGGTCCAGGCCCACCTGGCCGAGGCCTAGGGCGCCGACGTCTCCCGCCAGACGATCTCCACGATCACCGACAAGGTCCTCGATGGCATGGCCGAATGGCAGGACCGGCCCCTCGACCCCGTCTATCCGGTGGTGTTCATCGACGCGATCCACGTGAAGATCCGCGACGGCGCCGTCGCCGACCGGCCGATATATGTGGCTCTGGCGGTCACCGTCGAGGGCCGGCGCGAGATCCTCGGTTTGTGGGCCGGGGACGGCGGCGAGGGCGCCAAGCACTGGATGCACATCCTGACCGAGATCAAGAACCGCGGCGTGAACGACGTCCTGATGCTGGTCTGCGACGGTCTCAAGGGGCTGCCCGACGCGGAGGGTGCGATCGTGTGGGACTTGAGCGTCGACTCCACAGTGTGCCGTGCCCATCAGCATGCGGCTGGGGCCCGCAAGCGGGGAGACCTGCAGAAGGAACCACCGGGCGGTGTCCATGAAGAGCCCTGTGATTACGGGCTTGGGCGGTCGCGCGGTGGGTTCACCACCAAGCTGCACCTGGCCGTCGAACAGGGACAGAAGCCCATGTCGATCGTGGTGACCGTCGGGCAGCGCGGGGACTCGCCGCAGTTCGAACCCGTGCTGGAGAAGGTCCGCGTGCCTCGCATCGGGCCGGGTCGGCCACGCGTCCGTCCCGATCGCGTGCGGGCCGGGCGTATGCCTCCCGCAGGAACCGCGCCTACCTGCGCCGACGCGGGATCCGCTGCACCATCCCCGACAAGGCCGACCAGGCGCGCAACCGCAAGAAGTGCGGCTCTCTCGGTGGCCGCCCACCCAAGTTCGACGCTGAGGACTACAAGGCTCGGCACGCGGTCGAGTGCGGCATTAATCGCCTCAAAAGACATCGTGCTGTGGCCACCAGATACGACAAGCTCGCGGTCCGCTACGAGGCAACCGTCCTCGTAGCGGCCATCAACGAGTGGCTGTGACCAGCACGTTGTGTCAGCTTTCTCGGCCTTGCCATGTGGTGACGCAGGCTTCGTTTCCCTCCAGGTCGGCAAGCACCCAGAAGGCCGGGGCACGGCTCGCGGACACGAGTCGACCCCCAGCTGCCAGCGCGGCTTCGATCCGCCGAGGTGCCTCGTCATGCGGAACACTGATGTCGATGTGGATACGATTGCGCTGCGGACGCGCGCGGTCCATTTGCTGGAACCAGATGGCCGGGCCCTGCCTGATCGGGTCGACGAGCGGATCCTCCGGCCCCTCGGCGCCCGCCTCATCCGTATAGCCCAACACCGCCTTCCAAAACGGTCGAATCCCGGAGATGCTTAGGGCATCGATTGCGATCTCCAGAACCTGAACCGACCGTAGTGCCCCTGTTCCGAGTCCGGGATCCGGCAGAAACCCTGACTTGCCAGCGGTGGCAGAGATCCGACGCGCGAGCTCGATATCCCGGGTAGTAACCGCTGCATGGTCCAGCGACTGCAGAGTGAAGACCGTCAGATCGGGGCGGACATCAACCCGGAGATGGCGATCGGCATCGTCGCCACACACCGCGACAGCGTCCGCTGCCAGGCTGATTGCTTGAGCCAACGTCCCCACCAGAACCGACGTTTGCAAGGCGCCCAGCAAGTAGCGCCACCCGTGATCTCGGACTGCCTCCGACGCTTCCTGCCGACTCAATATCTGCTCCATGACCGCATCCTCGCAGCACCACCGTCCCCGCCGCCCAGTACTTCCGACACACGCCCTAATCTTCTGAGTCAGGAATTCTGTTCAGATGTATAGGCTTGCCCTGTGGCGCGTACTGGGCGGCCGAAGGCCGAGTTGATCCTGTCCAGCGAGGAACGGACTGCGCTCGAGGGGTGGGTGCGGCGCCGTTCCACGCCGCAGGCGTGGGCTCTTCGCTGCCGCATCATCCTGGCCTGCGCGGAGGGCGCTTCGAACAAGGATGTCGCGGCCCGGCTCGGCTCGACGCCGCATGCGGTGGGCCGGTGGCGGGCGAGGTTCGTCGAGCACCGGATCGCCGGCCTGGGCGACATGCCCCGCCCGGGCGGCCCTCGGACGGTGACCGACGAGCAGGTGGCCGCACTGGTCACCAGGACGCTAGAGGCGGCACCGAAGAACGCGACCCATTGGTCGACGCGGTCGATGGCGAAGGAACTGGGCCTGTCGCAGTCGACCGTGTCGCGGGTCTGGCGGGCGTTCGGCCTGCAGCCGCACCGCTCGGAGTCGTTCAAGCTGTCGACGGATCCGTACTTCGTCGACAAGGTCCACGATGTCGTCGGCCTCTATCTGGACCCGCCCGAGCGGGCCCTGGTCTTCTGCGTGGACGAGAAGTCGCAGATCCAGGCCCTGGACCGTTCTCAGCCGGTGCTGCCGATGATGCCCGGAGTGCCGCAACGCGTCACGCACGACTATGTCCGGGCCGGCACGACCACCCTGTTCGCCGCTCTGGAGGTCGCCACCGGCAAGGTCATCGGCTCCCTGCACCGGCGCCACCGGGCCGAGGAGTTCAAGAAGTTCCTCATCAAGCTCGACAAGGAAGTTCCGGACGGCCTCGCCGTCCACCTGGTGCTGGACAACTACGCCACTCACAAGACACCGGCGATCAAGACCTGGCTACTGGCCCACCCTCGGTTCCACCTGCACTTCACGCCGACCGGGTCGTCCTGGCTCAACCTGGTGGAGCGATGGTTTGCCGAGCTGACGAACAAGCGGATACGGCGAGGCGTCCACAAGACCGTCCAAGCCCTGGAGCAGGACATCCGGACCTGGATCGCCGCTTGGAACACCGACCCCAGGCCCTACGTCTGGACCAAGACCGCGAACGAGATCCTCGAACGCCTCGCCTCATATCTGAACAGAATTCCTGACTCAGAAGACTAAAGCGTGTTGCAGAAGGCTTCGATTCGGGCATTTCCCCTGTATGCGTGGGGTGTTGAGGGCTGAGCCGTTGTGGGTGGAGACGTTCACGGGTCTGCGGATGCGCCAGTTCGAGCGGCTGCTGAAGGTCGTGCGTGAACGGGGCGGGAACGGGCCCGGCGGCGGCCGGCCGTGGTGTCTGCCACTGGCCGACCGGGTGCTGCTGGTAGCCGTCTACTACCGCACGAACCTCACGATGCGGCAGCTCGCGCCGCTGTTCGGCGTCTCGCCGGCGACGGTGTGCCGGGTCATCCAGCGGCTGCGACCGCTGCTGGCGATCGAGCCGACAACCCGCCCGGACGACGCGGTCGAGCGGCTGTGGATCGTGGACGGCACCCTGATCCCGGTCCGCGACCGGAAGACCGGCGCGTCCTCACGCAACTACCGGTTCTCGGCGAACGTGCAGGTCATCATCGACGCCGACACCAAGCTGGTCATCGCCGGGGCCCGTCCGGTGCCCGGCACCACCGCGGACGCGAAGGCCTGGCGGGGTTCCGGCCTGGCCGCCGTCTGCGAGGGCGTGACCGTGCTGGGCGACGGCGCCTACATCAACACCGGGCTCGTCGTCCCGCACCGCAAACGCCCGGGCCGGGCCCTGCTGCCGGGCGAGGAGGAGGACAACGCCGAACACCGACGGGTCAGGGCCCGCGTCGAACACGCCTTCGCCCGCATGAAGCACTACAAGATCCTGCGCGACTGCCGCCAGCGCGGCAACGGCCTCCACCACGCGGTCCAAGCCGTCGCCCACATGCACAACCTCGCCCTGGCCGCGTGAGCAGGACAGCTCCGAAACCGGCCCTGACCTGCCCGGACACAACCTTCTGCAACACCCTTTAGAGCCTGAGGCTTGTGCACAGGCATCGGCCCGGGCGGGGACGCTGCGAGATGCCGGTGCCGGGCCGGCCGGATCGGCCGGATCGGCATCTGCTGGGAGCGGTGGGTGAACAGGAGTGTCTCGATCTGCCAGGCGGCCGTCGCCCCATCTGGTATGTCGAGGTCCCCCGGGAGCGTCGGGGGGAGGACCCCTTCATCGGCCGCGTACCCGACGAGCATGTCTCCTCCTGCTTGCCGAGGGCGCCGCTCCGTGTCGCAGGGCCCTCTGCAGAGCAGCACGGCAGAGGGCAGCGAATTCATTATCTTCTGATTTCTGTCGGATAAGGAGATCGGGATGCACGGGAGTGGCGCAGGCGTAGAGGCCGACAGAACCAGGTTCCTCCGCCTCCCGGGGCCACGCGGGGAAAGCGGTTCATGGCGTGATCATCTTGCCGGAGCCGCCAATCGGGGTGGCGGTTTGGACCCTGCGGTAAGGGCCGGGTAGACGCGGAACGGGGGGCGGCTCCGCTGATCTCCAGGAGCCGTGTGACCTGCCGCCCGGGCGCGTGACCAGGTCGGCGCCCGTGGGGACGGCTACGCTCGGTACCTGGTGGGCCGTGCCTTGTGCGCCGGCGGAAAGGCTTTGCCATGGAGTCGCGCGAGAAGGTGTTGTCGGATCTGATCACCGATGCGCGCCTGGTGGCGGGGCGGGAGCTTGCCGGGCTCGTGTTCCGGACGGGCCGGCTCCTGGGCCTGGACGGCACCTGTATGTACGTGACCGACCTGCAGCAGACCAGCCTGGTGGCGCTGCCGCAGCCCGTGGCGGCCGAGCCGCGGATGCTGGACATCGACGGCTCGCTGGCGGGCCTGGCCTACCGCACGGAGCGGATACAGCGTTCGCGGGACGGCGGCACCGTCTGGGTGCCGATGATCGACGGCATCGAGCGCCTCGGCGTACTGAAGGCCACTGCACCAGATCTTGACGAGGGCCTGATCGGGTGGTGCGAGGCGCTGGCGAGTGTGGCGGCTCTACTGCTGGTGTCGAAGTCGTCGCACAACGACCTGCTGACCGAGGCGGAGCGGCGCCGGAAGATGACGGTGCAGGGCGAGCTGGTGTGGGCGTTCCTGCCGCCGCGCACGATCGGGACCGCGCGCGTGACGTCGTCCGCGGTGCTGGAGCCCGCGTATGACATCGGCGGGGACGCGTTCGACCACAGTCTCACCGAGGACGCGCTGCACCTGACGCTGCTGGACTCGATGGGGCACGACCTCGCATCCGGCGGCGCGAGCGCGGCCGGCCTCGCCGCCTGCCGGGCCACACGCCGCTCCGGCGGCACCCTGGCGGACATCATTCCGGCGATCGACACCATCTTGAGCGAGTGGTTCACCGACCGGCTCATGACCGCGGTGATCGCCCACCTGAACGTCCTGGACGGCACGTTCACCTGGGTCAACTGCGCTCACCCGCCGCCGCTGCTGATCCGGGACGGCCGGGTGCTGCCGCGCATGCTCGAGCGGGAGCCCGATCTGCCCCTCGGGTGGGCCTTCCACACCGCCTCCCCGCCGACGGTGCACCGCACGCGTCTGCAGCCCGGCGACCGGGTCCTGCTCTACAGCGACGGCGTCACCGAGGCCCGCTCCACCCAGGGGGGCCTCTTCGGCGAGGAGCGGCTCGCCGACACCGTCATCCGCGCGATGGCCGCGGGCGATCCGGCTCCGGAAGCCTTGCGCCGTCTGCTGCAGGAGCTTTTGAACCATCAGGACCAACACCTCCGGGACGACGCCACCATCGTGCTGGCCGAGTGGCACCCCGGCCCCGACAGACCCTGATGCGAAGCAAGCGCCTCCCCCGGTCCTCATGCCGCGCGAGCGATCGCCGATGGCTTCACGGACAGGTGGCCCACCGTGGCGGTCAGTGCGATGGCGCAGCTTCCGTCGTGTCGGCGTACTCGTTGAAGTGCTCAGCCAGGTACGGATGAACATGCTCAGCTTCGTGAACGTCAGGATGTCGGTCGTGTGGTGGGAAACCTCAGGGCGGTGAGCCCTTGCCGTTGACGGCAAATCGAACGCATGATCGACTCATGCGAGGCGCCTTCGACGATGTCCCATTGACCAAGCTCTTCCCCCGCCTGTCGCCTGCCGACGTGAAATCCCTGGAACACACCGCTCGTGCAGTCGATGCGGCTCGCGCGCACGGAGACAAGGCTGAGTGGGAGTGGGCACTGGATCACGCGGTCTTCCCGGGCCCGCAGCCGTGGACGCCCATCGTGCTTGGCCTGGATGTCATTGAGCATGCGGACGGGGGTGATCAGCTGGAGTTCCTGCTTCAAATCGTGTGGTCAGACTTCGGCCGGCTCGCGGTCGACGCGGCGGTGAACGTGGCCTGCTGGTGCGACACCGATCACGCTAGCCATGACGTCGACGCCCTCAGGCTTGTTGTCGGTGAGGAGACCTCACTGCCCCGCGCCTTCAAAGCTGGTGCTGAGCGACTGATCGGATGGCTCACCGACCCTCGCGACGCGGATTTCTGGCGAGCCCGAGCGGCTCTGCCTCCCCGCCAGCCCGCCTAACTGGGTCTTTCGTCCCTGGATTTGGTCTTCACGTGCCTCGCCAAATGGGTGTGTTTCCCCCGGCGAGGCGGCGGGTCATGAGGCTGATCATCGCGACGTGAATCATGGCTTCAAATCGGGCCGGGAGGGCTTCGCAGTCGCGGGCCAGGCGGCGATGGCTCATCAGCCAGCCCAGGGTGCGCTCGACGACCCAGCGGCGAGGCTGGACGACGAACCCCTTGGTCGCGGGGTCGCGACGGACGATGCCGACGTCGATTCCCAGGGCGGCGCCGTGTTCCACGACGGTGTTCTTACTGATCGTTTCAGAATGATGTTCGCAGGCGGCGGAGGCATATGAGGCTGCAGGCCAGTTCGAGCAGGCCCTGGTGGAGATCGGCGCGTCGCTCGTATCGGATGCGGAGCCGTTTGAACCGGTGCAGCCAGGCGAAGGCGCGCTCGACCACCCAGCGCACCTTGCCCAGTCCCGAAGCGTGGGCAACGCCGCGGCGGGCGATCACGGGTTTGATGCCGCGTTTCCACAGCACGCGGCGGTATTTGTCGAAGTCGTAGCCCCGGTCCGCGTACAGACGCCGGGGCTTGCGGCGAGGACGTCCCCGCCGGCCCCGGATCGATGGGATGGCGTCCAGTAGCGGCAGGAGTTGGGTGACGTCATGACGGTTGCCGCCGGTCAGCGTCACGGCGAGCGGGGTGCCGTGGCGGTCGACGATCAGGTGGTGCTTGGAGCCGGGACGGGCACGGTCGACGGGTGAGGGGCCGACGTGATCCTCCCTTGGAGAGCCCGGATGTGCGATCCGTCCACGGAGCAGTCGTCCAGGTCCAGCAGGTCGGCGCGGCGAAGTTCGGTCAGCAGGGCGGCGTGCAGACAGCGCCAGGCGCCGACCTCGGTCCAGTCCCGCAGTCGGCGCCAGGCCGTCACCCCAGAGCAACCCACGGTTGCATGGGGCATCACACCATCGGCGCCGATTTGGTGGCATCTGTCCCGGGCGGACAGGGCTGATTCTTGGTGCCGGAGCTGCTTGCCGCTGAGGCGCGGGGCTCGGTGTACGGAGGCTGTCCTGGCGCCGCAACGAGCGGATACGGCCGTCAGGCTCCGGGTTTGCCTCTGGCTCATCGATTGGGCCGCGGCACGGCAGTCGTCGTCGGTCAGCCGCAGTGTTGTCGTGGTGATGGCGCGATGCCGGAGGATTGAATTCCGTTTGGGAAAACCGTTCACAATCGGCTTGTTCTGTAGCAGCGGTGTGCCCATACCGGACAGTAGCGTCACTCTTCCGACACACCGGAAGAGACGACGGCATGGCCTCGACGCACCACCCCAAGCATCACGCGCAGGCTGCGGCAACGGACGTCTACGTCTTCGGCTACGCGCAGATCATGATGGAGCTGACCCGTCGGCTGCAGACGAACACCGTGAAGGTGAACGCGACGCAGGCGCCCACCAACCAGTTCTGTCAGTACGACGCGCCTCCCACGCCGGAGATGAAGAACGTGGTGCGGCCCAACGTGGACACGCTGTACTCGCAGGCGTGGATAGACCTGGCGGCCGAGCCGATGGTGCTGGCGGTGCCGGTCATGGACGAGGGCCGCTACTGGCTGATGCAGTTAATGGACGCCTGGTCGAACACCTCCTTCAAGTCGCCCAGCAGCACCAGGCCGCTCGGCGCCCCGACCACCGATCCGTCCTCCGGCGCCCAGGTCTACGCCTACGCGCTGACCGGACCGGGCTGGGAGGGCGAACTCCCCGACGACGTCCATCAGGTACCCATGGAGACCGACACGGTCTGGCTGATGGGCCGCATCGAGATGTTCAACACGGGCGACGACGTGGACAACGTCACCGCGTACCAGAGCCTGATGCGGCTGCTGCCGCTGAGCGCGTGGCCCGACCAGGGCACCTACGTCCCGCCGGACGGCACCTACGACCCCATCGTCTCCATCGCCCCGCCGTCGGAGCAGATCAACGCCCTCAGCGGTCCGGACTTCTTCGCCCAGATGATCGAGCTGCTGCCCACCACCCCGCTCAACCCGCCGGACCCGGCCATGAGCGCCACTCTCGCGGAGCTGGGCGTCTACCCTTACGACCCCGCCAAGCTCCCCGACGCCCAGGTCCTGGACCGGGCCAAGGAGGAGGGCCTCAAGCTCATCACCAACCACAAGGGGCCCGCCCCGATCAACGGCTGGACCTTCGTCACGACCGACATCGGCTACTACGGCACCGACTACCTGCAGCGCGCCTACGTCGCCATGTTCGGCCTGGCCGCCAATCTCCCCGAGGACGCCCTCTACCCCAGCACCGGCGGCCCCTCGACGGACAGCACCGGCAAACCGATCCCCTACACCCTCACCTTCCCCGCCGACCAGCTGCCGCCCGTCGACGCGTTCTGGTCGCTGACCGCCTACGACGCCGACAGCTTCCTGGTCGCCAACACCGCCGAGATCTACTCCGTCGGCCACTTCACCGCCCCCGCGCCTGACTCGGACGGCGCGGTCACCCTGTACATCAGCGCCGTCGCGCCCGAGGACGACTCCGTGGACAAGACGAACTGGCTGCCCATCCCCACCAGCGGGAAGTTCACCGTCACCCTGCGGCTCTACGCCCCGCAGACCGACGCGATCCCCGCCGACTGGCCGCCCGCCCTCACCAGGGCCGAGTAGCCGACCTGCCGCACGGCAAGCCCCGGCCATGCCCCGGACGAAGGCCCGGACCCCGGTCTTCGTCCGGGCTGCCGCCATGAGCTCTCGACGGGACGCCTCCCGGCGCCATCTCAAACTACTGACAGTACGTCATGTCACCTTATTTCAATGAGCTTTGAGAAAATTCAGTCTATCCCGGGAAAGCTGTAGAAAGATCTCTTTTGGTAGCGCACCGCAAGCGCGCCACTCCTGTGCGTTTCCGCCTTCGGTCTCCGGCTTGATCCGGATGCCGACCGCAGGACGGCGGATCGAGGGGCGGCGTGCACTGTGCGCCGTCGTCGACGGCTGCCGCCCCGCTGCTAGGTGGCATTCCGCCGGAACCTGTCGTACGACGGTTCCCGACCCCGATGGAGAGCTCTCATGTCCCGCACCACCCGCTCCGCGACGCCGACCCGCCGCAGACGCCGCCCGGTCGCGCTGCTCGCCGCGACGGCCACCGCGTTCGGCCTGCTCGCCTTCGCGAGCCCCGTCCACGCGGATTCCGTCATCCAGGTCTCCGCCCCGGCCGGGCCGGTACAGGCGGGCACTGCCTACACCGTCACGGTCCAACTGCCCAACGCCAGCCCTGATCAGCGGAACAACGCCCCCCAGGTAGACCTGAACCTGTCCGGTGCCGCCGCCACGGTCACCACCGCGACCACCTCGGTGTGGGACTGGTCCTGCCAGATCAACAGCGGGACGGGCGTCTACTGCTGGAACCTCGCCGCCATGACCACTCCCGCGACGATCACCCTCACCGTCCTGCCCACCGCCGGCGGCACCGTGGCCGTCCATGCGAACGCCCTCGGCCTCTCCAACAACGTGGTCGGGTCCGACAGCGGCAGCACCGAGGTCACCGCCCCGGTCCAGGCCCCGGCCCTCACCGGCGTGAGCCCCTCCTCCGGCCCCGAGACGGGCGGCACCAGCGTCACCCTCACCGGCTCCGGCTTCACCGACGCGACCGCCGTCCACTTCGGCTCCACCGCCGCCACCTCGTTCACCGTCCTCTCGGACACCCAGATCATCGCCACCACCCCCGCCGGCACCCCCGGCACGGTCGACGTGACCGTCACCACCCCGGCCGGCACCAGCGCCACCGGGATCGCGGACCAGTTCACCTACGCCCCCGTCTTCCCCTTCGCCGGATTCTTCGCCCCCGTGCACAACCTGCCGGACATCAACTCCGTCAACGCCGGCCGCAGCATCCCGATCAAGTTCTCCCTCGGCGGCGACAAGGGCCTCAACATCCTCGCGAACGGCTCACCGCGGTCCCAGCAGACCGACTGCGGCACCGGAAAGGTCGACACCATCGAGACCGGCACCGCCAGCGTCTCCGGCCTCACCTACGACGCGGCCTCCGGCACCTACACCTACGTGTGGAACACCGACAAGACCTGGGCCGGCACCTGCCGCACCTTCCACCTCACCCTGACCGACGGCACCGACCACACCGCCGCCTTCAAGTTCAAGTAGCCACCAGCCCCTCCGCGGACTCACCACATGCCCCACAGCTCCGACTGGTTCCACCGGTCGGAGCCTTCGGGAATGCTCGGATCGTTGCTGTTTCCGCAGCAGCGGCAAGGCGGAACGTGCTCGATGGGAACACTTCCCGCCACCGCTGGTTCCTGGCGAGCCGTCACATAGCGCCATGTGATGACCCACAAGTAGGTTGCTCTGGGGTGACGGCCTGGCGCCGACTGCGGGACTGGACCGAGGTCGGCGTCTGGCGCTGTCTGCACGCTGCGCTGTTGACCGAACTGCGCCGCGCGGACCTGCTGGACCTGGACGACCGCGCCGTGGACGGATCGCACGTCCAAGCCCTCAAGGGAGGGACCATGTCGGCCCTTCGCCCGTCGACCGCGCCCGCCCCGGCTTCCAGCAGCACCTGATCGTCGACCGCCACGGCACCCCGCTGGTCGTCACGCTCACTGGCGGCAACCAACATGACGTCACCCGGCTCATACCGCTCTTGGAGGCGGTCCCGCCGATCCGTGGTCTGCGGGGGCGGCCCCGGCGGCTGTTCGCCGACCGGGACTACGACTTCGAGAAGTACTGCCGCCTGCTGTGGAAGCGCGGCATCAAGCTGATGATCGCCCTACGGGGCGTCACCCACGGCTTTGGACTCGGCGAAGTCCGCTGGGTCGTAGAGCGCGCCTTCGCCTGGCTCCACCGGTTCAAGCGCCTCCGCACCCGCTACGAGCAACGTGCCGATCTCCCTCAAGGGCTGCTCGATCATCCGCCTGCGGCGTCTTCGAAAGTCATCCTGAAACGATCAGTTAAGAGTATTTTGTCCCGGCAGGGGTGTTTGATGGCCTCTAGGGTGGGCGACCTGCCTGTAAAGGTTGAGGCGGGTGGTCGCCTTCGTGGCATCTGTGGCGGGTGACAGCAATCGAGGGTCCGTTTCAGTCCCTTCGCTCCCGTCTGATCCCAAGGCGCCCCCGCTCACCCCCGTTTGCACCCTGTGGTCGAGGGACTGGTCCCGGCACTACCGAAACATGCGCCGACAGCGACCGTATCCAAGTGACCTGTCCAATGCCCGATGGGAGTTGATGGAGCCCATCCCGTCGGCCTGGCGGGCCGAGCGGAGAGGAAAGGGCCTGGACATAGGCCGACCGCCCGAGCACGATCTGCGGCGGATCATGGACGCGGTCCTCTACGTCGACCACACCGGCATTCCCTGGCGCTACCTACCGCACGATTTCGCGCCCTGGGAGACGGTCTACGGCTACTTCGCCGCCTGGCAGAAGGACGGGCGTCTTCGACCAGCTCAACGGAGTTCTGCGGCGACGGGCACGCGAAGCCGAGGGCCGCAACCCCGAAGCAAGCGCATGCGTGCTGGACGCCCAGAGCGTCAAGACCTCCGCGAACGTGCCCGCAGCCAGCCAGGGCATCGACGCGGGCAAGAAGATCGCCGGCCGCAAACGCCACATCGGCGTCGACGCCCTCGGCCTTCTCCTGGCCGTCTTCGTCACCGCAGCCAGCGTCTCCGACAACGCCGGCGGCATCCAGGCGCTCTCACAAATCTCGGAGAGCCACCCGCGTGTCACCAGGGCCTGGGCGGACACCGGCTACCGCACCAAGGCCATCGACCACGGCGCCCGCCTGGGCATCGACGTCGAGGTCGTCCACCGCGACCCCGGCCAGCAGGGCTTCAAAAGCATCCCGCGGCGTTGGGTCGCGGAAAGGACATTCGGCCGGCTCATGCACCACCGCCGCCTGGCACGTGACTACAAGACCCACCCACACCGATCCGAAGCCATGATCCGCCTCGCGATGATCGACCTGATAAGCCGCAGACTCACCCGGGAATCCACCCCGAACTGGCGTGAGCTCTAGCCAGAGGCTTCACCTCTCGTCGGATGCTTGACGCAAGGCGATGAAACGCCAGTCGAGGAGGTCCACGCACTCATGAATCCCCGGCTTCAGGCCGGTGGCGCACTCGCGCATCACCAAGATGGCCTGCACATTACGACCGGCGGCGATCAGGCGGTCCACCTCCTGCTGCCCCTCGGCCGAGAGTCGGCCCCACAGAGAATCGTTCATTCCCGCATTGAACCGCCTGATCAAGCCAGCGGTTACATCGCCTGCATCGGCTGGTCAGAAGGACCTTTACCAAACACCCCTGCCGGGACAGAACGCACTTTTAGTGCAGGCATGCTCGGTACGGCTGAGTTGTCGTGGGTCGCAGCCGTCAAGCGAACGATGGCCACCGGTCGGCGGCCCACTCCCGCCAGCCGACCCAGCCGGGCGGCGGGCCAGCGACCCTGCGGCCCTCCAGCTCCGCTGCGTCGGGCTCCTCAAAATGCGCCTGTCCGTGCAGGATGTCGGCCTCGGACATCGGCAACGTCTCCTCGGGGACGGTCACCCGGCGGTGGGCGATACGGGCGCGTTGGGTCTCGTCGTCCACCGGCAGGTAGACCATGCGGAAACACGCTTCCTCGGCCTCCACCAGCCAGCGGATTGCAGACCGTTCGTCGCGTGACCAGCAGCCGTAGTCCACGACGACGTTGGTGCCAAGTTTGACCGCCTCCAAGGCGAGCCAGAGCATGCGCCCCTCCAGCACGTCGCGCTTCCCGTCCGCCTCCGCCTCGCCGAACAAGGGAATCATCCAGTCGTCGGGCGTCAGACGCAGCGCGCCGTGCTCCGCAGCGAGCTGCCGAGCCCGCGTGGTCTTTCCGGCCCCTGGCAGGCCGACCATCAGGAACAACGTAGTCACACCCAGATCGTGACAGGGAAGCCAATCAGACGACCACCGCTTATCCGCCCGATCACGGGCCGAGCCACAAGACCACGGTGACAGCGCCGTGGAAGACGAAGGCGCGCTTGTCGTAGCGCGTAGCCACGTCCTTTCCCGCCGACTACCCCTGGCAGGGCAACGAGGAGCCAGCAGCTCTCCCAGATCGGCAACGCGGTCCCGCCGAGGCTCGCCGCCCGTCTCCTCGTCCCGCACCTCGACCGCGCCCTCAGCCCGGACGACTACACCCTGGCCGCCTGATGCCCCATGTCCTCGCCCCTTCCGAAAGCCGGAACTCCGGGCGCGATCAATGGTCGGGCGAGGGCGCGGCGGGGCCGAGCGGGGTGCCGGCGGTGCTGCGGCTGCCTGCTCGCTTTGGCCGCTGGGCTTGTGCGTGGCGGGCCGTTCGCCGGGTCGCAACTGGAGAGCGTCCGGGTCGATGCGCCGCTTGTCGCGGGACCACCGGCGGGCGCCGGTCTTCGGTGTTCTTGCCCGGCCTCGGCCGGGTGGCCATGCGGCGCCTCCCTTTGCTCGTCCTCGTCCACGATCTCGGCGTTCACGACAGCGGTCGGCAGCCGCGTTGCGTACCCGGCTGCTGGATGCCCGGCTGGAGTTCCGTACCCGCGAGGCCCTGCGGGCCTTGGAGCGGACGTACGGGGAGATCGACGACTCGGACGGACTGATCGGGGACGTCGCGAACGGCCTGGCCGAGGCCACCCGGAGGGCCCGCCTGACCGCCCGGCCCGATCCGGTGGAGACCGCCGGGTGGTTCTTGAGCCACCTGCTGGACGACGCCAACGACGCCACGGACCTGTTCGACTACCGGTAGGTGCTGGGTGAGCCGGGTATGGCCCGGGCCCACCCCTTGGTGGTGGCCGCCTGGCGGGCCAACCCCAGGGGGTGGGCGGAGAAGTCCTCATGGAACGTCTCCTGAAGGCGGACGGCGGCAGCGTGGACGCGCTGATCACGATCCACGCTGCGGGCCTCGCCCGGAACGGCCACGCCCACCTCTTGATCGCCAGGGAGCTGGAGGCGGCGGGCCGCACGATCGAGGCCGTGGAGTGGGCCGAACGCGGCCTGCGGAGGCCGAGTCCGCCTGGGGACCGGACGAGGAACTGGCCACCTTCCTCTGCGAACGGTACGCGCGGGCCGGCCACCCGGCTGACGTGGTCACCGTCCGCCATGACCTGCGGCGGGCCGCCTCCCGCCGGCCGCGTACCAGCAGTTGCCAAGACACACCAGACTCGACGCCCCCTCATCGGGCGCGGCGGACGCGGGCGAGGACCAGAACCGCGTCGTCGGCCGGCTGGGCGGGCAGCAGGCTCGCGAGGATGCGGTCCGCCGTTGCTTCCAACGGGCCTGGGGGCCCGCCCAGTTCGGCGCGCAATGTCTTCAGACCGACCTCGAGGTCCGCGCCTCGTGTCTCGATGAGGCCGTCGGTGTACAGGGCGAGACTCGCGTTCCCGGGGAGTTCGATCTCGATCGTCCGGAAAGGACAGCCGCCGACGCCGAGAGGGATTCCCAGGACGTCGTCGATGGTCTCCACTGTGCCGTCCGGCCGGAGTACCAGGGGCGGGGGGTGGCCGGCGCTGGCGATGCGGGCTCCTCCGCTTTTCGGGTCGTAGACGATGTACAGGCACGTCGCCAGCTCGATGCCGGCCTCCTGGGCGCATGCGTCGAGCTCGGTGAGGAGGTCGTCGGGCTCGCTGTCGTGCCTGGCCAGAGCCTTGGCGGTGATACGAAGGCGGCCCATGGCTGCGGCGGCCGACACACCGTGCCCCATCACGTCGCCCACCACCAGAGCGACTCGGCCGTCGGACAGGCTGATCACGTCGTACCAGTCTCCGCCGACCTCGGTGATCCGACTGCCGGGTACGTACCGGTGGGCCACGTCCACGTACGGGCTGGTCGCCAACGCGCTGGGCAACAAAGCCCGCTGCAGGGTGAGGGCGATGTCCTGGACGCGGCTGTACAGACGGGCGTTGTCCAGGCAGATCGCAGCCCGTGAGGCGAGCTCACCGGCGAGGCTGACATCGTCCCGGGTGAAGGCCGGCCGGCCCGTGGACCGGCCGAACATGGCGATTCCCTGGACCGTGCCCCTGGCGATGAGCGGGGCGACGAGGACGCAGGCCAGCCCGCTCTCGGCGAAGAGCCGTGAGCGTGACTCGATGAGGACGGTCCGGGCCAGGAGCTCCTCGTTCACCACGGCGGAGATGGCGCGACCGGTCCTCAGCATGTCGTGGATGACGGAGCCGGGCGGATACCGCACCGTCTCCACCCCGCTCACGAGTTCGGTGGCCGGAGGGGGCAGGATCGTCCCGGAGGCGATCCTGCGGGTGAACAGCGGTCGCGCCGGATCAAAGTCCTCTGCCTCGTCCTTCCACTCCACGACTTCGACCACGGCGCCGTCGCAGAAGTCCGGCATCGAAGCGTCGACCAGCTCCTGGGCGGTGACGTTCACGTCCAGGGTGGTCCCGATGCGGGTGGAGGCCCCGTCCAGCAGAGCCAGCCGTCGACGGCTGGCGGTGGCTTCCAGGATGGCCTGTTCCCGGTCGGTCACGTCCAGCATCAGCCCGCCCACTCCGGGGCGCGAGCCGACCGCCTGGCTCAGGGGGAAGAAACTCACCGACCGCACCTGATCACGGTCCGGATGCCCCCGCGGACGCATGCCCACCAGGGTCCCCACGACCGGTGCTCCGCCCAGGGCGACGCCGCGGAGCATGCGCTGGTACTCGCCACCGTCGGACATGATCATGATTTCGTCCATGCGCCGCCCGAGGTGGGCCTCGATCGGCAGACCGTCCATGTCGGCGAGCGCCTGGTTGAGGTGGACGTACCGGAGGTCCTGGTCGAGCATGACGAGACCGATGGGGCACGTCTCGAAGAGGGCGTCGAGGAAGGCGAGGTTGGTCTTGACCCGATCGAGCTCGTCACTACGGCTCGCCAGGACCACCACCACCGAAGGTCCGCCGGATCCGGTCACGGAGAAGGCCCGGAAGCCGCAGTCGAAGACGGTGCGGTCACGATGCCGAGCCGGCAGCCGCCCCCTCCAGTAACCCTGGGTCCGGCCTCGCTCGGTCAGCCAGGAGCACGGATCGGGGGTGCCCGGGGGTCCGTCGGCGAAGAGAACGGCGCCGGGCTTCGACAGGACGGCGGTGGCGTCATATCCGAAGAGGTCCCGCGCGCCGGGCCCCCAGTAGCAGACGAGGTCCCCGTCATCGAGGCCGAAGACGGCCACGGGCACGTGCTCGAGCAGCGTCCCCGGCTCGGACCAGAACGGGCCGTGGGTCTCCTCGCCCCCCGGCCGAGCCGATGGCACGAGATGTCCCCTTCCACTCGCCGTTCCACCCATTATCCGGACACCACGGGCATTCCGCGGCACGAAGTGCGCCGTGGCGAGGACTGGGCCGAGAGAAACACCACCGGCCGCCCGTGGCCGGCTCAGCGCAGCAGGGCGGAAACGACGGCCGGCACGTCGTAGCGCTCGTCCCGTCCACCCCTCCACTTCCCTGAACCGGCATGACTTCCTGCACGGCGTGTGGGCGTGGGGGATCCACATCAGCGCGGCGGCGGCCCGGATCCCGCCCGCGCCC
The DNA here is from genome assembly GCF_000830005.1 of Streptomyces vietnamensis. Lineage (NCBI taxonomy): Bacteria > Bacillati > Actinomycetota > Actinomycetes > Kitasatosporales > Streptomycetaceae > Streptomyces > Streptomyces vietnamensis. The sequence goes on along the minus strand of NZ_CP010407.1, from coordinate 8,803,419 downwards.
CCACGCGCCGCGCCTCGCCACACCCTCGCTCTGCGGAGGGGACCCGGATCGCCGGCTCGGCGACCGTCGCTCCCCGCTGCCGACGGCCCATAGAGGTCAGAAAATAAAGTATGAGCGACCTACTGGGACACGTCCGACGTCGGCTGCTCGGCTCGACCACGAGCTCTTCCTCTCCCCCTCGGCGTCCCCGCTCAGGAAGCCACCAGGAGCGTCAGGAGCACGCCCAGCCCCCCGAGGGAGGGACGCGGCGGCCGCAGCGTCTGTCCTCCCTTCTGAGCGTGCGCAGCGTGGCCGGCGAGGTGTTCCTCCTGCAGCTGGCCGTCGTGGTGCTGCTCGTCGCCGCCGCGGTGGTGGCGCTCGTGGTGCAAGCCCAGAGCGCCGGCATGGTGGACGCCCGGCACCGTACGCTCGCCGCCGCCGGAACGTTCGCGGAATCCCCGGGAATCGTCGCGGCCCTCCGCAGCCCCCATCCGAGCGCAGTGCTACAGCCGAGCGCAGAGGCGGCCCGGAAGATCGCCGGGGTCGACGGCATCAACGTGTACACACTCTCCGGGGTCACCCTCGCCCACAGCGACCCACGGCAGATCGGGAAGCACGTCGTCGGCCCCTTCTCCAAGGCGGCGGCCGGCCAGTCCTTCACCGAGACCTTCGAAGGGTCCCTGGGACAGTCCGTGGTATCGGTGGTCCCCGTCAAGGACTCCGACGGCCGTGTCATCGCCATCGTCTCCTCCCCGGTCACGGTCCAGAACGTGCAGAGCATGGTGAACCGGCAGCTGCCGGTCGTCCTCGGCAGTGCAGCCGCGGTGCTCGCCCTGTCCGCGGGCGGAACCGCTCTGGTGAGCCGTCGGCTGCTGCGCCGGACCCATGGCCTGGGACCGGCCGAGATGACGAGGATGTACGAGCACCACGACGCGGTGCTGCACGCGGTGCGAGAGGGCGTGCTGATCGTCGGCGGCGGCGGACGGCTGCTGCTGGCCAATGACGAGGCGCGGCGGCTGCTGCGGCTGCCCGTGGACGCGGAAGGCCTCCCCGTCACGGACCTGGGTCTGGAGGAGGGGATCGCCGAGCCGATCGCATCGGGCCGTTCCGCGACCGACGAGCTGCACATGGCAGCCGATCGGCTGCTGTCGGTGAACATCCGGCCCACCGCCCCCTATGGGCAGGCCGGGACCGTCGTCACGCTGCGGGACACCACCGAGCTGCGGGCACTCTCCGGCAGGGCCGAGGTGGCCCGCGAGCGGCTGAAGCTGCTCTACGACGCGGGGGTGCGGGTGGGAACGACGCTGAACGTCGAGCGCACTGCGGAGGAACTGGCGGAGGTGGCGGTCCCGCGGTTCGCCGACGTGGTCACGGTCGACCTGCTGGACCCGGTGCTGCGCGGCGAGGAGCCGGCCGAAGCGAGCACCGAGATGCGCCGCACCGCCGCCGTCGGCCTTCAGGGCGACCACCCGCTCTACCCCGTCGGCGAGCTGATCCGGTTCGTTCCCACCAGCCCCATGGCGGCCGGGCTGGCCGCCGGCCGTGCGGTCCTGGAGGCGGACCTGCGCACCACCCACGGCTGGCGGACCCAGGACCCGGCCAACGCCCTGCGGATCCTGGACCGCGGCATCCACTCCTTGATCGCCGTGCCCCTGCGGGCCCGGGGCGTGGTGCTGGGGATGGCCGGCTACTGGCGGGGGCAGGACTCTCCGCCGTTCGACGAGGAGGACGTGTCCTTCGCCGAGGAGCTGACCGCCCGGGCGGCACTGGCCGTCGACAATGCCCGCCGCTACACCCGCGAGCACACCATGGCCGTGACCCTGCAGCGCAGCCTGCTGCCCCGGGGCGTACCGGAGCAGTCCGCCGTCGAGGTCGCGCACCGCTATCTGGCTGCCCAGGCCGGTGTGGGTGGTGACTGGTTCGATGTCATCCCGCTGCCCGGCACCCGGGTGGCCCTGGTGGTCGGCGACGTCGTCGGCCACGGTCTCCACGCAGCCGCCACCATGGGCCGTCTGCGCACCGCCGTGTACAACTTCTCCACCCTCGACCTGCCTCCGGACGAACTCCTGAGCCACCTGGACGAGCTGGTCGCCCACATCGACACCGACGAGCAGGAGTGGCAGGGGATCACCGGAGCCACCTGCCTGTGCGCCATCTACGATCCCGTCTCGGGGCAGGTGACGGCCGCCACCGCCGGGCATCCGGGCCCCGCTCTGGTTCGCCCCGACGGAACCGTGTCCTTCCCCGAGGTGCCCGTCTCCCCGCCGCTGGGCCTGGGCGAGGGCCTGCCCATGGAGACCATGACGGTCACCCTGCCCGAAGGCTCCCGGCTGGCACTCTTCACCGACGGGCTGATCGAGAGCCGCGACCGCGATCCGGACGCGGGCCTGGCAGCGCTGCGCGCCGCCCTGGCCGGGCCCGCCCGCACCCCGGAGGAAACCTGCACCGCGGTGATCGACGCGATGCTGCCCACCAGGCCCAGCGACGACGTCGCGCTGCTGGTGGCCCGCACCCGCCGACTGGACCCCGCGCGGATCGCCGAGTGGGACGTGCGCCCCGACCCTGCGGCGGTGTCCCCGGTGCGCAACGCCTGCGCCCGCCGACTGGCGGACTGGGGCCTGGAGGAGATCGCCTTCACCACGGAACTCATCCTCAGCGAACTGATAACCAACGCCATCCGCTACGGCACCGAGCCCATCCGGGTGAGGCTGCTGTACGACCGCAGCCTGATCTGCGAGGTCTCCGACGGGTCCAGCACCTCCCCGCACCTGCGCCGGGCCGAGGCCACCGACGAGGGCGGTCGCGGCCTGTTCCTCGTCGCGCAGTTCGCCGAGCGCTGGGGCACCCGCTACACCGCACGCGGCAAGATCATCTGGAGCGAGCAGGCCCTCCTCGACGGGGCCGCACCGCCCGCGATGGATCTCGGGGAGGCGCTCCTGGCCGGGTGGGACGACGAGGGGTTCTGAGAACGCGCCGGTACGGCAGCCGCAGGGAAGACAGCGGACACCACCGTCTGGGACTGCGCCGCCGAGGCCGCCGAACGTACGCTGGCCTCGATCAGTACGCGACCGCCCGTTATGGAGCCTTTGTGCCGGCACCTCGTCTCCGGACAGCCTTCGTCGCCGCCTGCCTGGTCCTCGCGGCGCCCCTCGGCGCCTGCGAAGACAAGCCCACCACCGCGCCCAGGGCACCCGCGGCGGCCACCTCCGCCGCGGACGCCGGCGGCATGGCAGCACTGACCACAGCGGCCAAGAAGGAAGGCTCGCTCCACACGATCGCGCTCCCGAGCGACTGGGCCAACTACGGCGCAATGATCGACGGCTTCGAGAAGAAGTACGGGATCAGGGTCACGGTGGAGAACCCGGAAGGTACCAGCCAGGACGAGATCAACGCCCTGAAGGAGCACAGGGACGGAGGCCGCGCCCCCGATGTGATCGACGTGGGGGGCTCCTTCGCGCAGTCCGCGGCACGTCAGGGCCTGCTCGCTCCGTACAAGGTCGCCGCGTACGACGAGATCCCCAAGGAACAGAAGGACGACCGGGCCCGCTGGTACAACAGCTACGGCGGTTACATCTCGATCGGCTGTGACGCCAAGCGCGTCACGACCTGCCCCGCGACCTTCGCCGACCTGCGCAAGCCCGAGTACAAGGGCAAGGTCGCGCTCAACGGCGACCCCACCAAGTCCGGCTCCGCCTTCGCCGGGGTCTACGCGGCGGCCCTGGCCAACGGGGGTTCCTTCGACGACGTCCAGCCCGGCATCGACTTCTTCGCCGAGCTCAGCAAGAACGGCAACTTCATCCCGGTCGAATCCACCCCGGCCACGATCGCGAAGGGCCAGACCCCGATCAGCATCGACTGGGACTTCCTCAACCTCGGATACGCCGACGAATTCCGCGAGAAGGGCACGGACGTCGACTGGCAGACCGCCATCCCCTTCGACGGCAGCTTCGCTCAGTACTACGCGAACGGGGTGAACAAAGACGCTCCGCACCCCGCGGCGGCACGTCTGTGGCAGGAGTACGTCTTCAGCCCGGAGGGCCAGAACCTCCGGCTCGGCGCCTACGCACGCCCCGTCCTCATGGACGCCATGGAGAAGGACGGCACCCTCGACAAGGCCGCCGCCGAGAAACTGCCGACGGTCGAGGGCACGCCGACGTTTCCGACGGAGGCGCAGAGGGAGAAGGCAAGAGAGACCGTCAACCGCGGCTGGGCCGAGGCCGTCTCGGGCTGAGGGCCAAGGGCGTTCCTGACCAGGCGTGCACCCACCGGTCCGGGCCTCACACCGGTGGCCACCGCACTCGCGGCCGCTGTCCGGCCCGACTACAAGGCATGCTCACCGTTCGACGATCAGATCGAGGAGCTCTGCGAGCCGGTCCCTGACCGCCTCACGGTGGTGAAGGGCGTCCGGTGTCGACTCAGCGCTCGGCGGCACGCCCCGTCCGCGAAGACATGGAGCATGCGCAGCGTGCACAGGCAGTTGGCGAGGTGCGCGGGAACCGGGATCGTGATGCGGATGAGCTCACCCGCCTCTGCGACATCAGCGAGACCATGGTTTCGCTCGAGACCTCGCCCGCGACGGTGACGGTGACGGTGACCGCCGAGCGGATCTCCGTAGGAGCAGTTCCCCGCCTCGACATCGACCTCCTCTACGGCATGGACCGCCCCGATGCCGATGCGCCGGGACTGCCCCTTCAGGCTCCGGATGCCGGCCCGATCGTTAAGGACCACAGCCTGGTTGCGTACTTCAGCCACCCCCGAGCTGTAAGTTCGACGCGGACCAAGATCCGGACCATTTCCGGACCAGCCGCAGCCAAGAACACGCAACAACTGCCGTTTACTACGGCCAGCGCGGGTGCGGGCCCTGTACCGCCAACAGACCAAGAGCATTCTGCAGAGCTATTCCCCGAAGAAGCTCGGGTTCTTCCAGAGCCGTGAAGTTCGGCGCCTGGAGGGGACATCGTCCTCGCCAGGCATCAGCTCGGCAGGCACATGCCGGCACCGCGAGAAGACCGTGTGCAACCGACGGGCCGTGCAAGGGCATCTCGCGGACCGGTCGCGGTCCAGGCCTGTTCACCAGTCGCCCGTGCCGGCGATGCGGTGACGGGTGTGCCGGTCGCGCCTCGGTGATCCCTCAGCGGGCATGGAGCAGTACCGGGCCCTCCATCGGCGCAATTGGCCGTGTCGCGAAACCGGGATCCGGACCAGGCCGGAAGGACACTGTCGGCTGCTCGTTCAGTGCCGCGGGAACGCCAGTGCCGTCGGAGCCGGCCCCAGCGTCGTCGTGCCGGGGGGCGAGCGATGGCCCAGCCCCGTGCGGTACGCGTCCAGCGCGGCCTCGGTGCGGCCGCCGCGGCGCAGAAGGTCGCCCAGCAGACGGCACAGATCGGCGAGGTCGCCGCTCGCGCCGCTGCGCTCCAGCAGTCCGAGCGCCATGACGTAGTGCTCCTCGGCGGTCTCGCTGTCCCCCCGCTCCTCGGCGATCAGCCCGAGCAGCCTGTGCGCACCCCCCGCGTGCACCGCCCCGTGCCGGTCACCCAGCTCAAGAAATGCGGAGAGCAGGTCCGACGCCTCGTCGTGCCGTCCGAGCCGCCGGAGGACATCGGCCAACTCCACCTCCACCTGCGCGGTGAACAGAGCCGCGCGCTTGGCATTCAGCATGTCCCGGGCGGCTCGCAACTCCTTTTCAGCCGAAGCCAGTTCACCCTTCTGAGCCTGAACGTAGCCGCGCATCCAGTGGCAGTGCGCGAGATCGGTGCACAGGCTCAGCTGCTGGTAGATCGCCTGCGCCTTGGCCAGTGAGGCGTCGGCGTCGGCCGTGCGCCCCTCGGCGAGGAAGGTGCGAGCCACCTGCCGGTGCATGCCCGCCACCAGCGCCGGATCGTCGACCTGCGGAGCCAGCGCCAGGGCGAGCTCGGCGGCGTGCGCGGCACGGGCGTGTGCACCCATGTCGATGTACGGGCCGATCACGGCCGCGTACAGGATGACCAGCGCCTCGGGGTCGGCCAGGCCGCTCGCACCGAGCTCGTCGATGGTGGATTCGAGCAGGTAGCAGGCGTAACGCAGCTCCCCCGCCAGGAGGTGTGCGACGGCACGGCCCCGGATCGCGCGTGCGCGGCGGGGCAGCGGTTCCTCGGCGAGGAGCCGCTCGGCGGCCTGGAAGTGATGGCCCGCGTCGACCAGTTCACCGGTCTCCAGGGCACAGTCGCCGAGCCCGAGCAGCGCCTCGGCCTGCTCGGGAACAAGCCCGAGGTGCTCCGCGTCGGCGAGGAGCCGGCGGTAGCGCACGGCGGCCTCGTCCGCCGTCCCGGTGGCCAGCTGCTGGTGGGCGTCGGAGAGAGCGAGCCGCAGCTCGGTGGCGAGGTGTGCGGGGCGGCCGGTGGTCAGTTCTTCGTACGACGTACCGAGCCGCTCCGCAAGGAAGCGCAGTGCGGTCTCCGAGGGCCTGACCTTGCCCGACTCCAGCGTCGAGACGTACGCGGGGGTGTACGAGGGCTCGGCCAACTGCCGCTGCGTCAGCCCGCGTTGAGTGCGCAGGCGCTGTACTCGGTGGCCGATCGTGGCCGGATCGTCCATGCGGACCCCCTGGTTCGTGAACTCCCCAGTATCCAGAAGCAGTAGGCATTGCGCACCCCATGCCTTCCCTCTAGGTTAAGCAACTTGTTCAGCACATTTACTGAGGCGGTTAACTCGCCTGACAAGGGGCTGATTTCATGCGTTCAGCACGACGCGGAGCCATGGCGGCCGGAGTGGCCGTCGCCCTCGCGGCCGTCCTCGCCGCCGCACCCGGCAGCGCCGCTGCGGACCCGACGGCACCCCCCACGGCCGGAGTCGAGGTCGAGATACCCGGGCCGGAACACGGGACGCTCGCCGGATCCGGCCACACGCATGTGCCGCCGGGGGGCCGGAACCAGCCGGCCTCCCGCCTGACGGCGACCGAGGCGGTCGCCGACGGCGAGGTGGCCAAGGTGATCGACAACGGCCCCATCGCCGACCGGCTCGACATCGTCGTCGTCGGAGACGGCTACACCGTCGCCGAACTGCCCCGCTTCCACGCCGACGCCCAGCGGAAATGGGCCGAGCTGACGGCCGTCGAGCCGTACACCACCTACCGCAACCTCTTCAACGTCTGGACCGTCGACGCCGTCTCGAACCAGTCCGGCATCTCCGGCGACCCCTCTCCCGGCACCCTCCGGGACACGGCTCTCGGCTCGTACTTCTGGTGCGACGGCATCGAGCGGCTGCTCTGCGTCGACCAGGACAAGGTCGACGGATACGTGGCGAAGGCCCCCGAGGCCGACCTGGTGCTCGTCCTCGCCAACAGCACCAAGTACGGTGGCGCGGGCTACAACGAGCCCAGCAAGACCCTCGGCTACGAGGGCATATCAACGGCCTCGGCGGGCAACGAGAAATCCGGCCAGGTCGCGATCCACGAGACCGGCCACTCCCTGGGCAAGCTCGCCGACGAGTACTTCTACCCCGACTATCCCGGCTACGAGCGCTACGTGGGCCCCGAGCCCGCCGACTCCAACATCACGACCCTCACCGCCGACGACATGGCCGACCGGGGCACCAAGTGGCACCGCTGGCTCGGTGAGCAGTCTCCCGACGGCGGCGCCGTCGGCGCGTACGAGGGCGGCGGCTACTACGTCACCGGACTGCGGCGTCCCACCGAGAACTCCATGATGCGCTCCCTCGGCAAGCCCTTCAATCTGCCCGGAGTGGAGGCGATGATCGCCGGCTTCTACCGCGAGGCGCGCATCGCCTCCCCCGTCACGCCCACCGATCGCACCCTCCGCAGGGGCGACACCGCCAAAGCCCTCGTGCCCCGGCTGACGGGGGCGGACGGGCGTCAACTCACGATCCGCTGGTACCTGGACGGGCGGGAGATGAAGTCCCTCGCGGGCCGCACCGACGTACGGGTGTCCGACCCGGCCCTGCGGCTGCTCGACCTTCGGACCCACACGCTGTCCCTCACCGCCGAGGACCGTACGCCCTCGGTGCGGGACCGCGCCATCGCCCGGACGATGAGGACCACGGTCAGCTGGATGGTCCGGCTCTGACGGCTCCGGCGGGCATACGTCGCGGTTCGCGGACAGCTCGAGGACGCCGTCCGGGAGTGTGACGCGGTGGCGGTCGATGCGGATCGGGCAGCCCGAAGAGGTGGGCCGTCCCGTGGGCGACGACGTTGCGGCCCCAGCACCACACGTCCTGGTGGAAGGTGACGTCCCACGGTGGCGCTCCTTCCCCCGGTCGAACCCACCTCCCCACCGAGGGGGGTGGCTGACACCAGGATCCGGGCCATTCGCGGACCAGCGCTCCACCGACAACGACCGTCACGGCCGTTCCGGCTGGTCAGCGGGGGTGCAGCGCGCGTACCACCATGAGACGAAGAACCTGCCGGTCAGCCACTCGCCGAAGAAGCTCGGCTTCGTCTGACCGTCCCCGCCAAGGCGGGCCGGGAGGCACTGCGGGGGACGACCGAGTCCTTGAGCCACGAAGTGGTCCTGAGGTGGAAGGCAGGTGATGCCTCCTCACACTTCCAGCGGTCCCGGCGGCGGAACGGAACACAGCCCCGTGACGACGCCGTGGACCGCGCCGACGCGCGGCCACACCAACGACTGCACCCGGTTCACCACCATGATGGAAGCGATCCGGGTGCCCCGACCCGGACCCGGGCACCCCCGCATCCGACCCGATCACGTCCTGGACGACAAGGGCTACAGCTCGAACGCGATCCGCGCCCGGCGCGGCAGCCACAGAGGTCGGCCGCCGGCCTTCGACCGCGCGGTCTCCAAGCACCACCATGTCGCGGAACGGTGCTTCAACCACCTGAAACAGTGCCGCGGCAGCGCCATCCGGTTCGACAAGCTCGCCGTCCGCTTCGAAGCCACCGTCCTGATCGCCGCGATCGGCGAATGGACATGACGGGCCTGAACGGTCGGTTCCTGCACGAGAACGATGCAACCTGGCTCACTGCGGTCTGGGACGGGGCACCGCTGCCCTCACGGTCGCGCAGTGGCTTCCCAGGCGGCAGTGACACACCCTTCTTCCCAGTGCCACCACTCCCTCGTCTCGCCGTGCTCCAACAGCTCGCGGATTTTCAGCAGCTCTGCCTGCGGCGGGACATCCAAGGCCACCATCCCGAACCGCTCGATGCCTTCGCCCGTCGTGCCGAGGCGATGGAAGACCTCCAGCACGCTCTGCCGCGCGGCGGCTGAGCCGGCGTCCTTCAGCACGATGAGCCGGATGGTGCAGTTCTGCGAAGGCTGCACCGTTTCTCCGGCCCAGAGAACACCGTCGTCATCCGGTTGAACCCGGATGACGTCACCACTGGCGACTCCGCGGACGAACCAGGGAGTGTTGTCCAGCCGCACCGTGCCATCGCCGAGGTCAACCGCCCACGGACTCTCGACACTCGCCGTAGGCGCCTGAGGTGTCTGTCCGGTCCTCGCCCATCCCCGCGCGGGCGGGGTGGGCGAGGGCCAGGCAGGGCGTCAGGTCAGCGGGCGCGGCGGGTGCGCAGTTGGCGGGTGGGACCGGCGCGGACGGCGCCGACGCCCGCTACCGGCCCCTGCCCGACCCGTTGACCGGCGGGTGAACGGTCACGGCAAGGCCCCCGGGGTGGGTTCCCGGGGGCCTCGGCGGTGGGGTGGGGTCAGCCCGGCAGCGGGCGGTCCCGCTGGACGACGGCGTCGGTGTGCGCCGAGCCGTCGGCGACGCTGATCACCCGGTAGCCGCCCTTGTGGAAGACCCAGTACCAGTTCTGGGCGTTGCCCGGCTGCCGGCCAGGCACGGGCTGGACGGCGTCGACGTGCTCCACCCCCGCGAGGGACGACCACAGCGAGATGTCGTTGTCGTCGCTCTCGCGGCGGTCCCGGTACCCCCCGGCCTGCAGGGAGATGATCCGGTACCGCTGGCCCGCGGGCGTGGTGTGGAACATCCAGTAGTGGTACCGGCCGTCACCCCCGGGCTGCTTGTCGGGGATCGGCAGCACCGCGTCGACGTGGGTGACGGGGTCGGGGGCGGCGTCGAACGAGCTCCACTGGCTCAGCGGCCGCGCCCGGTTGCCGTCCACCCTGACCCGGACGGGCTCCTGTCCGTCGACGAGGACGTACCGGTAGCGCTGCCTGCCGTCGTCGCCCGTGAAGAACAGCCAGTGGCCGGACTCCCCGCCGATCTCCTGTCGGCCCGGGACGGGCCAGGCGGCGTCGACCCGCTTGATGTCGTGCAGGTCGTCCCAGAAGGACAGCGGCCGCGCGCCCGAGCCGTCGAGTGCGAGGGTGGCGTCGCCACCGCCGACCGAGGAGGTGAGTGGGACGGCCTTCCCGCCCTGGAAGGCGAGGTAGCGGCCCGGGTGCCCGGGCTGGGGGACCACCGCGTCGACCGGCCGCGCCTGGGGATCCGGCACGGGCGTGACCGACCCGCCGCCCTCCAGGCGCCCCTGGGCGAGACCGCGCAGAGTGCTCAGGGAGGGGCTGAAGGCGTACACCGCGCCCTCGGTCCTGACGAACGGACGGAACCCGAGCGTCGTGGTCTGCCGCTCACCCGCCGCGTTACGGCTCTCGAAGCTGACCTGGCCGTCGTTCACATCGGTCAGCTGCCCGCTCACCATGGGATCGGGGCCCGGCCGGTGCGGGCGGTCGTGCGGGAAGTCGGGGTCGTTGACCCAGTCGGCCTGGATGAACTCGAACTGCCGCACCAGGTCGGCCTGGTAGCAGACGAAGACGAGCCCCCGGGGGTCGTCGGCGCCGCCTCCCTCGCCCTGGGTGGGGTTGAAAGGCCGCCCGTAGGGGATGCCTCGGCGGATGATGCGCCGCTCGTCCATGAACTTCTCGTCGACCAGCTCGCCCCCGTCGACCAGTCCGTCGCGCGGGTTGGTCTTGCGCAGGTGGGAGAAGAGCGGGGTGACCAGACCGTCGGGGTCGTCCTTGAAGGTGATGTCGTTGTCCGGCTCGGGCTCCGGCTTCCCGGCCGGCTTCATCGGGCAGTTGGCGACCGACGCGCCGGACGGCCAGCGGCCCACCAGACGGGCGGCGAGCCACTCCTGGGTGGTCCGGTCGTCGACTGCCTTGGCGGCCTTGAGCCGCTTGAGCTCGACGCCGACCTGCGCCCACCAGCCGGGCACGTCCTGGTGGAGGCGGCGCAGGACCTGGAAGGAGCCGTTGCACATCCAGGCCGGGACACCGGCGGGCCGCTTGCCGTCGCCGGTGGCGTCGACGACGAACTTGTCGGCCGAGATCAGCCGGGTGCCGGGGTGGCCCAGCACATAGCCGGGGCGGGCCGGGTCCTCCTCCTCGAAGCCGCGCACGCCCGGCTCGCTGACGCCGTCCTTGAAGCCGAAGTGCTCCTTGCCCGCGGAGTCGCCGGGCAGGGTGGTCCCGTCCTGCTGGAAGACCACGACGGCCCCGGCGCGGGAAGCCGCCTCACGCTGCCGGGCCAGCTCGTTCTTGAGGTCGTCCTCGGTGTCGGAGGCGATCGTCAGGACGGCGTGCACGACGCGGGAGTGGTCGTAGCCGAACAGCCAGCCCTTCGGATCGCTGTCGTCGGTGTCGCCGAGGGCCAGTGCCCGGTCGGACGCGCCCTGGACGAACGCCTCGACCGTGCTCCCGCCGGGCACGGAGTCGAAGAGCTTCTCCTTGCCGGTGAAGAACTGGAGTCCGGGATGGGTGAGCGCGAGTCCCAGCCAGGTGGCCTTGAGGTGCTGGGGGTCGTCGCCCATCGAGTTGCGCCGGGCCTCGCTGAACCGGGCGTTGAATTCGGCGACCTGCCGGGTGGTGGCGATCTGCGGGACGAGGGCCTCCAGCCAGGAGCGGGCGGCGGTGACGTCGCCGAACTGGAGGAGGAGCAAGGACATGTTGTCCTTCTTGAAACCGGCCAGGATGTCGCCCTGGATCTCGGTGCTGTCGCGCAGCGTGAGCTGAGCGGGCATGAGTCTCCCTGAGGGTGTCGGGGACGGACGGGGTCGGGCGCGGTCAGGCGCCCGGGCGCAGCTGCACCCACTGGGCGGTGCTGGGCACGCCCTGGTCGTCGAGCAGGAACAGCAGGTAGTAGCCGGGGGGCGCTTCCTCGGCCGAGGCGGGGGTGCGCAGCACGAGCTTGTTGCCTGCGCGGCTGGTGATGGGCAGTTCGAGCCGGCGCTGGCTGGTGTCCACCGAGTGGGTGGAGGTGATGGGGGCCATCAGGACGGCCCGGCTGACCCGGTCCGGAGTGCTGGTGCTGACCCGCAGGTTGGCGGCGTACCCCTGCGGGGCGGTGGGGACGCCGGACAGGGTCGGCCGGTCGCCCTGGTGCAGGTAGGCCGGCTCGTAGATCTCGATCGTGCCGTTCATGTCGGACTTCACGTCCGGGTCGTTGGCGATCTGCTGGAGCTCGTCGCCGGTGACCATGATGCGGCCGTCGGGCAGCAGCACCGCGTTGGAGTGGTAGGCGCGCGGCAGCCGCTGGACGGGGCCGAGGCGCCACTGGCCGCTGCTGTCGCGCAGCTCGATCTGCCGGTACTTCTCGTCCGCGTTGGGGTTGTACGGACCGTTGCCGTAGTCGCGGATGTCGTAGCCGCCGTTGACGGTGAACAGCGTGCCGTCGGGCAGGATCAGCGTGTCGTCCTGGGTGCGGCCGAAGGCGCGCGGGGTGTCCTTGGTCCAGCGGCCGCCGGAGAACTTGTAGGTGTTGGGGTCGTTGCGGTTGCCGCCGAGGATCAGGACGGAGTCCGGGCCGTTGACGCCGTTGGGCAGGGCGACGGCGGAGCCGTAGTTGCGCATGCCGCCGTCGGGCCGGTTGGTGAGCTTGCGGCTGGTCTCCTGCTTCGGGTCGAAGACGTACTGCTCGTCGTAGTTGCGCCCGAACCCGTAGATCAGGCCGTCGCGCAGCGAGAACAGGTGCGGGTAGTCGACCGTGAACTCGGCCTTGACGGGCCACCTGTCGAGCGACTGGCCCCGGGGCCTGGCCGCCGGGTCCAGGGAGACGGCCGTGCCCTTGGCGGGGAAGCGCTCGATCGACTTGGACAGCACGCCCCATCCGACGTCGCCGTGGCCGGAGGTGATGAACTGCCGGCCGTCGGCGCCGGTGACCACGGTGGGGTACCAGCGGCCCTCCGCCATGTCCTGCTGCTGGAGCCAGGTCTCCTTCCACGGGTCGAAGACCAGCGCGAGGTGCGCGCCGGAGCCGTGGTTGCCGCCGAGGTTGCCGCCGAAGACGCCCACCATGCCGTTGGGCAGGTAGGAGTGGCCGGCGCAGAAGATCGGCGCGGGCCGCGGCTCGTCCGTGCCGTCGTCCACCTCGACGACGGGCGGCGGTACGGCCTTGAAGGCGGAGGCCTTCGTGCCCTCCTTCGGGTCCCAGACGTAGGCGCGTCCGGCGTTGTCGCCGCCGATGACGTCGGTGGGCGCGGTCTCCTTGTTCGGGCTGTCCTCGACGGGCTCGAAGGAGAACAGCAGGACCTTGCCCGTGGGCAGCAGAGCGACGTGGTCACCGAAGTCGGGGCTGGGGAAGTACTCGGTGAACTTGCCCCAGCTCTCGGCGTCGAACGCCGAGTTGATCTCCCTCTGGGACTCGGTCAGCCGCTTGAGGCTGCGGGTCCGCATGGGCTGCGAGTAGCCGTGGTCCATGGCCCGCATGCCGATGCGGTCGCGGGCCAGCTGTTCGGCGGCGCCCTGGCCGAGGGCTTCCACCTCGGCGGGGCGCACCTCGGCGCGGACCTGTTCGTCGGTGATGCGGACGCCGCCCGACCGGACGGGGGACTCGTGCGCCGGGGAGGGCTTCGAGCGGGCGGACGGCACGGAGGCGCCGGCGGGCGCGGTGGCGGACAGCGCGATCGCGGCACAGCCGACCGCGAGCGCCCATTTCCTTCTGCGGGACATCAGGCTCCTTAAGAGCGCATGGCAGCCACCCGGACGGAGCCGGGTGACCACACAGAGTGACTGAACGGGGCGAGTAGATCACACACCGTAGCGATTTGGGGGCTGACGTCCGAGCGGAACGATTCGGCATGGCCCATCGGTGTCTCACTCTGCGTGTCCACCGGGGCGCGGATCGACGCGCTGCTAGCAATGGGCCGTCTCCCCCTTCCCCTGCTCCAAGGAGGACTACTGCCATGCGCACGACTCGGGCCGCTCTCGCGGCCGTCGCGAGTGCCGTGACCCTGCTCGGCCTCTGCGCCGCCCCGGCCGCGGCGGACCCGCCCCAGCCGCCGCGCCACATCACCGGCAAGGTGATCCGCGGCGGCGCCGACGGCCGCCCCCACGAGCTGTTCTGTCCCGCGCCCTTCCAGGCCTACAGCGGCGGCTTCACCATCAAGGCCCGCAAGGGCGCCCGCTTCATCGAGGAACCCGCCGACCTGCTGGAGAGCCGCCCCAACGACACCGCGACCGGCTGGATCGTCGCCGTACGCAAGGGCCAGCTCCTGCCGTCACCGCACCCCCACCGCGCGCACCCGCGGATCGAGCCGGCCGACCTGGTCGTCCACGTCGTGTGCACACAGGACATGCCGACGCACGGCATGTGACCGTCCCCGCCGCGGGACCGCCGGCGCCTCGTCCCGCGCCGGCGGTCCCGCGGTGCTGAACTACCCTGGCCGGTGTGCTGCGCGATGTGACTGCTGTTCGATACGTGACCCCGCTGCGGTCCGGCGGCTCCGTGCCCGCAGTCGTGGAGGCCGACGACCTGGGCACGTACGTCGTGAAGTTCACCGGCTCCGCGCAGGGCCGCAAGGCGCTGGTCGCCGAGGTGATCGTCGGCGAGCTGGCCCGGGCCCTCGGGCTGCGCTTCCCCGAACTGGTGCTGGTGCACTTCGACCCGGCCGTCGCCGCGCACGAGCCGCATCAGGAGGTGCGCGACCTGCACGGGGCGAGCGCCGGCCTCAACCTCGGCATGGATCACCTGCCGGGCGCCCGCGACTTCACCCCCGAGATCGCCGAGGTCCTCCCCGTGGACCCGCTGGAGGCGGGCCGGATCGTCTGGATGGACGCGCTGACCGTCAACGTCGACCGTACGGTCCAGAGCTCCAACCTGATGGTGTGGCCGACGCTGGGCACCGTACCGCCGCGGCTGTGGCTCATCGACCACGGCGCGGCGCTCGTCTTCCACCACCGCTGGGACGGCGCGGACCCCGCCAAGGTGTACGACTTCCGCCACCACGCCCTCGGCCACTACGGCCCCGACGTGCGCGCGGCCGACGCCGAACTCGCGCCGAAGGTGACCGAGGAGCTGCTGCGCGGGATCGTCGCCGAGGTGCCGGACGCCTGGCTCACCGACGGCGGGTTCGCCACGCCGGGCGAGGAGCGCGAGGCGTATGTGGCCTACCTCCACGCGCGCGTGCGGGCGTCGCGGCAGTGGCTGCCCACCGACTTCCCCCACCGGGACGAGCTCGCCGCGGAGAACGCGCGGCGGGCGGCGAGGAATCAGCGAGGACGCCCCGCGTGGCTCAAGCAGGTCCCCGACCTGCACGGCAAGCCCGCGGCCGAACAGGATTGGTCGGTGCATCTGGGATGACGTCCGAGACCCGCCAGGTCCGGATCGAGTACTGCACCCAGTGCCGCTGGCTGCCGCGCGCGGCCTGGCTGGCGCAGGAGCTGCCGACCACCTTCGAGGCCGAGCTGGATGAGCTGGCCCTCAAGCCCGGCACGGGCGGGGTGTTCGTCGTGCGGGTGGGCGACGAGGTGGTCTGGGACCGGCGCGAGCACGGCTTCCCTGAGCCCACTGCGGTCAAGAGGAGATCCTCGCCCGCTACCGGACCGGGTGCTCCGCATCGGCCATCGCCCGCGAGCTCGGCGTGGACGGCAGGACGATCCTGCGCCGCATCCCCCAAGCCGAACGGCGCACCCACCTCCAGGCCCGGCAGCTGAACCGGCCGGCCCCCGGCATCGACGCGGCATCCATCCAAGCTCTGCGAGCCCAGGGCCTGACCTGGGCCGCGATCGCCGCCGAAACCGGCCTGTCGGTGAAAACAGTCCGCGCCCGCGCGTGAAACGGTGCTGGAGCCGCATCGACCTCGACCAGCTGCGCAGCATCGCCACCGTCACCCATACCGAGCTGTCCCCGGACGGTCAAGGCGGCCACCGCAGCAGTGGTCCCCGCGCGAGCGGGGATGCAGGGATCACAACTCGCGGTTCATCGTGGCCATAAGGGGGCGGGGCTGAGCGGCTGTCGTCCTTCGGTGCGAACTGCTCCCGCATGGCGGTCGCTCTTCGGGGCCAGGGACGAGGCCGACCAAGATCCGGGCCATACACGGACCAGCCGCCTACAGCCAAGCCGAATCATGGCCGTTTCCACTGGTCAGCGGCCACGCGAGGCGTGTACCACCAGCACTCGAAGAACCTGCTGGTCAGCTACTCGCCGAAGAAGCTCGGCTTCTTCTGACCATCCCCGCCAAGGCGGGCCGGGAGACACTGCGTGGGGCGACCGAGTCCTTGAGCCCCGAAGTGGTCCTGCCGTGGAGAGCAGGTGATGCCGCCTCGCGCCTCCAGCGGTCTCCCGGCGGCGGAACGGAACACAGCCCTGTGACGACGCCGTGGACCGCGCCGACGCGCGGCCACACCAACGACTGCACCCAGTTCACCACCGTGATGGAAGCGATCCGGGTGCCCCGAACCGGACCCGGGCACCCCCGCATCCGACCCGATCACGTCCTGGGCGACAAGGGCTACAGCTCGAAAGCAATCCGCGCCTGGCTCCGCCCGGGCATCCCGCACACGATTCCCGAGCGGGCCGCCGGGGCCGGCAAGCGGGCCCGGCGCAGCAGCCACAGAGGCCGGCCGCCGGCCTTCGACCGCGCGGTCTCCAAGCACCGCAATGTCGCGGAACGGTGCTTCAACCACTGGAAGCAGTGCCGCGGCAGCGCCACCCGATACTACAAAGCCGCCGAACCCTACGAAACAGCCGTCGCCCTCGCCTCACTCCTGATGGGCGTGACATTCGACGACAGAACCTGGGTCCAGCCTGAAGCGAATCACGCGATTCCCGAACGTTACTGATCCGCCTGGTTGCCACCGAAAGATCGTTCACGGAAGTGCGGACAGAACCTTGAAAACGGCCACCCCTTGCTCGGAGGTGATCCCACACCTGCTCGGTGGATCTCCCCACCCATACGGGGGGCGTGGCCGAGGTACGCGCCAGAGGGGCAACGAGATCATCTTGAAGCCCTGAGCGCTCGTCCCCCGTATTTCAGAGGGGCACGAGGGACACGCACCCTGTTCTGCCGGCGGCAGAACACCGACCGAACCGGGCTCGACGATCACTACAGTCCAGTCTCATGACGACGATCACGACGCGTACGGTTGAGTACCCGGCCGACGGTTTGACGATGATCGGGCACCTCGCGCTCCCGGCCGGTGTCGACCGCCGGCCCGCGGTGCTGCTCGGACCAGAGGGCATGGGACTCAGCGACGTCGAGCGCCGCCGGGCCGATGCTCTCGCCGAGCTGGGATACGTAGTGCTGGCCTTCGACCTTCACGGCGGGCGCTATTTGGGCGACCCCGAGGAGATGTTGGCCCGTTGCCTGCCGCTGCTCGCCGACCCCGACCGGATGCGGGGCATCGGCCATGCGGCACTCGACGTGTTGCGCACCGAACCGCGGACCGCCCCCGACCGGATCGCCGCCGTCGGCTACGGCACCGGGGGCGCCATCGGGCTGGAACTCGGGCGCGACGGCGCCAACCTGCGCGCGATCGGGACCGTCAACGCACTGACCACGGGCCGACCGGGCGAGGCAGCCCGCATCCGCTGCCCGGTGTGGGCCGGGGTCGGGTCGGAAGACCCGATCATGCCGCCCGCGCAACGGAACGCGTTCACCGCCGAGATGCAGGCCGCGGGCGTCGACTGGCGCCTCACGGTCTACGGCGGCGCCTTGCACGCCTTCCACCACCCGCCGGTCGACCACCCCACGGTCCCCGGCGTCGGCTACCACCCACAGCACGCGCGGCGAGCATGGCGCGACGTCGTCGACCTGCTCGCCGAGTGCCTGCCCGTGACGGAGGAGCCGGGGGCATGACTCAGGCATACAGCCTGGCGCCAGGTTTGGTCCGCGTCGGGCACTGACCGTCCCCTCCCCTCAGATCCGCACAGCAGAAGCACATGAGGGCGGGTGCTCGATCGCGGAGACGGACTCGGCCCACCGGCGCACCTGGCCGGGGATAGGGTCGGTGGATGCGCCAGTTCACGGATGGTGAAGCCTTGTCAGGGATCGTGCATGAGGCACTGGGGGCGGGAGCCCGCGTCGTCGGAGTGGACCGGTTGCGCGGCGGGAGCAAGAAGGGGGTCTACCGGGTTCACACGAGCGGATCACGTGCAGCGAGTGTGATCGTCTACAGCTGGGCCGAGGCCGAGAACTTCTGGCCGGCTGCAGAAGCCATCGATGCGGCCCATCCGTTCGCTCCCGCCTCCGGGCTGGTCCCCTTCCTGGCCGCTCAGCGGAGGCTGGACCGCCTCGGCGTCCGGGTTCCACAAGTGCTTCTGGCTGACGACAGCAGACGCCGCTGCCCGGCGGATGTGGCAGTTGTCGAGGACGTTGCCGGCGGCACTCTGGAAGCGCTCCTGAAGACGGATCCCGCACACGCATCACATGCCTTGAGCGAGCTGGCGGCAATGCTGGATGTGATGCACCAGCAGCACAGCCGACACTACGGCAGGGTGGACGTGCTCGAACGGGGCGACAAAGCCAGTGGCGATTCATGCGAGCAACTGGTGCTCGAGCGCGCCATCGAGGATCTCGCAGAAGCGGCCGAACGCGTTCCCAGGATCGAATCAGCCGCGGCTCCCTTGCACGATCGCCTGCAGGAGCTGGCCACAAGGGTGGCTCCGCGCACGCAGCACGGACTGATCCACGGCGAACTCGGGCCCGATCACGTTCTGGTCGATGCGTCCGGACATCCCGTCCTCATCGACATCGAGGGCCTGATGTTCTTCGATGTCGAGTGGGAGCACGTGTTCCTGCAGCTTCGTTTCGGCGACCAGTACCCAGCCTTGTCACGTCCCGGACTCGATCCGGTACGGCTCGACCTCTACATGCTCGCGATGCGTCTCTCGCTGGTGGCCGGCCCCCTTCGCCTGCTCGACGGCGACTTCCCGCACCGCACGCTGATGCAGGAAATCGCCGAGCACAACGCGAAGGAAGCACTGGCCTTGCTGGTCCAGTAGCACCGCGTCCGCCACATACGTATCGCCCAAGCCGCTACCTGCCTCGACGGCCGGCCGCCCTAACGGGCGGCTGGCCGTCCCGCGTTCCCCTCACTCACTCGGCAGTGCCGTCATTTCTCGTCGACACTCGCGAGCCGGCTGATCGACAACTGACTCCGGAACCGGTCGACAATCGCTGTTCCTTGAGACGAACGAAGCCACAGCTCGGAACCACCCCTGCCCTCCACCCACCAAGCGCCTTCTCAGCACTTGGCCGCAGGACTGAAACCGTGCGCCAGGTGTGGCTCCGTACGCCGGGGAAGCCTGTGAGGCGATACGCACGGGAGGGGGCTCTGTGACGGACGTCGACGTGGTGGTCGTGGGCGCGGGGGTGCTGGGCAGGTCGATCGCGTACACACTGGCGTGCGCCGAGCCGGAGCTGCGGATCGTGTTGTCGGGGCAGCGCGGTCCCGATGCCTCGCAGGCGGCCGGCGCCATGCTCGGAGTGCTGGGCGAGGTGACGGCGGCCGGTCTGCGGACCCGGCATGGCGAACTGCGTCTGAGGATGGCCGTGGAGGCCACCGCGCGCCGGCCGGCCTGGCGCGAGGGCGTACGGGAACGGGCCGGGGTGGCGGCGCCTGCGGACGGGTACGGGGCGGGGACCTACATCCTGCTGAACGCGGCGTCCGGGCCACTGGACGAGTCGGCGCTCCGGGGCTGCCGAACGTACACCGCACGGGGACCGGGCGGCTGCGCGCCCACGGAATCGGGTACGAACTCGCCAACCGCAAGGGCACGTTCAGGGCCGGTCGGGCCGTCCTCGCGGCCGGCGCGTGGGTCGGCGCGCTCCTGGAACGTCTCGACCCGGAACTGCCCGTCCTGCCGGTGGTCGCGGCCGAGGGCACCGCCGTCGCCCTCCGCCCCACCGCCGCCCCTATGCCGCCGGTGGTGTTGCGCACGCCCAACCGTGCCTACGCGTGCGGGTTCCACGCCGTCCCGCAGGCCGACGGCACCTGGTATCTCGGCGCCTCCGCCGCACCGGCCCTCCACCCCGGCGACACGCCCACCGCCGGTGCTCTCCGCTTCCTCCTCGACGCCGGTCTCGGCCAGCTCCACCACGGCTTGACCGGCGCCAAGGTCGACCGCGTCCACCACGGCAACCGCCCCGTGGGACTCGACGGACACCCCCTCCTCGGGAACGCCGGACGCCCCGGCCTGTGGGGCGCCACCGGCACGCACCTCGACGGCCTGCACGTCTCCCCGCTGATCGCCCAGGAACTCACCGCCGGGATCCTGCACGGCACCCCGAGCCCCTGGCTGAGCCCCTGGCGACCGGACCGGCAGCCGATCGCCGACTGGGCGATCGCCAGGCCGTCGAGGAAGCGGCGGCCCAGCACGCGGCCCTCGCCGCCGAGTCCCGGATGCGCCCACCCCTGACCGGCGACTGGCCCGGCCTGCTCGCCGGCGCCTACCGACAGCTCATGGAGCAGACGTACGCACGAGCCGGATGGCTACGTCCTCCCCCGTAACTCGCGCCGCTCGGCTACGAACACGGGCCCGCGCTCGCGAAACTCGCCCAGCGCCACCTCGACCGCCTGGCGGGCAGTCTCAGCCATAGAGCCTCGGGGGAAAGCGCCCGTGCCACAACGTGCCAGAGGGGCGGTAAACGGCGGTCACCTAGGGGCCTGCCAGGCAAGTCCACGCTGAGGCCATGCCGCGCGTTTCCACAGGTCAAGTGCTATTTACCTGCCGAAGCACCGGGTGATTCCCAAGCTTATGGCGCGGGTTCGATTCCCGTCATCCGCTCGTGAACGAAAGCCCCGGTCAGAGACCAGGGCCTTCGGCGTTGTCCGGACCTCTCTCCGGGCTCACGCGCATCACCGGCCCGTCGAGCCGTGCTCCGGGGTCTCAGAGGGGTTACAGCGTGGCGTCACGTGCCGCAGGTGCCGACCGGCAGGAGGGCTGCCACCTCCCCCAGTGGGATGTCCACAGCCTGCCCGGTGTCCGCGACCTCCAGGCCCAGGGCGCCCCCGCCGCTCGGCCGCAGGGTGCCGCACCAGGTGCCGGAAGCGGTGGAGACCTCGACCAGGGCCCCCGCCTTCGATGACCCCTCCTCCGGCCACCACGCCGTGCTGGCCGCGACAGCGACCAGGAGCACGGCCAGGAACGTGAGGCCGATGCCGAGGCGGAGCCGCCGCCCGGCCCGTACCGCGTCCGTCGGCGGCGGCGCGTGCACCGGCCAGGCGATCCGCGCCACGAGGTACGTCGCCACGCACGCGACACCGAGAGCGAGCAGCACCAGCACCCCGGCCACCGCCTCCACGGCGCGCGGCGCGGCCGAGCCGCCCGTGCCGCCGCTCTTGATCGCCCCACACAGCCCGGCGAAGCCCAGCACGGCGAGCTGGAGCGTCAGCCAGCCGCGCGCGGAGGTCTGCAGTCGGTCGTCCGCGTCATCTGTCATCCCGTCAGGATGACGAATGCAAGGCCGAGTCGACGGTGCACACGCGGGCAAGGCCCCCCGTGCGGCGGTTCGCACCGTGCGTGTACGTTCGAACCGCTCGGCCCTGGTCAGCAACCTGAGCCGTCGTCACTGCCCCGACATCGCCAGGGCCTGCCGTGCTCTCCGTGTACCCGTCGGGATGACGGCGAGGCATCCGCCACTACGCACCGATGCCGATCATCGCGAGCGTGATGTTGTCGGGACCTCCCGCTTCGATGGCGGCCTTCCACAGCTCGAAAGCGGCCCTGCCGTCGTCATGGACCCGCAGCACGTCACCGAGTGCGTCCTCCGGCACGGGGTCGGTCAGGCCATCGGTGCACACCAGGTAACGATCGCCGGCAGAGAGCGGCGACGTCGTGACGTGCGGTGTGATGGCGCTGAACCGGGGAGCACCACCGAGCGCCTGCGTGATGAGAGACGTGGTGCGCTGTCCTCGCGGCAGCGGCGGACTGTCGTCCACACTCACCTGACGGAGTCTGTCCTGAGTCGCATCGAACACCCTGCTGTCGCCGACGTTGAATACCAGCAGCGACTCTGCCAGCACGACGGCACCCGCAACTGTAGTGCCCATGGTGAGCAGCGCCGGATCACGGTCGGCGGCCGCGTACACCACGTGATTGCAGATGTTCAGCGCGTCACGTACGGCTTCCTCGCTGTCCAGTGAAGGACCGAACGACGCCAGTTGCCGGACGATCAGAGCACTGGCCACCTCACCGGCCGGCTGCCCGCCGATGCCGTCGGCAACCGCGACGACCAGTGGTTTGCCGAGAGGGAACACAAGCGTCTGCGGGTTCTCGGTCACGGTGCCGCACAGCGTCCATGGACCGGCCACAAGGCTGTCCTCGTTATGATCACGAACCAGCCCGGTATGACTCAGGGCAGTCACCTTTATGTACCGCATCGAAGTGTCCCGCCTCTCCGCAACGGCAGGCGTGTCCCACACCCCCCATTGTGGCGCCGCGAGCATACGGATGCCGCGCACCCGCCACATGAGGGACAAGAAGCGACAACACCACTGTTCCTCGTGCTCAGTTGGGCCCTTTGCCGCCCAGGGTGTGCCGCTGCATCAGCCGGGAGATGTCTTTCCCGGTGACGATCCCCACCAGATGCCCCGCGTCCACGACGAGGATGTACATGCCGGTGCGCAGGCTGAGCCGGTCGAGGGCCTCACTCAGAAGCTCGCCCGGAGCAGCGATCGCGCACTGGGGCAGCGGGGTCGCCACCTCGTGCACGCGCACCGTCTCCCGGCGCCCTTCCGGCACCGCTGTAAGCCTGCGTACCTGCACGATTCCGCTGGGACGGCCTTCGAAGTCGAGCAGCGGCAGAGCGGAATGGTGCGACTTCACCGCCACCTCGTCGATGAAGCGCTGGGCGGTCAGCCAATCGGCACCGGTGGCCACCGGGCTGGACATGGCATCGGCCACCCGCACCCCCCGCACTGCGGTGTGGAGAGCGGCGCGCCGCCGTTCCGCCCCGGCGACGACCATGATGAAGAGCCCGACGAAGGCAAGCCACAGCCCGCCCGGCGCCCCGCGCAGGAGGGAGGCCCAGCCGACAACCACCAGCAGCATTCCCATGGCCTGCCCGGCCCGGGAGACCGCCAGCTCCGCACGTTCCCGGTCTCCGGTGCGCCACCACAGCAGCGCCTGCAGCACCCTTCCACCATCGAGCGGCGCGGCGGGCAGCAGATTGAAAACGCCCAGGAACAGATTCGTCCAGCCGAGCCACACCAGGACGGCGGCGGGCACCGCCCAGCCGGACAGGGCATGAAGCCCGATTCCCGCTCCGAGCGCTACGCCTCCCACGGCCAGGCTGGAGAGCGGCCCGCTGACCGCCACCGCGAAAGCCGACGCGGCGGTCTGCGGTCGCCCCATCCGCGTCATGCCGCCCAGCGCCCACAGCGTCACGTCCTGGACCGAGATCTTCTTCCTTCGGGCAGTCGCGGCGTGTGCCGTCTCGTGGAGCAGCAGGCTGCCCATGAACAGTGCGGCTCCTACGACGCCGGCGAAGGCGTACGCGACGCCCGAGCGCCCTGGAGTCCATACGGGGAGGGTCTGGCTGCCCAGCCCGTACGCGAACAGCACCACCAGCAGCGGCACACTCCAGTGCACCCGCAGCGGCACCCCGACAACACGTCCGACACGGACCGAGCCGTTCATCGTCGTCTCCTGCCGGCTCAGCACCCGGTCCATCCGAGCAGGATCTCGCGCCCTGCACTCCGTGACCGGCCGGCGCGGCACTCACCACCATTGTCACTCTCGGAATCTCCCGCGGTCAGCCGGTGGATCCAGGGAGATGCCGCGCACTCTCTCGCGTTCGGTGAAGGGGGAACAGCCGCTCGCGAACACAGACCGCCATCACCGTCCTGGGGGAAGCATCCCCGCGAATGCGGGCAGCAGTGACCGCCGGTCAGCCGCGCGGCCGACGCCGGTCTTCGAGTACGACGAAGCCGCGGAGCACGATCTCCCGGAGCCGCGCGGCACCGCACCTGAGAGGCGAGGGTCCGCAGGGTCGGGCCACGAGCGAGGCCCCGGCCTTGCGGACCGCTGCCGCACGCGCCTCCTGTACCTGGAGGACGGCCCGCAGGAAGGGCTGGCTACGGCGCGGCCGCAAGACCGACGATCGGCTGCGCCGCCGCCAGGGAGACAGCAGCGGTACCCGCCTGGGCGGCGATGAGTTCCGCGACCGGCACCGTACCGGCCGCCTCCGGACGAAGGTCCTTGGCCGTCAGGCCATGCCGGGCAAGGACCTCGTTCGAGATGCCGACCCTTCCCTCCTCGGCGTCCTGCGCGAGGTCCTCCAGGAAGTCGAGCCGCTGCATGGCCGTGATGAGCGCCAGGCACGCACGCTCGAACCCAGCCGCCGCGGTGGTCCCGTCAGGCGCCAGCAGGCACATGGACAGCATGAGAGCGGGCAACGAGTACCCCTCGATGTAGTGCCCGACCTAAGCCTCCGAGCCGAACCGCTCCCAGGCCACCTCCTGGGCGGCTCCGGCGAGGAACGCATCGATGCGGCCATGCACACCGGATGCCGGCGAACGGTCCGCGAGAGGGTGTGGAGCACCGGCTGCGCGGCGCCGTTGGTCAAAGCCTCGTTCGTGAGTTCCCGCCATCGCTGCAACGCTTCCTCGCGTTCGAGGCGGTGTCCGCGGTCGATGCGGTCGTCGGTCTCCTGCATGAAGGCGACCAGGGCGATGACATCGGGCTGGAGCGGTGCGGGCAGCAGCAGCCGTGCCGCCAGGTACTCGGCCGGGGCGAACCGCCGTACCGCCTGGAGCTGTGCCGTGTACCCCCGGCGGGCTTCCGGTTCGTGGATGCCGACGCAGTCGAGGACACGTTCCCACATGCTCGGCCGCCTCAGCTGCTGAGCAGCACGCGGGCTGCCCGGGCCAGGAAGCGGGGGCTGGTCAGGGCCTTCGGCGGCAGTTGCATGTTCACGACTCCCATGTACTGGGCGTTCACGGCGGAATCGCGGACGGACGCCTCGGTGAGCCGGTCGGCGACCCACTTCTGCACGCGGTAGCCGCGGGGGTACGGGCCAGTGACGTGGGGCTGCGCGAGATCGGCTGCCGTGGAGAGCTGCCAGGCACCTTCCACGACGGCTTCGACGAGGCGGAAGTAGGCCCAGGCCGGATCCCGCGGAGAGGGGGTGGAGCGCAGGTAGGCGCCGAGGGCGTTGGCCGCCAGGGCCGAAAGCGTCAGGCCCTGGCCATAGACCGGGTTGACGCTGGCCAGCGCGTCTCCCACCACGACGAGGCCGCCCGGGAAGCGGTTCAGGCGGGAGTGCACCCGTCGGCGGCTTTCGACGAAGCGGTACGTCTTGACCTCGCCGATCATCTCCGAGGCGTCCGCCACCGTCCGGATCGGGTCGACGCAGCGGCGCATCCGCCGGAGGAACTCCTCGCGGTCGGGCCCGGGACGGTGGTCGGCGTAGCCGGCCAGGACGACCGACCAGCGGTCGCCCTCCACCGCGGCCAGGGCACCGGGCTCCGTGAGCGTGGGCTGGTAGTCGCTGGCGGGCCCCGGGCTGGAGTGGGCGATGACCGTGCCGCCCAGCTCGTCGCCGCGGTGGAACATCGCGGTGGCGTATCCGAGGTCGATCCTCATGCGGTCGACAGGCGCCGCGTCCCAGCCGTGGTCGACGAGCCAGTCCTCCAGCGGGCTGTTGCGCCCCATCGCGTCGACCACGAACTCGGCGTCGAACCTCTCACCGCCCTCGGTCTCGGGAGCCGCCGTGGTCACGCCGGCCACACGGTCGCCTCGGAGCACGAGACCGGTGACCTGCGCCTGGCAGAACCGCACGTTCTCGACGGCGGCGACCCGGCGCCGCAGGTGGCTCTCCAGGAAAGGCCGGGTGGCACCGAGCATGCGCGCCTGTGCCACCGGGGCCTTCAGCCGCCCGTCCAGATAGAACTGCACGTCGTCGCCCTCGCCGAGGAGGGCTCCGCCCTTCACCAGCTCGTCGGTGATCCCGGGGAACCACCGCTCCAGCTGCGTGTGTCCCATGGCCAGCAGGGCGTGGAGCTGGTGCCGCTGCGGGGTCCGGCGACCGAGCCCGTCGTCCCCTATGAGGTCGGGCTCCATCACCACGACGTCCTCGAAGTGGTCGCTCAGCACCCGGGCGGCGAAGAGTCCGGCGTAGCTTCCGCCCATGACGATGGCCCGCTTCACATGAACCCCCCACCTCAGCTCAACTGCTGAGTCCTCGAACGCTCGTTGCCGACGCTGTGCTTGGCATCGGCCGATCAGGACACTACCGCGCGCTCACCAGGGGTCTGCTGCGGGTCGAAGCCGTGGGCCCGCAGCTCGTGCCAGCGCCGAGACGACCAGCGGATGGTTCAGGTGGGCGGCAATGAGCAGCAGCCGGCCCCGCTCGTCGGATGCGGCCGTGTCCTCCCCGGAAGCGCGGCGACCGGGGGGACCGGTCGCGCCTGCCGCGAGCGAGCCGCGCGGGTCCGTGCCGCCTGGAGACGAAGGCCGGCATCGCGTAGCACTGCTGCCGTCACGATGGCCTGCCGCTCCGCCGCCGACAGGGGCAAGGCGCTCGCCTCCACCTGACGCGTGGTGGCCTCGGCCGCATCGGCCGACGACCAGGCCCGCAGCACGCGCATCCCGTCGAGGATCTCGACCACCCGGCGGTGCAGCGCGAACCGGACATTGGCACAGCGCAAGCCGGGCCCACTCGCGTCCAGCGCGAGCCTTTCGTCCACGACCTTCACAGCGAGCCGCCACAACAGCTGAAGGGCTTGAGACCATCCCCACGCGCATGGGGAACAGAGCCCCCGGGCCGCAACGGGCTCGCCGTCCCGGGGACCATCCCCGCGTGTGCAGGGAGCAGAAGGGGCTGCCGTGCCGCTCCCGCATCAGGTGCGAACCATCCCCGCGCAGGCAGGGAGCGAAGGCCGTTCAGCATCTCCGGTGACGTACCCGGAGGGTGGCTATGTAGGTGAGTTCCAAGAACGTCTGTTGCTCAGCAGCGAGAACGCCGGATCTACGGGAGAGTGATGTCGCCGAGTTCTGGGAACACCTGGGTGCTTGCTTGGGGAACATGGTTGTGCGCTCCGCACGACGAGGAATCCGGGTGCTGCCGAAGCCCACCGCCTCGCCACGTCCCGGGTCCGGGCTGAACATCAGCCTGCCAACTGAACCGAGACGGACCAGCATTCACTGAACAGCTACGCAGACCCCGAAGACACGAGCGACCCACCGATTCATTCGGGCCTCGAAGTCCGACGCTGAGGCGATACCCAAGGCCGGGAGGGAACCCACGTCGTCGAGGCCGGCGATGAAGTCCACGTCGGCCCAGCCACCCCGGAACAGCACAACCGACAGCTCGGCCTGTCCCGGACCGGAGATGACCACGCCGACCGAGTCAGGGTCATGCACCCCGGCCCTGTCGGTCTCCAGTGGCTGGGGCCATGACGCTTCGGCGTCCCTCCAGGTCACTTGGCCCACTTCCAGGCCGGCCGACCTCCAGCCCACCGCCCGGCCGGCCAGAA
Organism: Streptomyces vietnamensis; assembly: GCF_000830005.1. NCBI lineage: Bacteria > Bacillati > Actinomycetota > Actinomycetes > Kitasatosporales > Streptomycetaceae > Streptomyces > Streptomyces vietnamensis. Next base: position 8,775,835 of record NZ_CP010407.1, on the reverse strand, counting down.
CCGCGGCCACCTCATCAAGATCAACAACCCTGTCCATGAAGGGATCATCGCTCATGGGCGAACCGGGCGGTCCGGAAAACCGGCAGCGAGACCGCGCGACGAACGCGCCTGCCTGTTCCTGCTTCTCCCCGATATTTCCTGGATGCCGGCCTGCGGTCGTTCCAGAGACTACCGACAACCGTTCCTGCTTCTGACCTACGCAGCCAGCCGACTGAGTACGGACGGATGAGTGGCGTACCCGGCCGTCCCACGCCTTCAGCACCGCTGTAGCGTTGCAACGTTGTCCGCAAAAGATCAGGGGGATTCAGTGACGAGATCCTTGCACTTCAGCTGGGAACTGAGCGGCTCCGGCTGGGCGACGTGCAGGATCTGGGACGGCTCGACGAAGCACCGGGAAATCGTCAGCTACTGCACAAACGCGTTCGCCGACTTGTTGAAAGGCGTGACGGGCCTCTACGGCCCCCATGGCATCCAGCGGTTCTCATTCGACCTCGAACCGGCAGAAGCGCGGTGGATTCTTCGTCGCCGAAACAGCGACGTGCACATCACGATCCGCCACTTCCCGGACATGTCGACGAGCTTCGACGCACCGGACGGGAAGGGCACCCTCGTGTGGACGTCCACACGTCCTCGCACCTCCCTGGCACATGCGGTCCTGATGGCTGCCGAGAAGGTGCTGCGAACCCACGGCGAGGACGGCTACCTCCGGAAGTGGCAGCTGCACGCCTTCCCCACCACCGAACTGGAAACCCTTCGTCACCTGCACCTGGCAGCGGATGACTGCGCTCTCCAGCACTGAACCCACGGCGCCTCACGGAGCAAACGAAAGCTGAGCCAGAACCGCTTCTTGTTGATCAGAAACTCATGGTGTTCACTCGTTGTGACTGGTTCCCCATGCCTGTGGTCAAGCGTCGAGGGTGCTTACCGGGTGGCTGATGTCATGCCGATGGCATGCCGGAACCGTGCCCACCGAGAGGTCGGCAAGCTGCCACCAGAGACTTCATCGGGAGAATCGGCATCCTGTGCCGGGGCGGTCCGCTCTGTTCGGTCCTCGTGAGCGTCTCCGCGGAATGCGACGGCGTCCTCCTCGATCCCGACTGCCTCCAGGAGGGTGTCCAGGGCCTTGTTGGCTTGCTCGTGCGGCTGGGTGAGCCAGACGTACGAGACGCCGGCCGGATTGCCGTCGTGCTTGCTGATCGCGAAGCTGAAACCTTTCAGCCGGAACAGAACGACGTCGAGATCGTCCAGCCCGTCCCACGACCGCTCCACATGCAGGCGCAGCCGCTGGGCCACGGGCTGCACCGGCAACGCCAGCGCTCCGATCATCTGGAACAGCGGGGCGGAGTGCTCCCAGACGCTGTACTGGTGGGCGGGGTTCTTGCCGGTGTAGTAGGGCGGTTGTACAGCCGGCTGCCAGTCAGGCTCAGGTCCCGGGACCTCGATCTCCGTCACAGCAGTTCCTCCCCCCAGCCTCCAGCAAACGAGTGATCAACCTACCTCCACCAGGTCGGCCGGCGTTATGTGGCGCTGGTCAGGCCTGGTTTCGGTGGCTGGTGGCTTTGTTCATGAGAGCGGGCTCTGGCACAACTTCTGTGATCCGGCCACGCGTGGCGTAGTGAGTCGGTCGGAGACAGATCAGAGGGCTATCGCCACGGCGCGGCCTCCTGACGAAACGCGAGCAGTACGTCCAGGTCGCCTGCCGTTGTTCGCTCGACAATCACCGTGGTTCGTCCTCCTGCCGAGCGGACCACGTGCCGATCTCGTAGTTCATCCGGTTCAGGGCACCTCGGAAGGTCGTGATGGTGCACCAGATGGCCTTGCCCGCCAAGTAGCCGGTACGGGTCCGGCGCAGGACAGGGACGCCGGCGCTCCTGTATCCCTTCGCGCATCGCGCGGATCTCTCTGCCGTCGCTGATTCCGGAGCCCTTCAGAGTGAAGAGCTGAAGGCACCTCTCGATCTAGTCTTCTGAGTCAGGAATTCTGTTCAGATATGAGGCGAGGCGTTCGAGGATCTCGTTCGCGGTCTTGGTCCAGACGTAGGGCCTGGGGTCGGTGTTCCAAGCGGCGATCCAGGTCCGGATGTCCTGCTCCAGGGCTTGGACGGTCTTGTGGACGCCTCGCCGTATCCGCTTGTTCGTCAGCTCGGCAAACCATCGCTCCACCAGGTTGAGCCAGGACGACCCGGTCGGCGTGAAGTGCAGGTGGAACCGAGGGTGGGCCAGTAGCCAGGTCTTGATCGCCGGTGTCTTGTGAGTGGCGTAGTTGTCCAGCACCAGGTGGACGGCGAGGCCGTCCGGAACTTCCTTGTCGAGCTTGATGAGGAACTTCTTGAACTCCTCGGCCCGGTGGCGCCGGTGCAGGGAGCCGATGACCTTGCCGGTGGCGACCTCCAGAGCGGCGAACAGGGTGGTCGTGCCGGCCCGGACATAGTCGTGCGTGACGCGTTGCGGCACTCCGGGCATCATCGGCAGCACCGGCTGAGAACGGTCCAGGGCCTGGATCTGCGACTTCTCGTCCACGCAGAAGACCAGGGCCCGCTCGGGCGGGTCCAGATAGAGGCCGACGACATCGTGGACCTTGTCGACGAAGTACGGATCCGTCGACAGCTTGAACGACTCCGAGCGGTGCGGCTGCAGGCCGAACGCCCGCCAGACCCGCGACACGGTCGACTGCGACAGGCCCAGTTCCTTCGCCATCGACCGCGTCGACCAATGGGTCGCGTTCTTCGGTGCCGCCTCTAGCGTCCTGGTGACCAGTGCGGCCACCTGCTCGTCGGTCACCGTCCGAGGGCCGCCCGGGCGGGGCATGTCGCCCAGGCCGGCGATCCGGTGCTCGACGAACCTCGCCCGCCACCGGCCCACCGCATGCGGCGTCGAGCCGAGCCGGGCCGCGACATCCTTGTTCGAAGCGCCCTCCGCGCAGGCCAGGATGATGCGGCAGCGAAGAGCCCACGCCTGCGGCGTGGAACGGCGCCGCACCCACCCCTCGAGCGCAGTCCGTTCCTCGCTGGACAGGATCAACTCGGCCTTCGGCCGCCCAGTACGCGCCACAGGGCAAGCCTATACATCTGAACAGAATTCCTGACTCAGAAGACTAGGGCGTGTGTCGGAAGTGCTCTAGGTTGGCTGATGTGAGCGCGCGGGGGCGGAGTTACCGATATGTCGGACCGGTGGAGCTGAAGGCTGCGGTCCGGCCTGGCAGTGACGGGTCCCGGATCAGCTCGGCAGCAGAATTCGACAACTGGATCGCTGGGCGATCGGCGGCGGAGCTGGCCGAGCCATTCACCTTCGTGGTCGGCACGGACGGTGTGCTCCGGCTGGCGCCGCGCCGGAGCGAGCACGTGGCCTGTGCCGGCGGAGACATGGTTCTGAGTGCCGGCGAGATCGGTTTTGTGCGCGAGGCGGACCGGTGGACCGTGAGCGAGATCAGCAACCAGTCCACCGGCTACTGCCCCGACATCGGCTCCTGGTCGGAAGTCGCCCATGCTCTGGATGCCGTAGAACTTGAGCGGCCCTCCGGCTTCACTCACGAAGTGGTGTTCCGGCGATGTCCTGGCTGCCAGGAGCACAACATCGTGCGCGAGGACGACTTCGTCTGCGTCTTCTGCGGCAGCGATCTGCCGGAGACGTGGAACGTGGATCCCACTGTGTGACGGCCGAGGCTCAAAGCCATTCGTTGATGGCCGCGACGAGGACGGTTGCTTCGTAGCGGACGGCGAGCTTGTCGTACCGCGTGGCGACAGCGCGGTTCCTCTTGAGGCGGTTGATCCCGCACTCCACCGCATGGCGCTCGCGGTAGTCGGCCGGGTCGAAATACGGCGGTCGGCCCCCGCGGGAGCCGAGCCTTCGACGGTTGCGCGCCTGGTCGGCCTTGTCCGGGATGGTGCAGCGGATCCCGCGGCGGCGCAGGTAGACGCGGTTCTTGCGGGAGGCGTATGCCTTGTCGGCCCGCACGCGGTCGGGGCGGACGCGTGGCCGGCCCGGCCCGATGCGGGGCACGCGGACCTTCTCCAGCACGGGTTCGAACTGCGGCGAGTCCCCGCGCTGTCCTGCCGTGATCACGATCGACATGGGCTTCTGGCCCTGCTCGACGGCCAGGTGCAGCTTGGTGGTGAACCCGCCGCGCGACCGCCCCAGCCCGTGATCACGGGGCTCGGTGAAGATGCCGCCCGGTGGTTCCTTCTGCAGGTCGCCCTGTATCCGGGCTCCGGCCGCGTGCTGGTGGGCGCGGCAGACCGTGGAGTCGATGCTCAGGTCCCACACGATCACCCCCTTCGCGTCGGCCAGGGACTGGAGCCGGGTGAGGATCCGTTGCCAGGTGCCGTCCCGCTGCCATCGGCGGAACAGGTCGTAGACCCGGCTCCATGGCCCGTACTCGACGGGGATGTCCCGCCACGGAACACCGGTGCGGACCCGGAACCGTATGCCGTCGATCAGTCGCCGCCGAGGCCAGACGGGCGGCCGCCCCGCCTTCCTCCCCTTCGGCAGCAACGCCTCCAGCGCTGCCCACTGTTCGTCCGTGAGATCTCCCCGACCCATGAACCGTGATCATTCACGCTCCAAGATCCACTTTCGATACACGGCCTAGTACTACAGCGGCACTGGTAGGTGGTGAGGGTAGTCGCGTCGTCGCCAGTGGCTGATCTTGGCCTGGGCCTGGTGATGGCGGCGGAAGCGAGACCAGGTCAGGATGTGGGCGAGGTCGTTGAGCGGCCGTAGGAGTGTGCGCGCGAGGAGCTTTCGGATCTCATTGCAGGACAGGCGAATCAGACTGATTCGTCCCGAGTGACTGCCCCCGGAGTCGGGTGGTCGGCGCGGATCACCGCCAGGAGGGCGGCGGCGAGCATCGCCAGCGTGATGTGTCGGTACCAGGCCGGCCACTTGCGGACCTCGTGCTGGTCCAGGCCACACTCGTTCTTCGCGGTCTCGAAGCACTCTTCGACCGACCACCGCGCACCCACCGCGGCCGCCACCTCCGCCAGCACGGTCCTCACTGGCGCGTGGACGAGGAAGAACGCGATCTCGGCCGGATCAGCGATGGAACGCCGGACCAACAGCAGGTGTTCGAAGCCTGCGGCCGGTGCGGCCAGTACTGCGCCCGGTCTGGCCGAGTGTCGCATCCCCACCTCAACGGTCGCCCAGTCGTAACGCCGCATGCCCTTGGAGCCCTGACCACAACTACGCCGCTCCCACGCCTCGCCGGGGATGCGGGGCAGCAAGGTGCGAACCTGGACAGAGCGGCCGTCCGCCATAACCTTCAAGTGCGGCGGGACCGCCATCGCATACCGCAGCGACTGCGCCTCGCACCATTCCCGCAGACCGGATGCTGCCCGTAGGCCGCATCCGCGGCCACCCACGCGAACGGAGCCCCGGCCGCCAGGGCACGGGCCAGCATGCGACGCCCCAGCTCCGGTTTGGAGGCGAAGCCCACCTCGTCGGGCACCGCCGCATCCTTGCGCCGACCTGCGTCGCGCACCCATGACTCGTCCGGTAGGTACAACTCCCGGTCGATCAGCACCCGCCCGCGCGAGGACGCGTAGCCCAAGAACACCCCCACCTGGCAGTTCTCAATCCGCCCCGCCGTGCCCGTGTACTGCCGCTGAACGCCCGCTGACCGGTTGCCCTTCTTCAAGAACCCCGTCTCGTCCAGGACCAGCACCGCGTCGGCCTCGCCCAGACGCTCGACCACGTAGGACAGCACCACATCGCGGACCCGGTCCGCATCCCAGCGGGCGGCCTCCAACAGCCGCTGTGTCGACCAGGGCATCGCGGCACCGGCCTGCTCAGCCAACTGCCACCCGTTCTTGCGCGGCACGTCCGCCAGCAGCCCCCTGACGTAGGTGACTGCTGTCGCTCGCGGCTCTGACCTCTCGAAACACCCAGCCGATCCGCGGCCCCAGACCGGCCAGCTCCGCGCCCCACAGCTCCACCTGATCCGATGTCACCACACGACGATCATTGCAGGCAGGATGACCCACGCGGCGAATGCCGCCGCGGCACCAGGGAGACCCGCATGGCTGACTACTATCCGTACCGAATCGCGACCAGGAGAGGGGACCTGACGCTGATCTGGCAGCCCGGGGAGGGCGATGCCACCGATGCGCTCGTCGTTGACGACCTCGGACGACTCCTGGCGTTCCAAGACCGCAAGACGCTGCAGGAATACTGTGATCGCAACGGCTGGGAGCTCGTCTGGGAGGGCGAAGCCACTCTCGATCTGGACGTCGTACGGCAGTGGGTCGAGCACCCCGACCGTGGCTCGGTCACGGCAGGACTGCTGCTGGACGCGTGGAACTTCCTCGAAGACCTCTCCCACAGCCTGAAGGCCGGCCCCTCCCTCCCCTTCCAAGGGCCGATCCACGACAGCGCTTACGAAAAGATCTTCGGCGGCGAAGCTCTCGAACCGACCGCTGACGAGGGAGCCTGGACGGACGAGGAGACCGCGGCCGTGCGCGAACTCCTCCGCGCGGGGCTGAACCTCTGGGAACAGGCCCTGCGTGGGTCGCAGAGCAATGGCAAGCGGGAATGATCTGACAGACGCCCAAAAGGATGTGTACGAGCGGAACACTGCCGCCCTCGATGAGGCCGAGGAGCAACTCCGGATGGCCCCACAGGAGGCCCGTGCGAGGTTGAAGGCAGTGGGCATCAATGGCGGCCCCAACGATGACGACGAAACCTCGTGCTTGAAGTGCGGATGTCGGGCGTATGTGCCGACACCCCACCATCCCGACGCCCCTTGCCCGCGAGAGCACTGCGGGCACTCCCGGCTCAGCCACTATGGGTGATAGAGCTCGCCCGGTGAACATCGGGTCTGCCCGCTTCGCCACTGAGTCCTTTCATGGCGGAGACCAGCTGTGGGGCGCGGAGTGGAGAACTTACGTTTCACAACGTCCACGCGCGCCCCTGGGCGACTACCTGTTGCGGGACATGACGTTGGTGACACAGGCCAATGCCCGGAAACCAAGATGCTGCGACGGGGGCTGGTCGGGTAGCGTGCGGGTCATGTCGAGTCCTGAGTCAGACAAGGTGGGGGCTTTCGGTCACGCCGTCAGCCCCCTGAACCACTGAGCTCGTAGCCCTGTCGTCGCACCGCTTTTTGCGGTGGGACGGGTGGTGCTTGGGGCTGGCCGCGGTGACGAGATGACCTTCTCGTGCTTCTCCTCACCTCGGAGCCACTCGATGCCTCTGCCGCTGTATCTGCTTGCCATGGCGGTCTTCGCCATGGGCACCTCGGAGTTCATGCTCGCCGGCCTCTTGCCGGACATCGCCTCAGACCTTGACGTCACAGTCGGGACAGCAGGTGTCCTCACCTCGGCCTTCGCGATCGGCATGATCGTCGGCGCCCCTTCTGTGGCCGCGCTCGCCCGTGACTGGCCCAGGCGCGCCAGCCTTCTCGGGTTCGTGCTCGTTTTCGCGGCAGCCCACGTCGTGGGCGCCGTCACCACGAGCTTCCCCATCCTGTTCGCTACTCGAATCGTCGCCGCACTGGCGAACGCCGGGTTCCTTGCCGTCGCTTTGACGGCTGCGGCCACGCTGGTCCCGCCCGACAGGAAGGGACGTGCGCTGGCCGTGCTCCTGTCAGGCACGACGGTGGCCACGATCGCCGGTGTCCCTGGTGGTTCGGTGCTCGGCACGGTGCTCGGCTGGCGGGCCACGTTCTGGGCTGTCGCCGCTCTCTGCCTGCTGGCGGCTTTCGGCATCCTGAAGGGAATCCCAGCCGGACGTGATGAGGACGAGGCAACTGGCAGGCCTGCCTTGCGAGCGGAACTCGCCCAGCTCGCCAGGCCGCAGTTGATCCTGGTGATGCTGCTCGGTGCGCTGGTGAACGCGGCCACGTTCGGAAGCCTTACCTTCCTCGCCCCGGTGGTGACCGACAGCGCCGGGCTGGGCGAGTTGTGGATCTCTGTCGCTCTGATGCTCTTCGGTGCGGGTTCCTTCGTGGGGGTCACCGTCGCCGGCCGGCTGTCCGACAGGCGTCCCGGTCCGGTCATTGCAGTTGGCGGTCCGTTGCTGCTCATCGGCTGGCCGGCCTTGGCGATGCTGGCCGACGAGCCGGTCGCCTTGTTCATCCTCGTGTTCGTGCAGGGCGCACTGTCGTTCGCGCTGGGCAGCACGCTGATTACGCGGGTCCTCTACGAAGCTGCAGGAGCACCTATGATGGCCGGCTCGTATGCGACCGCGGCGCTCAACATGGGCGCCGCAGTCGGCCCCCTCATCGCTGCGGCCACCCTCAGCACCGAAGCCAGGAACCTCGGGCCGCTCTGGGCGAGTGGACTCCTCGTCGCGGTGGCGCTGCTCATCGCGTTCCCCTTCCTCACCGCCATCACGGCCCGCCGGAGCACGGAGGTGCTCCAGTGAGGCATGCGAATGCCCCCTTGAACATCGAGGGACGCCGAAGGCTCGTGGAGCGCTGCCGCACCCGTCCGATCGCCCGCGTCGCTGCCGAGGCCGGTGTCTCCCGCGCCTGCCTGTCCGCGTGGAGGAACCGGTACGACACGCACGGCGAACTCGGGCTGCAGGACCGCCCAAGCGTCCCGCGATCCTCGCCGACCCAGACCCCACCCGATGTCATCGAACGGATCGAGCGGTTGCGGACGCTGGTGCATACCCCGGCGAATCGCCGTTCGAGGTAGGGCTTGTAGGGATCCAGCCTGCTGGGTCGGGGGCGGTTCTCGCGGATGGTGTCTTGTCGGCGTACGGCGTTCGCGTACCGGAGCGCGGTGTCGAGTCCCCAGTCCAGGTGCCGGGCAATCCGCCCGGCGTGAGTGGCCCTGGGCGAGCATCTTGTGGACCAGGGCGTGTGCGGCCTTCTTGCGCTCAGCCCACCGGCCGACGGGCGCCGCGCCGGGCGCCCTCGGCGTAGGCGCCGCCCGGTCCCGGCAGATGATCTCCACGCCAGGATGGCGCTCCAGCCACGCGGCCAGCGGCCCGGCTTCACGTGTGGGGAGTACGTCGACCACGCAATGATCTTCGGCGCTGGTCAGGACGGTGGAGTAGGTCTGGCCTCGGCGGAGCTCGAAGTCGTCCGCGCCCAGCAGCCGTGGAGGCTGAACCGTGGATCGGGCAGTGCCATGACCCTCCGGAGTACGGTCATCCGTCCCGCGCCGAAGCCCAGCTGGGCAGTCAGCCGGGCGCCGGCCCGCCCGGGCAGCGCGAGCCCCACTCGCTCCAGGGCATGGTTGAGACGCCCGGTGAACCGTGTGTACGGGGCGGCCGGCCGGGAGAACGGCTCGGCGAGCGTCCGGCGCGGGCAGTCTGCCGCCCCGCGGATGAAGCGCCGGACCGTCAGCCGGATCACAAAGTCCTGCTCAGCGAGCGGAAGGTCCTTCAGCCTGCGCTGGTACCGGTCGTCCACCCGGTCCGAGAAGCGGCCGCAGTCCGGACACGCCGCTGCGGCCGCGCGGCCTCTCGCCACCGCCTCGACCGTGCCGAACGCGGCCGTCACCGCTTCGACAGCCACCTCGTCGATCCCCTCGAACACCAGCGAGTCCCAGAACGGTGCATCAGTGTGCATGACCGGCACCATCACCGCTCGTAACGGTCCGCAGCAGCGACAGGCAGACACCTGAGGGAGCGTTATTTCCTGATGTCAGACGACAAGGCGCATGCCGTCTCACACGAGTCAGACTCCTCGCGATCGAACAGGGAAGTAACGCTCTGCGACGCTCCCCAAGCTCTGCGCCAGAACCTGGAACTCACCTACAAAGCCAGTACGTGCGCCGAGTCCTCGTCGAGCAACTGCGCGTCATCGGTCATGCGCAGTAGGAGACAGTCCACGGATCGTTCCACCAGCAGGCTCGGCGCAGCCACCGCGATGACGAACCTGTCGGCAGGCTCGGGCGGGGACTCGGCTCCGTCCCGAAGACCTGGCTCAGGGACTCCCGCTGGCGCCCTCGAGAACGTCACTCGGGTCGGCGCGGTTGCGGTCGTGGCCGATCAGGTCACCCGTGTCCCGGCCTCCGTTGTCATGGCGCCGCTTCACCGCCCGGCGCGACTCGGTCACGCCCTCGCTGCGACAGCGCATTCCTGCAGAACGCTGGGTGCACGGCCTCCGCGCCGACAGGGGATGGCGAACATGCCACACTGGGACAGAGGCGTCATACAGGGCCATCATTCCAAGAATCCGGGAACCGTTCATCCACAGCACCGCTGCTTCGAACCCCCTACGAAGTGCACAGCGAGTCTCACGGTTGCCCGCGATCGCCTCGCGAGTCGGACTGTCCCCTTACACGCCGGCTGTCGCCGCGCATTCCTCTTCCGGCTCGCTCGAAGGAGGTGTGTTCCATGACCAGGACCATGCGAGTCCGCCGGTTGGTGGCGGGTGCCGCCGCGTCCGGCCTGCTGGCAGGCGGCGCCGCGCTCGGGATGGCCGGCTCGGCGGCGGCTGCTCCTGCCCCGGCGTCCGTCGCCACGACTGTCGTGACCCATGACGACGGCGACCGGCACGACCATCACGACCGGTGCGAGTGGAAGAAGGGGCACTGGGAGAAGACGTGGGTCAAGGGCCACTGGGAGAAGAAGCGGGTCAAGCACGACACCTGGCACCCGGACCGGCATGACAACCACGGGAAGTGGCACCACGGCTACTGGGAGCACAACCAGTCCTACAAGTGGGTCTACGTTCCGGGGCACTGGGAGCAGGTCTGGGTGAAGGGCCACTGGGACTGCCACCACCGGTGAAACACCTGCCGGGTGCTGGGGGCCGGCTCGATGGTCGGGTCGGCCCTGAAGTGGGACGCTGAAGAGAAGGGTCCGTGCCGACGAGTCTCGGGAGGGCCTAATGGGACGCGACGTTCCGGCGCTGGAGTTCACCCGTGACGACCGTCGCCGGTTCCGGAACAAGATGCACACGTGCCTCGACGTGTTCGCTCAGATGCTGAGGGAGTCACGGTTCGACTTCGAGCGGCCGCAGGTCGGGTTGGAGATCGAACTGAACCTCGTGGACGAAGCCGCGGAGCCCGCCATGCGCGGCTCGGACGTCCTGGAGGCGCTGGCCGACCCGTCCTGGTCGACCGAGCTGGGGCGGTTCAACCTGGAGATCAACATCGATCCGCGGCAGCTCACCGCGGGCGGCCCCGGATCCTGGGAACAGGAGATCCGGGACGCGCTCAACCACGCCGAGGAGAAAGCCGCGGCGATCGGGACGCACCTGGTCATGATCGGAATTCTGCCGACGCTGGAGCTGAAGGACGTGGGTCCGGCGTCGCTTTCCGAGAATCCGCGGTACCACCTGCTGAACGAGCAGATCTTCGCCGCACGGGGCGAGGACCTGTTGATCGCGGTGGACGGGGTGGAGAGGCTGCGCACCTACGCGGACACGATCACGCCGGAGGCGGCGTGTACCAGCACTCAGTTCCACCTGCAGGTGTCGCCGGACGAGTTCGCGGACCACTGGAACGCCGCGCAGGCCGTCGCCGGGGTACAGGTGGCGCTGGCCGCGAACTCTCCGTTCCTCTTCTCCAAGGAGCTGTGGCGCGAGACGCGTATTCCACTGTTCGAGCAGGCCACCGACACCCGGCCGGAGGAGATCAAGGTGCAGGGAGTCCGGCCCCGGGTGTGGTTCGGCGAGAGGTGGATCACCAGCGTCTTCGATCTCTTCGAAGAGAATGCGCAGTACTTCCCGGCGTTGCTGCCGCTCTGCGACGACGAGGATCCTCAGAAGACGCTCGACGAGGGAGGGACCCCTGAACTTGCCGAGCTGACGCTGCACAACGGGACGGTCTATCGGTGGAACCGCCCCGTTTACGCCGTCGTCGACGGCGTACCGCACCTGCGGGTGGAGAACCGCGTGCTGCCCGCGGGGCCCACGGTGGCCGACGTGCTGTCGAACGGCGCCTTCTACTACGGCCTGGTCCGCGCCCTGGTCGACGAGGACCGGCCGGTCTGGTCGCGGATGTCGTTCTCGGCTGCTGAGGACAATCTGTATGCCGCAGCCCGGCATGGAATCGATGCGCAGCTGTACTGGCCCGGGATGGGTGAGGTTCCCGTGACCGAACTGGTGCTGCGCCGCCTGCTGCCGCTCGCAGACCGCGGGCTGGAGCGGTGGGGCATGGACAGCGCCTGGCGGGAGCCGCTGCTGGGGATCATCGAGCAGCGGTGCGTCAGCGGCCGCAACGGCGCGGTATGGCAGTCGGAGATGTTCCACCACATCCAGGACATCGACCACGTGGACCGGCATCAGGCGCTGCGGCGGATGACGCAGCAGTACCTCGACTACATGCACATGAACGCTCCGGCTCACACATGGCCGGTCGAATGAGCCGGGGCTCCGGACGCGGCTGAGCCAGGGCTCTGCACGCGGCGCCACTCAGGCACGGCAGGGCGCCGTCCACGTTTCTCCGGAAGGGGCCGCACCGACGGCCAGGTCCTGGGAGGCCGTGCAGGCGTCCGGGCGGGGCCCTGGAGCGGACCGCCACAGAGCGCCGACCAAGATCCGGCCCCTTCCCGGACGACCAGTGGGACGACCAGTGCCGGCCCACTACGCGCAGATACGCTTGAAGGCACTCGCACCCGGCCGGGCATGGAACTTCACCACGTGCCCGGCGTCGTCGGTGAAGACGGCCTCCGTTTTGGACTTCAAGGTCATCGTGCCGTGCTGGCTCGGGTTGTCCCACCCGTCGGGCGGATTTCCCGAGCCGTCCGACAGCGGGGTCTCCGCTTCGAAGTACGTCGCGCCGATACGGGCCTCGTCTATTCCGCAATGCGTATAGAGGTCGAAGGGGATCGTCCGGAGGGACGGTGTCGTCCGGACGAACGGTGTCTCCCGGAGAGACGGTGTCTCCCGGACGGCCTCTGCGCCCTCGTCGGCCTTGGCACAGCCCGTGAGGACCCCGACAACCAGCCCGAGGGCGAAAATGATGTGCCCAACTCTCCCAACCATGGTGTTTCGACGTCCCCACCAGCTCGACGGTTCCACTCCCCACGGCCGTACGCCACACACAGCGCGTCGTGCTGCAACACTCATGGGTCCAGTCGGCCCGACCGACAACGCCGACATCGAGCCCCGTCCCCGCGAAGCCGGGAACAGCCGACAGTCGACGTGAGACGACGCCCAGGCAGCCGGGCGCGGGTCGGCAGGGGGCGTGGATGACGTGGAGCAGGCCGGCCGCCGGGGAAGCGATCCGGACTCCGTCGTCGCTGATGCCCCGCATCGTCAGTCGCCGCCATGGGACAGGGCGGGTGTGGCCTGGTGGTCGTACAGCCATCAATCCGCCTCCTCGCTCACTCTGCGCGACAGCTAGCTCCGGCGCGCCCGCCGGCCCTCGATCGTGGTCTCGTACGTCAGGTGCACCGCCCCGGGAGCCGGCACGACACCCGTCGTTCCTGAGGGGATGTACCGCGGGCCTCCTCCGGGTTGCCGGGCATGTCCGTCAACTCGGTCGGCCTCTCCTCGGGCGCAGGCCACGGACGTTCGTGCACTGATGTGCGCGCAACGCCGATGCGTTCCGACCGGCCGCCACCGCCCGGACGACGGTCCTGTCGCAGTGACAGCCGTTCGGCTACGACGGCCCCGAGGCTGTCGGAACAAGGCTCCGGTCACCGAGCCACCCGCCCTCCGTCGCGCCCGCGGGTCGGGTATCGCGGATTTCGGTTGAGACCGGCACGCGGGGCCGGAGAGACTCCCACGATGAGACGGACCACGCCCGGCAAACCGGTGAAGCAAGGATGGGACGGGCCTTGGTACCGGGTCCGTACGGAAGCCTTCGAAGCGTCGTTTCTGCCCAGCGACGGCGAGGACCTGAACACGGTCTGCAACATCGATGTCTCCGTGACCCTGAACGACGGATCCCACTGGACCGCAACCGTCTTCACCGTCGCGGAAGTCGAACGCCTGATGACGCTCTGGGCAGGGACCGACGAGGCTCTGGGAGGCCGGTACTTCTGGGTCCCTGACGGCCTGATCGTCCGGGACCCCGGCATCGACGGCATGACCGACGTGATCGCCGGACTCATCGAGAACAGCGAGTTCCCCGACATCTTCCAACGGTCGGGCGACGACTGATCAGACTCCGGAATACAGGGCGCCGCAGCGGGCCCCGGTGGCAGCCTGGTGTCCGTACATCACGCCCCCACCGGACAGGGGCTGGTCAGAACTCGGTCCAGTCGCCCTGCACCCGCCTGCGAGCGGTGCTCCGGTCCCGGGGTTCTCAGGGGAGGAACGTCACCGCCGGGAAGGCCGGGGACCGCGCCCTGGGCCTGGACGTTCAGCCGCCAGCCCCGCAGGCGCGACCAGAACGACCGGAGCACGGACCATCCCCCGCGAGCGGCGGGCGCCAACAGTCCTACTCGCGGGTTACTCGTCCCCTGGTGCCCGAGGTGGGAGCCCGGGGTGAAAACCGCCGCCGTGTTTCGCTCTCCCGCCGAGACCGCAGCAATGTGGACGGGCTCAGCACGGCTTGCAGGGCCGACCGGGCGCGCATCACCCTGATAGTCGAGAGCAGGTGCTGACGTGCACACCAGCGACGAGATCTACCACCGGGTGCTCTGGGACCCGCGCTTCGACCCCGAGCGGTTCGTGATGGGGATCGCCGAGCGCGGGGCCCCGCCGAAACGGGTCCTGCTCGGCGACTTCGTGCCGGGCGGGGAGATCCCCTGGCACCGGGTGGTGTTCTTCGAGGCGGACGGCCAGGTCGTCTGGGACCGCGCCTCGGGCATCGACCGGCTGGACGAGACCCTCGCCGGACAGGCCGGTCCCGTGCCGGACCCGGCACCCGGCGATGTCCTCGCCGTCCCGCCGACGAACCGCACCGCCGTCGCCTGGCTGCCGCCGGCAAAGCTGTGGCCGCCGATCCAGCACATTCGCCGCGAACACGACCGGCAGATCCGCCGCTGGCCGCCGCACGTCAACGTGCTCTTCGGTTTCGTCCCCGAGGCCGAGTTCCCCCGGGCCCTGCCGCTGGTCGCCGCGGCGCTCGCCGAGACGCCTCCGTTCACCGCCCGCCTGGCGGGTGTCCACTGGTTCGGACACCGCCAGGACGCCACCGTCTGGCTCGATCCGGCCGCCGCCGGCCACGAGCCCTGGGCGCGGCTGCGGGAGTCCCTGGAGCTCCGCTTTCCGCTGTGCGGATCACGCTCGCACGGCTTCACCCCGCACCTGTCCCTCGGCCGTACCCCCGACCCGCACCCCCTTACCCGCAAGGCCGAGGCCCTCCTCGGCCCCATGACCGCCCGGGTCGACGAGCTGGTCCTGCTCTCCCGGCACGGCGACGAACCGATGCGGGTCCGGGCCCGCATCCGGCTCGGCAGCGGCGACGTACGGCCTCCGGAGAGCCTCGCCCTTCCTGGCAAACCTCCACCATCGCCCCCTCCAGAGCGATGATCCTTCGTCCGAAGTCCCTCTCCCCCGGGCCCGGGCCGAACACGCTGAGGCCAGTTGATCTGGTCCTGCCTGTCCGCTGCCCCGTCGCCGCCGAGGAAGGTCCCGGACGAGAATCGGAGCCCAGACCGCTGGCGAAGGGGAGACGGCCGTGAGGCACACACTGAACTTGTGGCGTCAAGAGCTCGGAGAGGTGCCCGAATCGGTCTGGCGACAGACTGAGCTCGATGTGTTGATCCTCGCGGACAACGGACTCACGGCCCTCCCGCCGGACATCGGGCAGCTCCACCGGCTGAAAACCCTGGACCTCGGCCACAACGCGCTGACGTCGGTGCCCGAAGAACTCGGCAAGCTGACCGAGCTCGGCGACTGCCTCTACCTGCACGACAACCAGCTGTCTCGACTCCCCGATTCTCTGGGAAACCTGACCCGTTTGCGTTACCTCAACGTCGGCGAGAACCTCCTCACCACCCTGCCGGAGACCATCGGTGGAATGAGCGGCCTCATCGAGTTCAGAGCGCAGCACAACCGGCTCACCACCCTGCCCGATGCCATCGGCCGGCTCCGCAGCCTGCGTGAGCTGTGGCTCCGAGGAAACGCGATCGAGTACTTGCCGTCGTCGACGGCCAAGCTGCACGAACTGCGTCACCTGGACCTACGCGAGAACTCCCTGACCGAGGTGCCGGAGACACTCGCCCACCTCCCGCGGCTGCGTCAGATCGACCTGCGGAGCAACAACCTCGGCCGGCTGCCCGACTGGCTCACCCTGATGCCATCGCTGGAGAAACTGGATCTGCGTTGGAACGAGGTCGATCCCTCCCTACCGCTCCTCAGCAAGCTGGAGCGGCTGGGGTGCGTCGTCCTGATCTGACGGCGACGCCCCTCGCGCCACAGTGCCGCTGTTTCTCCTGAACAAACACGAGGGAGTCGATCACCAAACGCCGCTGAAACTCGTCGACAAACGCTGTTGCTGGGGATGAGCAAGGCCAGCACGCCCATGCCGCGCCGAAATCGGGGTGCCGGAGACGTCGTTGCCTTGTGATACTGCTCCGATGATCGACCTGCCCACCGCCGCGCTGGACTCACTGTCCGGGCTCGCCTTCGGTGACGCCTTCGGCGACCGCTGGTTCGGCATCCTGCGCCGCGAAGGCACCGCAGCCCTGGAGGCACGGATCCTGCCTCCGGAACCGCTGTGGCTGTGGACCGACGACACCGCCCAGGCAGTCGTGCTCATCCGGGAACTCGCCGAGAGCGGCGGCACCGTCGACCAGGAGCGGTTCGCCCTGCGCCTCGCCGAGGCCTACGCCGACGACACGCACCGCGGCTACGGAGCCTCCATGCACGACGTGCTCCGCCGGATCGGCGCGGGCGAGCCCTGGCGGGGCGTGGTCGCCGGACAGTTCGGCGGCCAGGGCTCCTGGGGCAACGGCGCGGCCATGCGCGTGGCCCCGCTCGGCGCCTGGCTCGCCGACGACCTCGACGCCGTGGCCGAGCAGGCCGCCGCGCAGAGCGTGGTCTCGCACCACCACCCGGAGGCGGTCGCCGGAGCGGTGGCGGTGGCCCTCGCCGCGGCCCTGGCGACCCGCAGCCGCGGCGGGCCCGCGCCGGCCCGCCCAGACCTCCTCCGGGCCGTCGCCGCGCGGCTCCCCGACAGCGACGTCCGGTCCGGGCTGCGGATCGCGGCCCGGATGCCGGCGCACACCTCGGTCCGGCACGCCGCCGAGGTCCTGGGCTCCGGCTACCGGATGTCCGGTCCCGACACCGTCCCGTACGCCCTGTGGTGTGCGGCGGGCCACCTCGACGACCTGCACGAAGGCCTCTGGACCACCGTCGCCGGACGCGGCGACATCGACACCACCTGCGCCGTCGCGGGCGGGGTCATCGCCGCTCGTACGGGCGTCACCGCCCTCCCGCCCGCCTGGCACGCGGCCCGCGAACCGCTGCCGCCGGTTGCGTCGCAGTAGGAACCCACAAGGCCCGTGCGCCCGTCCGAACAGGAGGTACGGCTCAAGGCGGCAGCTGCGACATCCCCGCAGGGGGCGGAGTCAGACGGCGGGCCGAGAGACGAAGACCCGTTCCAGCAGGGTGTACAGGCGGTCCCTGTCCTGGTCGTCGAGTCCGTCCAGGCCCTCCTGCGTGGTGCGCATCTTCGCGCGGATCGCGTCGGTGACGCGCTCGCCCTCGGCCGTGAGGATGACGTTCTTGACGCGCCGGTCGGAGGCGTCGGCCTCGCGTCGCACCAGGCCCCGCTGCTCCAGCCGGTCGATGATCCCGGTCATGTTGGAAGCGTCGCAGGCCATGGTCTCGGCCAGGGCGCGCATCGCGGCGGGTCCCCGGCGCAGCACGGTGAGGGCCTTGCCCTGGCTCGCCGTGAGGTTCTCACTCGCCGCCGCGACGGTGAAATCGCCGTAGTAGACGCCGAGCGACACGGAGAGCAGTTCCATGAGCTGGGCCGTGTCGACGCGGGGGCCTTCTGTCATGGAGGCCACTCTATCCGGAAATGCTTGACCATCTCAACTATATGGCTCTACCGTCTCCTCATTGCATGAAGTTCTCAAGCATCAAGGTTGTCAAGTAGTAGCCATGAGGAGCGTCCCTGTGACCGTCAACGCGTCCCCCACCTCCCGCGCGGCCGAGATCCTGTCCCGGCCCGTCACGCTGAACGGCCTGACCGTCCCGAACCGCATCGCGATGGCTCCCATGACGCGCATGTTCTCCCCCGGCGGAGTCCCCGGCGAGGACGTGCGGTCGTACTACGCCCGCCGCGCCGCCGCCGGCGTGGGCCTGATCGTCACCGAGGGGACCTACGTCGGCCACGAGTCGGCCGGGCAGAGCGACCGTGTGCCGCGCTTCCACGGCGAGGAGCAGCTCGCGGGATGGGCGAAGGTCGCCGAGGCCGTGCACGCGGCGGGCGGCACGATCGTGCCGCAGCTGTGGCACATCGGCATGGTGCGCGAGCAGGGCCAGGCACCCTACCCCGAGGCCCCGGCGATGGGCCCCTCCGGCATCCGCCCCGACGGCACCGAGGGCACGGGCAAGGCCATGACCCAGAGCGACCTGGACGACGTCATCGGCGCCTTCGCCGAGGCCGCCGCGGCCGCCGAGCGCATCGGCTTCGACGGCGTCGAACTGCACGGCGCCCACGGTTACCTCATCGACCAGTTCCTGTGGGCGGGGACGAACCGCCGTACCGACGCCTACGGCGGCACCTCTGTGGCCCGTACGAAGTTCGCGGCCGAGATCGTGGCCGCGGTCCGCGAGACCGTCTCGCCCGACTTCCCGGTGATCTTCCGCTTCTCGCAGTGGAAGCAGGACGCCTACGACGCGCGGCTCGCCGAGACCCCGGAGGAGCTGGAGGCGATCCTGGCCCCGCTCGCCGCGGCCGGCGTCGACGTGTTCCACGCCTCCACCCGCCGCCACTGGATACCCGAGTTCGAGGGCTCGGACCTGAACCTGGCGGGCTGGACCAAGAAGCTCACCGGCAGGCCCACCATCACCGTCGGCTCGGTCGGCCTCGACGGCGACTTCATCCACGCCTTCGCGGGCGAGGGCGCCCCGGTTCAGGGCATCGACGACCTCCTCGACCGCCTGGAGCGCGACGAGTTCGACATGGTCGCCGTCGGCCGCGCGCTGCTCCAGGACCCGGAATGGGCGGCGAAGGTCCTGGCGGGGCGGACCGACGAGCTGAAGCCGTACGACGCGACTGCGGTGAAGACGCTGAGCTAGCCCTCGGACTCGCGAAACGGTTCGCCGCCTCCCTCGGCGAACCGTTTCGCGTTCCGGCCGGGTGGCGTGTTGCTCATCGCGCCTTGACGCTGTCCGGGTCGGCAGTGCGTCGCCGTCGGGACGGGAGTGCCCGCAGGGTCCGCTGCGCCACCTGACAGGCTGTGGGCATGGACATGCATAGTGTGTTGCTCTACGGGTGCGCTGCGGCCGTCGTCGTGTCGGGCGTCCAACTCCTGGCGGCGCTCGCCGTGAAGGACTGCGAGGAGAAGGCTCCTCCGCTGGCCCTGTTGCAGTCGTGGCGGCGGCCGGTCCCGAGAGCCGCTGCGGGGCTGATGGGCACCATGGTGGCGCTCGGCGTGGCCCAGGTGGTCGCCCCCGCCATGATCGATGCGCTGGAGCGCCACCCCCATGGCGCGTGGTGGCGAGCCGTGACCGCCTTGATGGTGCAGTCCTCAGGATGGTTCCAACTCGTCTTCAACCTCGCTGCGCTGGCCGTTGTCGCTCCGGTCGCCGAGCGACAGTTCGGTCCCTGGCGGATGGTACTGATCTTCACGACGAGCGGTGTGACGGCACAGGCGGTGAGCATGGCCGGCTGGAGTCTCCAAGGAGGCGGCGACTCGGTGGCGATCTGCGGCCTCGTCGGCGCACTCGGCACCCATTACGCGACGCGCGGCAGCGTCACCGCCCTGCGACGGGTGGCCCTCCTCATCCCCGCCGCAGGCCTTGCCCTTTGCCTCCTCGCCAACAACCACGGCGTCGGGCTCCTCGTCGGCTGCGCACTCGGAGTCGGACTCGCGTCTCCTGCCCGGCAACACCTGGTGGCCTGATCCCGAGCGACGGACGGCGGCCACATCGCTCCCCAGGAACCCGCCGCCTGCGGGGAACCGCAACCGGCCGCCGACATCCATGAGCCGGAAGGGCCGGCCAGGAGCAGCGGACCGTCCCCGCAGGCACGGGACGCAGAGCGAGGAGACGCCGCAGGATGTCACGCGCGGGTCGACCAGGTCGGTGGCCGCGGCGACCGGGATGTCGTAGTCGGCGATCTGACGGATCCGACGGGCCTCCGCCCTACATATCGGTCGGCCTTACCGGTCCAGCGCGGCAAGCAACTGGCTCGCGCGGCCGTCCGCCGCGGCGAAGGCGAGGTGGTCGTGATAGTCGCGGGTCTCGACGATCAGGCCATTCCTGACGCGCAGCACTTGGATGTTGGCCGTGCGGAAGGTGCGGCCGGTGGCGGGGTACAGGCCCTCGTAGTCGAACTCGGCGATCACCACCTCGGGGTCGTCGGTCTCGTGGATGCGGATGTTCTCGGCACGCAGGCGAATCGCATCAGAGGCTCCCAGGGCATCGAAGCGCTTACGGAGTTCCGCCCGGCCATGGATGCGGCGCGGGGGAACCGGCGAGAAGACGATCTCCACCTCGGCGTCCTCCGCGTAGAGCTCGGGGAGTTCACTCCACTTGCCCGCCGAGATGAGACCCGTCAACTTCCCGAAGATCTCGCGGGGCGTAGCTGGTGCGGACATGGCCTACCTCCGTGATCCCGCCGCCTATAATCGGATAGGCGACTCCGTTTCCGACGATACGGATAGCCCACTCCGTTTGTCCAGGCATGGCGAGGCTCACTTGACGACAGATCAGACTCCCCCCGACACGGGCGTGAAGCCCCTGCGCGCCGACGCGCGGCGGAACCGTGCGCGGCTGCTGGAGGTCGCTGAAGCGGTCTTCGCCGAGCGGGGCACCGGCGCGTCCACGGAGGAGATCGCCCGGGAGGCGAAGGTCGGCATCGCCACCGTGTTCCGGCATTTCCCCACCAAGGAAGCCCTGTTGGAAGCGGTACTCGTCCGACGACTGCAACGGCTGGCCGAGGAGGGGCAGCGCCTGATGGCCGAACTCGGGCCGGCGTACGCCCTCTTCGCGTTCTTCGATCTGGTACTGGATCAGTCGCCCGTCAAGAATGCCTTCGCCGCGGCGCTCGCGGACGCGGGGGTCGATGTCCGGGCCGCCACCTCCGAGGCCGGGCGCGCCCTGCGCGAGGTGCTCGCCGCCCTCCTCGACGGCGCCCAGCAGGCCGGCGTGGTGCGACGGGACCTGGAGGTGCCGGAGCTGACGGCGATCCTGGTGGGCACCTGTCGCATGCTGGAGCACCTGGACGGTCACCCGGAGGCCGCGAAGCGCGCCCGAGCGGTCGTCCGCGACGGGCTGAGGGCGCGTGCCGGGAGCCCGGGAGGACAAGGACGTTTCCACTCCTGAGGCCGCCCGAGACCGTCCCCACGGATGGTCGGCTCGAACCTGTCCGTTCCGCCCGGCCGGCACTCTTCACGTCACCCGGACAAGGGCCCTGCACGTTCTCCCCCGTCGGCCGCGCTCGGCGAGCGCGGTCGGGGTCTGCCCCACGGCCCACGAGCGTAAGGCCGTTCACCGACAGGCTCCCGCGGTTCCGCAGGCGTACCGGAGCGTTCCCCTGAGACGGCTCCCGGAGCACGTCGAAAGCGCTTCGGCCACGGGTCGGCGGGGTGGCGTCCGGGCCTCGCCTCACCGTGCTGGGCGTGGGGCGGTTCCTCCCCGGATCACGCAAGGGTGGCGGTCTCGCCGCGGCGAGACCGCCACCCTCCGTCGTGCGGGGGCGTCCTAGTACTGGAGGTCCTTCTGCTCGGCGATCAGGCGGCCGGCGATGTGCAGGTTGCCGTCGGAGTCGAGCACCGCGATGATCTTCTTCGTGGAGCCGTGATGGGTCGTGAAGTAGATCTTGTCCGCCTCCTGGGAGGAGGAGTAGTTCGTGTTCACGGACAGCTCGATGCTCACCGGGGAACTGATGAGCACGTCCTTCTTCGGCGAGGTCGGGTAGACCTGGTTCTGCCGCAGTTTGACGCGGCCGTGGATGTCCCCCTCGTCCCAGTCCGACGCAACCCCGAGATCGATGTCAGCCATGCGATTTCCCCTCCGGTTCCGGTGACAGGATCTTTCGGCCGGGCTGCCGCAGGGCGTCCCGAACCGCCCCAGAACCTACGCAGTTCGTTCACAAAGCGGCACCGCGTCCCGTGAATATGACTGGTTTTCCTTCTGCTTAGTCGCGAATTGACACCCAAGGCCCCAGAGCGACGGAAACACCCGAAAAGAGCCGTGACAAGACCTGGGGCCACGTTCTGCCATGCCGAACCGTCAGGAGCCGTCTGCCGGTTCCGGGAGTTCTCGTGGCCAGCGGCCGACGGAGCGCAGCAGGGTGGTGAAGGCCCGTTCGGCCGGGGACAGCAGGCGGTCGCGGCGGTAGACCAGGGTGACCGGTCGGGAGCGGAGCAGGGGGTTGATGGGGAGGATGGCCAGAGTTCCCGCGCGGACATCGTCCACTACGGCATGTTCCGAGATCAGCGCCAGACCGAGGCCCGCCGATACGCATTGCTTGAGGGCTTCGGGTCCCCATACGTCGCTGCGTGAGGCGTCCGTCAGTTCCCATTGCGCCAGGGCTTGTTCCTGCAGTTCTCGGGTCTGCGAGCCCGGTTCGCGCAGGAGGAAGCGGGCGTCGGCGAGGTCGTCCGGGCCGACCTGGTCCCGGCCGGTCAGGGGGTGGGCCGGGGCCGCGATCAGGACCAGGCGTTCGTCCAGTACCGTCTCGGTTACCAGCCGTGATGCCGTCGGTGCGCCGGCCACCACCGCGATGCCGATGTCGCCGGCGACCAGCCGGTCAAGTACCGCTTCGTTGTTGCCCACGAAGATGTCGCAGTCGATGCCGGGATGCTGCTGGGCGAAACGCGCGAGGAGCGGCGGGAGCAGGTAGGTGCCGACCGTGGTCGAGCCGCCGACCAGGAGGCGTCCGGAGGCCAGGCCGCTCACCTGTTGGACCGCGGCGACCGCCTCCTGGGCCAGGAGGAAGACCCGTTTGCCGTACTCGGCCAGTACCTCGCCCTCGGCCGTCGGCCGGATCCGGGTGCCCGAACGGTCGATCAGAGTGACCTTCAGGGACTGTTCCAGACGGCGTACCTGGTTGGAGACCGAGGGCTGGCTCATGTAGAGGCGGTGCGCCGCCGCGGAGAAGCCGTGGTGCTCCACGACCTGCATGAAGATCCACAGACGGTGGAGGTTGAGTTCCACATGCCTCCCCAGAGGTCTTCGGTGATCATCCTGGCCGCCGAGCCTAACCGCGCGAACGGCCCTTGGGGAGGGTGCGGACAGCGGGGCCCGGCGGCGTGAGAGCTATGGGCGTCATAACGAAGCCGGTGGTTCTGCCGCCGGTCGGCCCGGTGCTACCCATGAAACTGCGGGACGGCGCACCGAGGCGGCCGTCCCGGCGACTTCGACCATCAGGGGTGGATCCGCACATGACCGAACCGCTGACAGTGAACGGGCGCCGCTACCCTCGGCCCCGCCGTCCCGTCGTCGTGGTGTGCATCGACGGCAGTGAGGACGCCTACCACGAGCGAGCGATCGCGGACGGCCGCATGCCCTTCCTGGAGCGCATGCTCGCCGCCGGCGCCGACCTGCGCGCCGAGTGCACGATGCCGTCCTTCACCAACCCCAACAACCTGTCCATCGCCACCGGTGTGCCGCCGTCCGTGCACGGCATCTGCGGCAACTACTTCTACGACCCGCAGGCCGGCGCCGAGGTCATGATGAACGACCCCGAACTGCTGCGCGCGCCGACACTGTTCGCCGCGTTCTCCCAGGAGGGCGCCAAGGTCGCGGTCATCACCGCCAAGGACAAGCTGCGCCGGCTCCTGGGCAGCGGTCTGGTGGACGGCATCTGCTTCTCGGCCGAGAAGGCCGATCAGGCCACCGAGGAGGAGAACGGCATCAGCAAGGTCCTCGCGCGGACCGGGATGCGGCTGCCGTCCGTCTACAGCGCCGAGCTCAGCGAACTCGTCCTCGCCGCCGGCGCCGACATCCTCGAACACGACCGGCCGGAGGTGATGTACCTGTCGCTGACCGACTACATCCAGCACAAGCACGCCCCCGGCTCCCCCGTGGCCAACGACTTCTACGCCATGCTCGACCGCTACTTCGAGCGCATCGACGCCCTCGGCGCCGTCCTCGTCGTCACCGCCGACCACGGCATGAACGCCAAGGCCGACGCCGACGGCACCGCCCGGGTCGTCCACCTCCAGGACGTCCTCGACGAGGCGCTCGCGCCCGGCGCCGCCCGCGTCGTACTGCCCATCACCGACCCGTACACCGTCCACCACGGAGCCCTCGGCTCCTACGCCACCGTGCATCTGCCCCCGGATGCCGACCGGGAGGCCGTCGGTGCCCGGCTCGCCGCTCTGGGCGGTGTGGAGACCGTCCTGACCCGTGAGGCGGCCGCGGACCGGTTCGAACTGCCCGCCGACCGGATCGGGGACCTCGTCGTCATCGCCGAACGCAACACCGTGCTCGGCACGACCCCCGCCCGCCACGACATCTCCGGCTTCACCGAGCCGCTGCGCTCGCACGGCGGACTGACCGAGCAGAAGGTGCCGTTCCTCGTCAACGCGCCCGTCACCGGCCTGCCCGAGGGGCACCGGCTGCGCAACTTCGACGCGTACTGGGTCGCGGCCGCCATCGCCGCCGGTGAGCCCCTCACCGCCTGAGCCCTGCCCCCTTCATCACCGCTGACCCGGCCCCGGCGCGCGCCTGGGTGCGCGCCGGGGCCGCGTCATGCACCCACACCCCCCGCGAGTGAGCCCAAGGGGCGCCGTGTCTTTCGGCGCCCCCCGAGGAGAACCGAGCCCGACGAAGAGCAGAGGACACCGCCATGGCCGACCTCGCACCATCACCGCGCACCGTCCCCACCCGTACGGCGAAGGCCGACGCCGCCCGCTGGCGCCGCCGTATCTTCGCCGTCACCTGGCTCGCGTACGCCGGGTTCTACTTCGTACGCCAGGCCTTCTCCGTCGCCAAGCTCGGCATCCTCGACGACCCTGCCGCCGGCACGGTGCTCACCGAGCAGGCCCTGGGCGTCATCGACGCCGTCTATCTCACCGCCTACGCGGTCGGGCAGTTCCTGTGGGGCATGTGGGCCGACCGCTTCGGCCCCCGCGTCGTCGTCATCGGCGGCATGATCGGAGCCATCGCCGCGGCGTGCGTCATGGGCGTGAGCAGCGCGCTGCTCGTCTTCGGCGGCGCCATGGTCCTGCAGGGGCTTTCCCAGTCGGCCGGCTGGGCACCGCTGTGCAAGAACATGGGCAGCTTCTTCCCCATCGAGCAGCGCGGGCGCGTCCTGGGACTGTGGAGCACCAACTACGCGTTCGGCGGACTGGCCGCGCCCCCGTTCCTCGGCTGGATCGCGTACGGGCTGTTCGACAGCTGGCACCTCGCGTTCCTCGCCGGGGCCGCCACCCTCGGCATCGTGCTGCTGGCGTTCGTCCTGTTCCAGAAGAACACGCCACGCGATGCGGGGCTGGGCGAGGACGGCGACGCGGGTTCCGCCGGACCGGGCGGCGCGGAGGACGGCCGGGTGCCGGCCGCACGGGCGGCGGACGGCACCGCGGTCGAGGCGGGGGCGTCGTGGGAGCGGACTGCGGACGGCACCGCGCCCGGGGCGAGGGCGTCGCGGGGCGGGCTCGCGCTGTACCGCGAGACTCTGCGCGACCGGATGGTCCTGACGCTGGGGGCGGCGTACTTCCTCCTCAAGCCGGCCCGTTACGCCATCCTGCTGTGGGGCCCGGTCCTGGTCAGCCGGCGGCTGCCCGGCATCGACAAGGTCGGCGCCGTCCTCATCCCGGTCGCGTTCGGGGTTGCCGGAGTCCTCGCTCCGATCGCCGCGGGCTGGCTCTCCGACCGGCTGTTCGCCTCCCGTCGCGTGCCGCCGTGCGTGTGGGCCCTGGCCCTGCTCACCGTGACCCTGGCCCTGTTCATGCCGCTGACCGCCACCGGCAGCGTCCCCGTCATGATCGCCGTGCTCGCCGTCATCGGACTGACCGTCTACGCCGCGGACTCGATGATCTCCTGCGTCGCCGCCGTCGACTTCGGCGCCGACAAGGGGGCGGGCACCGCCGCCGGACTCGTCAACGGCTGCGGCTCGATCGGCGCCGTCCTGGGCGGGCTGCTGCCCGGATTCCTCTCCGGCGGCGTACTGTTCACCGGCTTCGCCGGCGCGGCCCTGCTCGCCGGACTGCTCATGCTGCCGCACTGGAACCGGTTGCCGCGCACGGCGGCCTGACGCCGGTACGGCACGGCGGCGCGTCGCTCCGCACGGCACGGCGCTGCCGCGTGACGTCGCTGCCGTGCGGCCCGCGTCGCCTCGTACACCCCGGTACACCTCGTACGCGGGTCCGTACTGCCGCATCGCCCCGGGCCCCCTCCCCCGGCTCCCCCATCAGCCATGACCTCGCCGTACCCGTCACGTACTGAGAGAGGAACCCCCATGAGCGTCCAGCACACCGACACCCTCGTCGTCGGCGCAGGCATCGTCGGCCTCGCGCATGCTCTCGCCGCCGCCCGCCGCGGCGAACGCGTCGTCGTCATCGAACGCGACGACTTCGCCGTCGGCGCCTCCATCCGGAACTTCGGCATGATCTGGGCCATCGGTCAGGAACGCGGCCACATCTACCAGCGGGCCCTGCGCAGCCGCGAGATCTGGCTGGAGATCGCTGCCAAGACCGGCATGTGGGCCGAGCGCTCCGGCTCCCTGCACCTGGCCCACCACCCCGACGAGGTGGCCGTCCTGGAGGAGTTCATCGCCACCACGCCCGCCGCCCGCGAGCACGGCGTCACCATGCTCACCGCCCGCGAAACCCTCGAACGCAGCGACGTGGCCCGCCCCGAGGGACTGCTCGCCGCCATGTGGTCCCCCACCGAGGTCAACGTCGACCCGCGCCGTGCCATCCCCGCCGTGGCCGAGTACCTGGTCGCCGAATACGGCGTCGACATCCGCTTCGGCACCACCGTGCGCGACATCGGCCTGCCCCGCGTGTCCACGACCGCGGGCGAGTGGCATGCCGAGCGTGTCTTCGTGTGCAGCGGCAACGACTTCGCCACGCTCTACCCCGACGTGTTCGCCGACAGCGGTCTGGTGCGCTGCAAGCTGCAGATGATGCGCACCGGCGTCCAGCCCGGCGGCCGGCAGCTCGGCCCGATGTTGTGCGGGGGTCTGACCCTGCTGCACTACGCCGCCTTCGACGGCCTTCGGTCCCGCGCGGCGCTCGCCGAGCGGATGGCCGGGCAGCTGCCCTTCCACCGCGAGCACGGCATCCACGTCCTGCTCTCCCAGACCGCCGACGGCCGTCTGACGATCGGCGACAGCCACGCCTACGGCATGACGCACGACCCGTTCGCCCGCGAGGAGGTCGACAGGGCCGTCCTCGACTACCTGGGCACCTTCGCCGATCTCCCCGACCCGCGCATCACCGAACGCTGGACCGGCTACTACCCCTCCCTGCGCGACGGACGCACCGAACTCCTCGTCTCCCCCGAACCGCATGTCACCGTCGTCAACGGCGTCGGAGGCGCGGGCATGACGCTGTCCTTCGGCCTCGCCGAGGAAACCGTCATCGGCTGAACCACACGTGGACCGGCCCCGGCGGGATTCCTCCCGCCGGGGCCCTGTGCTGTTCGGGTGTGTCAGGGGGCCGGGCTCAGCGGCCGCGGTCTCAGTAGCCGATGCAGGCCGAATGCCACTGGGTGTAGAAGTCGAACACCTCCGGCGAGCACTCGGGCGGCCCGTACTGCGACGCCTTCGCGCCCGTGTGCGGCAGATGCGCGTACGCGCCGACTCCCGGACGGTTCACGTGCAGCATCCCCGCCTCGAAGCGTTCCATCGCCTCGAACGCCCGCGACTGCGAGGCGGTGAACACGGTGCCGCTCATCCCGTACCGCACCGAGTTCGCGATCCGCATCGCGTCGTCGAAACCGTCCGCGTCGATGACGGCGAGCACCGGCCCGAACACCTCCTCCTGCGCCAGCTCCGAGTCCCACGGCACGTCCCGTACGACCGTCGGCCGCACGTAGCAGCCCTCGGGCAGGTCGGGCCGCTCCTCGGGCCCGCCGCCGCACACCACCTTCCCGCCGTCCCGCTGCGCGCCGGCGACCGCTGCCAGCGCGGCATCGCGGCGTACGGTGTTGACCACGGGGCAGATCCGCGATGCCGGGTCGTCGCCGGGCCCGACCCGCAGGCCCGCCACCCGCGCCACCAGCCGCTGCAGGAAATCCTCACGTACCCGTACGTCCACCACGGCCCGGCTCGTCGCGCTGCACCGCTGCCCGGCCTGGCCGAACGCCCCGTGCACCACCGCCTCCACCGCCCGCTCCAGATCCGCGTCGTCACACACCACGACCGCGTTCTTGCCGCCCAGCTCCAGCTGCGTGCGCAACAGCCGCTGGGCGCCGCCGGTGTGGATGGCCGTGCCGACCCCCAGCGAACCGGTGAAACTGATGCCGGCCACCTGCGGGTTGGCGACCAGGGCTTCACCGGCGGCGACATCGCCCTGCACCAGATTGAGCACCCCGTCGGGCAGCCCCGCCTGCTGGAACACCTCCACGAGCAGTGCCGCCGTCAGGGGCGTCAACGGCGAGGGCTTGAGCACCGCCGTACAGCCCGCGAGCAGCGCGGGCGCCACCTTCCACATCGGAATGGCCAGCGGGAAGTTCCACGGCGTGACAAGCCCCACCACTCCGATCGGACGGCGGAAGGTGTACGCCAGGGTCCGCGGGTCCTCCGCCGGGACCGTCACTCCGCCCAGCAGCCGTGCCTGCCCCACCGTGAAGTCCAGCACCGCGCGGGCCCTGACCGCCTCGCCCCGGGCCTCCGACAGGAGCTTGCCCTGCTCACGGGTGATCGCGGCGGCGAACTCGTCGGCCCGTGCGGTGAGCAGCCGGCCCGCCTCCGCCAGATACGCGGCGCGTTCGATCGGGCCCAGGGCGCGCCAGGCCGGCAGTGCCGCCCCTGCGGCGTCGACCGCGCGGTCGGCATCGACACCGCCCGATTCCGCGAAACCCCCGATCGCATCGGAGAAATCCGCCGGATTGACGTTCTCCCGTACGAGCCCGGACTCCGCCGGAACCCACCGGCCGTCGACGAAGTTCAGCCGCAGATGCCGGGAGACGTCGTCGTACCGAAGACGCCTCGAAACGCCGTCTTGCCGAAGGTGCTGTGAACGAGCCATGCCCTCCCCTTCGTCGGACCCGGGCCGGCGCACACGACCGGCCCCCGGCCAGACTCGCCCAGGACAAGAACCCCCACAATCCGCGATTGCCCAATGCCGGCGATAGCCACCGCCTATCCATCATGGACCTGGAACTGCCGGCCGAATCCCTCTCGGGTTCCCGGGAGTTCACCCGATCGGCGCGGGATGCGCTCGTGGAGCAGGAACCCGTTCCCCCCGTCCGCCCGTCATGTCTATGGGAGTTGCCCGAGACTCAACGCCCTTTCGCTCTTCACCACCGAGGTCCGAGGAGATCCATGGTCGACACCGTCAACTCACTGGCCACCCGTGTTCACGAACTGCTGGTGGGGCTCGTGACCAACGGTCCCGCCGCGGTGGGCACCACCACCGCGGGTCTCCACGACGTCGTCGCGCGCGCCACGGCGCTCGGCCCCCACGGCGCGTGGCTCGTCGCCGCGGGCCACGCGGGCCTCGGCGACCTGGCCTGCGTACAAGGGCAGACGGACCAGGCCGTCTTCCACCTCGACGCCGCGGTGTCGGCCGGCTACAACGACTGCGTGGCGCTGCACGTCGCCGCCATGCGCCCGCTGCACGACGATCCCCGATTCCGAGCCCTGTACCAGCGGATGCGCATCACCCAGGCCGACCTCGACGAGTTCTTCTGGCTGCACCAGGAAATGCAGATCATGTCGCAGGACGCTCAGCAAGCGAGCGTCGACAACATCGGCCGCCTCGACACCGGGGTGTCGCCGCTCCCCCAGGCCCCCATGCCGACCCGCGAACCGAACACCGCCGGCGTCCTGATCACCCGCCTCGATCTCGCCGCGGCCCAGACCGCGCTCCAACAGGTCGTCATGAAGGCGGAGTTCCAGCGCAGCTCCGGCAATACCAGCCTCAGTCTCATCGACGACTCGTGGGACTACGCCCGTGCCAGGCACGATGCCTGGCACGCCGACGAGCTGGACTCCCGGCGCCTGCGGGCCGCCGAGGCCCGGGCTTTCGTCGAGCGCCCCGGCGCCGGCACCACGCTCGTCCCCTGCCCGCCGCTGGGCTCGATCGCGTACCCGAGCTGAGGAGGGCCGCACCGGCACGGGGGCCGGTGCGGCTTCTTCGCCCGGCCTCTCGCTCACGCGCCCTGACGCAGGACTCTGCGGGCCGGTAGCGCAACGCCGGAAGGAGCTTCAGTCCTTCGCCCGCCCCGCGATGCCGTCCAGGACCCGGTCGAGCCCCCACGCGTACTGCTCGTCGGAGACGAACTGCGCGATCGTGTCCGCCGCCTCGGCCGTACGGGGGTAGCGGTCGGCGGGGACGGCGCGGAGCTGCTCCCGGCGGGTCGCGACCCGCTCGGCGAGCGGCGGGGGCGGCGCGGGTGAGGGGAGTTCGGCGGCTTCCAGGGCGATCGCCCCGAGGACCTGGACGATCAGCAGGTACGAGGCGCGCGCCGCCTCCGTCGGGTCGAGGCCGGCGTCCTCGAGGACCATGAGCAGGGCTTCGCCGAGTGCGAGGGCGTGAGGGCCGTCCATCGGGCCGGAGAGCAGCAGGTGGACCGCGCCCGGGTGGGCGAGCAGGCGGTGTCGCAGGTCGGCGGCGAGCGTGTGGATGCGGTCCCGCCAGGGCGTGTCGCGGGCGGTGAGGGCCGCGAGGTCCGTCTCGCCGAGCAGGTGCTCGACGACCGCGCGTACCACCGCGGCACGGTCCGGGAAGTACGTGTAGACGGCGTTCGGCGCGAGTCCCAGCTCGGCGGCGATGCCCCGGATGCTCACCGCGTCGGCGCCGCGGGCGCCGAGCAGCCGGATGGCCGCCGCGACCACCTCGTCCTCGCCGACCGCCCGCTTCCGGCCCCGCTTCGCCGGCGGCGTGTCCTGTGCCATCCGTACGCCTCCTCGCCTGTCCTGATGTCCTGACTGGAAACCTTGACGAGACATTTTTGCACGGCGTACATTAATTGCACGGCGTACAGAAAATGGAGGTGATCCCATGCGCACCCTCATCCGCGTTCCCAGATGCCCTGCCTTGCGCGTCTGGACCCGATGGACGGCCGGTTTCCTGGCGTTCCCGATCGCGGGCCTCGCCGGCCGCGCGGCGGCCGGTCCGGTCGACGACGCGATGAGCGCCCTGGTGGGCGGGGGCTGGACGGTGACCACCTTGGCCGGTGTCGGGGTGGACGCGCGGTTCACCGTCTTCGGCGCCACCGGCGCACCCGCCTTCTGCGCCCTCTCCGGCATCCTGCTCCACGGGCTCCTGCCCGCCACCGCCCCCGGCCGGACCACCGGCTCGGGCTCCCTCCACGAGGTCGACGCATGAAGCACACCACCGCACCCCGTCACGTGATCTTCGGCTCCGGCGCCGTGGGCACGGCCGTCGCCGAGGCACTGGTACGCCGAGGGGAGCCGGTCCGCATCGTCAACCGGTCCGGCCGCGCGGACGTCCCCGACGGTGTCGAGGTGGTCGCCGGCGACGCGGCCGACCCCGCGTTCACCACCGCCGTCGCGGCCGGCGCGGCCGTCGTCTACCAGGCGCTCAACCCGCCGTACCACCGCTGGCGGCAGGAGTTCCCCGCCCTCCAGGCCGGCGTGCTCGCCGCGGCCGAGGCGGCCGGTGCCCGCATGGTCTCGATGGACAACGTCTACAGCTACGGACCTCCCGGGGGCCGCCCGTTCACCGAGGAGACCCCCGACGCCGCGACCACCCGCAAGGGGCGGCTCCGGGGCCGGATGGCGCGGGACCTGCTCGCCGCGCACAAGGCCGGGCGCGTGGAGGTGGCGATCGGTCGCGCCTCCGACTACTTCGGGCCGCGCGGCGGCGCCCAGTCCAACCTCGGCGACCTCGTCTTCCCGGCCCTCCTCGCCGGGCGCACCGCGACCGTCCTCGGCGACCCGGACCAGCCGCACACGTACACCTACGTCCCCGACATCGGGGAGGCGCTCGCCCTCCTGGGCCGCCACCCCGACGCCCCGGGCCGTATCTGGCACCTCCCCAACGACCCGCACACCCGCACCACCCGCGAGCTCGTCGACCTGGCCCACCACGCCACCGGCCGCCCCGGCACCGCCCGGCTGCGCCGGATGCCGACGTTCGCCCTGTACGCGATGGGCGCGGTGAACCGCACCGTACGCGAACTCATCGAGATGCAGTACGAGTTCGCCGAGCCGTTCGTCGTCGACTCCAGCCTCGTCCGGGACCGGCTGGGCGCCGTCGCCACCCCGGCCGAGGAGGCGCTGGAACAGACGGTGGCGGCCTACCGCGCTCTCAGGAAGTGAGCGCCCAGACGTCGATCCGACCGTGGACGACGCCCGTGGGGTTTGATGCACCCCGGGGGATCGGCGTTCTCGGTAGCGTGATCGTCTACCGCATGGAATGACCATGCGTCCGGCTGGTCCGTATGCGGCCTTCCGGCGGACAGTGATGAGGCTGCCATGAGTGAACCGACGAAGCCCGAGATCGACCTTCCGGAGGGTGACGCTCCCACCGAGCTGACCGTCCGGGACCTCGTCGTCGGAGACGGGCCCGAGGCGAAGCCGGGCAGGGTCGTCCAGGTTCACTACGTCGGGGTCACCTTCGAGTCCGGCAAGGAGTTCGACGCCTCCTGGGACCGGGGTCGGCCGTTCAAGTTCGCCGTGGGCGGTGGCAGGGTCATCAAGGGCTGGGACCGGGGGATCAGGGGGATGAAGGTCGGCGGCCGGCGCGAGATCATCGTTCCCCCGCGCCTCGGTTACGGCAAGCAGTCCCCCTCGCCGTTGATCCCGGCGGGCTCGACGCTCGTCTTCGTGGTGGACCTGCTCTCGGTGGTCTGAGGCGGACCTGCTGCCGCCCGGCCTGCCCGTACGGAGCCAAGGGCCGGGCAGTACCCGCCGCTCGGCCGACCGCGACACCGCAGCGGTGCCCGGGCTCGCGATGTGCGTGGGCGGCAGCAGGCCGACCGGGCTCGCGACCAGTCGGTCACCCGATCGTTCCGGGCACGGATCGTCGGGTCCTGGAAGGGTGGTGATTCCTACGGTGAACACATCAGAGGGAAGGACACGCACCCGTGCTGGAGCAGCTCAACCAGGCGCTCGACCACATCGAGCGCTGCCTCGAAGCGGAGGCCGGCCGGGAGGTCGACGTCGCCGAGGTCGCCCGGATCGCGATGACGTCGGAGTACCACTTCCGACGCCTGTTCTCGGCGCTCGCCGGGATACCGCTCTCCGTGTACGTACGGCGCCGGCGCATGACGCTCGCCGGGGCCGAGGTGCTGGGCGGGGAGCGGACGCTGCTCGACGTGGCCGTGCGGTACGGGTACGGCTCGGGCGAGGCGTTCGCCCGGGCGTTCCGGTCGGTGCACGGCATCGGGCCGGGCGAGGCCCGGCGCACGGGTGCGACGCTCACGGCGCAGCCGCGCATGTCCTTCCGTGTCGTCGTCGAAGGGAGTACGGCCATGCGGTATCGGATCGTCGAGAAGGAAGCGTTTCGGGTCGTCGGCAGGAAGGCGCGGGTTCCCCTCGTGCACGAGGGGGTCAACGCCGCGGCCGCTGCACACGTCCAGAGCCTGGACGAGCAGGCGATCGTGCGGATGAAGGAGCTGGCCGACGGGGAGCCGGAGGGGGTCCTGTCGGCGGTGGTGCACCTGACCGACAGCCGGGAGGAGGGTGCCGAGGTGGACTACTGGATCGGGGTGGCCGCCGGCCCCGAGGCGGCCGCGGAGGAGCTCGACGCCCTCGACGTGCCGGCTGGGACCTGGGCGGTCTTCGACAACCACGGGCCTTATCCCAGCGCCCTCCAGGAGCTGTGGCGGGACGTGTTCACGCAGTGGTTCCCCTCGAACCCGTACGCGAGCCGGCCCGGTCCGGAGCTGCTGCGGACGCAGCCGGTGGAGATCGGTGCGGAGACGGACTCCCAGCTGTGGATCCCGGTCGAGCGGACCGGCGGGAACGCCGGGGCGTGAAGACCAGGATCTGGGGGCGGCCGCTTCGACCATTCCTTCAGACATCCGTCTGAGGGATGGGCGGCCTGCCCCGCCCGTCCGTCCGGCCCTCCCGCACAACCGTGTCCAGTGCCCTCGGCCTTGAAGGTCGCGCGGCGAGCAGCGGGTTGTCAGACCCGTGTGCGAGCGTGGACGCGTGCGGGGAAACCGTGCGGTCGGGCGTGGGAGGGGGATCGGTGACGGCAGTGGATGACGGCTGGACCGGGATGGGCTGGGACTGGACCGACCACGACGACATTCGCCGGCGCCTCGACGAGGGCGCCGATCCGGAGAGATGGAGCGGGGGTCGGCCGCTGCACCGTGCGGCCTTGTTCGGCTCTCCGGAGGTCGTCGCCGAGCTGGCCGGTCGCGTGACGGACGTGGACGCGCTGGAGGACGGGGTGACGGCCCTGTGGGAGGCCGTCGTCTCCAGGAAGCCGGAGAACGCGCGTGCCCTCGCCGCTGCCGGGGCCGATCCCTGGCGGCCGTCGATCGGTGGCTGGTCACCTGGGCGACTGAGCCTCGCCGGACCGACGCCGGGCCTCTTCCCGGTACCGGCGCAGGTGTCCCTGACCGACACGGAGCGCGCGGCGGCGCGGGAGGCCGACCGGCTCATCGCGGCGCTGGGCGAGTTCCACTACGAGGGCACGGGGCTGGCCTGCGTGGCCGGGATCGACGCGGCCGAAGCGGTCCGCCGTCTGGAGGCGGCGCCGGTGGAGGGCGAGGTCATCGACGAGTTGCTCGAAGCCCCGTACGAGTACGACATGGAGGAGAGCCTGCGTTTCATCGGCGTGACGTCCGTGCCGGGCGGGTGCATGGTGACACAACCGTGGGGATACGCGCCGCAGATGCCGGGCGTGCTGACCCGACTGTCCGCCGGAACCGTCTGCTACGGCCTGTACGCCAATCCCAAGAGCGGCAACCAGGGCAGCGTCGCCCGTCACGGAACCGTCGAGAGCTGGGACCTCCACCCGGGTGGTGGGCCGTACGAGGACGACACCCCCGAGGAGGTGCTGAACGCCTACCTCTACCAGTACAAGGCCGTGGCCCATGCCTGCGCGTTCGCGGGACTGTGTCCGCCCGACGCGCGCGCCGTCGTCGGCCCTCCCGATGTATGGGTCGAACTGCCGGACCGTGACTACTGGACTCACTGACCCGAGCGAACCGTCCTCGGGCGCGTGGGTGCCGAGAAGGCGTTGGCCGTGTCCTTCTGCTCTCGACTGACCGAGCCGGCCTGGTCGCCGAGGCTGGTTCGGCATGTCCGGGGCGGTCAGGGCTCTGTCAGGGCAGTTCGCAGAGCGTCGAGGGCGGCAGCGCGGAAAGCGGTCATCGAAGGTGCTTTGCCGTCGAGCAAGGCATCAGCACCGTGGTACATGCCTGATTCGAGCCGCAGCTCGCAGGCGACGCCGGCCTCGCTCAGACGTCGGGCGTAGTCGACGTCTTCGTCGTGGAACAGGTCGAGGTCGCCCACACCGATCCACGCGGGCGGCAGTCCGTCGAGGTTCCTACGCCTTGCCGCCGCAATGTAGGGGCGATCGTCGCGGTCCTGTGGCGGGCGGCCGAGGTAGGAGGTCCAGGCGAAGCGATTGGAGTCCGGGGTCCACGTATAGACGGCGCTGTGGGGAGGGTCGACGCGTAGAGCCGTGCGGTCGTCGAGCATGGGGTAGACGAGGAGTTGGAACCGGACCGGCACTCCTGAATCGTGGGCGCGCTGGACCACGGCGGCGGCGAGTCCGCCTCCGGCGCTTTCGCCGCCGACGGCGATGCGGGCGGGGTCGATGCCGAGGGCGGCGGCACTGGCGTGAAGCCAGCGGAGCGCACTGAAGCAGTCGTCCAGAGCTGCGGGGTACGGATTTTCGGGTGCGAGGCGGTAGTCGACGCTGACGACCAGAGCCCCGAGTTCGTCGGCGACGCGGCTGCACCAGGTGTTCTCCTGCCGGGCGGCACCCATGATGGTTCCTCCGCCGTGGATCCAGAGCAGCGCTGCGCGCGGCGCTTGGCCTGATGCCTGGTAGGTGAGCACCTCGACGGGGAGGTCGTCGGTCGTGGCCGGCAGTGTGCGCCGCTCGATGCGGACGCCGGGCCTGGAGGCGGCTCCCGCCAAGGGCACGAGGCGGCGGGCGACGGCCAGAGTGACGGGGTTGCCGAAGTTCAGCGGGAGGAAGAGCACGGGGTGCCGCAGCTCGCGGGGGACTGCCGCCAGAGCGCGGCGACGTGCGCTGATCGCCGCGGCGGCGCCGAGGGTCGCTGCGGCGCCCAGGCCGCCTAGAACGCGTCGGAGTGTCATGTGCTGATCACCTTTCGCTCGGGGGTCGCGGTTCTCGGTCTCAAGGGGCGGTGCCTTGCCGGTCGGCCGCACCTTCCAGGTCGGGCAGTGGTTGCCTGCAGATCTCGTGGGTCTCGCCGCCGGGACCGCAGCGAATCTTCGGTGACCTGGTCGGCCGCTTCGGCGTCGTCGCGTTCGGGGTTGTCGTGCAGGAGTCGGCCGAGACGGGGCGCCGCGCCCGCGACGAGGGCTTCCGCTTGACACGACCACCTTATCGGTAACAGTGTAGCCATTATGAGTACCTGGTCTGAGCCCCAGCCCGACTCCCGGTTCGTCGAGGTGAACGGCCTGCGGATCCACTACAAGCGCGCCGGGCACGGCCCGGCACTCGTGCTGCTGCACGGCAGTGCCTCGTCCCTGCAGCACTTCGACCACGTGACGGACCTGCTGTCGGATTCGTTCGATGTCATCCGCCCCGATCTGCCGGGGTTCGGACTGACGGGCCCGCGCAAGGACCGCGACTACCGGGTTCCGGCGTACGCCACGACGGTGGCGGGCTTCGTAGCGGCGCTGGGCGTGCCGCGCTACGCGGTGGCCGGCAATTCCCTGGGCGGCCACATCGCCTGGAACGTCGCACTGGATCACCCGGAGCGACTGACCGGCCTGGTGCTGGTCAATGCCACCGGCTACCCGGAGAAGACGGTGCCCGCGGGGATGCGCCTGACCCGCAACCCGCTGGTGCGGCCCCTGCTGAGGCGGGTGATGCCGCGTGGGGCAGTGGAACGCAGCCTGCGGGAGGCCGTCGGGCCGCGTTCGCAGATCGTGGACGACGCCATGGTGGACCGCGCCCATCAGCTCATGAGCCGCCCCGGTAACCGCTCGGCCTTCGTCGACTTCTGCAACACCGACCAGCCGGACCGCAGCGCGCAGATCCCCCGCATCACGGTGCCCACGCTGGTGCTGCGCAGCGCGGGCATCGACGGCCAGCACTTCGCCCGCGACATCCCCGACGCCCGGGAGCTCGTCCACCCCCACGGCGGACATCTGCTGCCGGAGGAGGAACCGCGGTGGGTCGCGGACGCGATCGCCAAGTTCCTCGGCTCCTGCGCCGGCACCCCCGCGATCTGAGGGCAAGGAGGCCCGTTCCATGAAGTACTTCGTCGCCCCGGGCGAGGACCGCAAGCTCACCGCCGACTCGCGCAAGGCGCTGCGCGGCAGTTTCATCGAGCTGTCCGACGGCGTCACCCACTACGAGCTGACGGGGCCCGAGGACGGGGATGTGGTCCTGATGGCGGGCGGTCTGACCATCCCGCTGTTCTACTGGGACGGCCTCGTCAGCGAGCTGCACGCCCGCGGGCTGCGGACTCTGACCTGCAGCGCCTACGGCCGCGGCTACTCCGACCGGGTACAGGCGCGATACGACGAGACGCTGTTCACGCGGCAGCTGGCCGAGCTGACGGACCGGCTCGGCCTGACGGCGCGGCCCCTGCACCTGGTCGGCACCTCCATGGGCGCGCTCGTCGCCATGACGTACGCGGCCCAGTACCGCTCGTCGGTGTCCACGCTCACCATCGTCGGCCCCGCCGGTCTCGCGAAACCGCGGTCGGCCTCCCCCGACCGGCTGCTGCGCAACGACGTGCTGGCCGGAGTGGTCGTCCGCCGTCGCGGCCTCCGGCTGCTCCAGGAGCACCTCGGGCACAACGTCCGGGACCCCGGGCTCGGCGCGGAACTGACCGACATGGTCCTCGGCACCCTCCGCTTCGAGGGCTCGCTGTACGCGGTCTTCGACACCCTGCAGCACCTGCCTCTCACCGGCCGTGACGACCTCTTCCGGCGGACGGGGGCGCTGGGCATTCCGACGCTGCTGCTGTGGGGCGACGAGGACACCGTCACGCCGTCGGCGCACTTCGACACGGCGCGCGCCCTGCTGAAGCCTCAACACCATCACGTCATCACCAGATGCGGGCACATGGCCCCGTTCGAACGGCCTCGCGACGTCGCCGACCAGCTCGTCCCGTTCGTGTCCGCACGCACCGAAAGGCTCGACCCATGAACAACCCCCACGCCATCGACGTACTGATCATCGGCGCCGGCCCCTCGGGCTCCGCCTTGGCGATCGACCTCGTACGCCGCGGACTCGACGTCCGGATCGTCGACAGGTCCCCCCACACCTTCGACGGCTCACGTGCCAAGGGCATCCAGCCCCGCAGCCTCGAAGTCCTCGAAGACCTCGGCGCTCTCGACGACGTGCTGGCCGGCGGCGACCTCTATCCCAAGCTCGGGCTCCATGCCGGACCCATCGGCGTGCCGTGGAAGATGTTCCCCCACAGGGAGGCGACCCCGGACGTCCCGTACCCGAACACCTGGCTGATCCCGCAGTTCCGCACGGACCGCGCCCTGCACGCCCGGCTCAGCGAGCTCGGCCGCGAGGTCGAGTTCGGCAAGGAACTGACCGAGCTGACGCAGGACGAGGACACGGTGGTCGCCAAGGTGGTGGGCGCGGACGGGGTCGAGGAGATCGTCGCCCGCTATGCCGTGGGGGCCGACGGCGGCTCCAGCGCGGTGCGCAAGCAGCTCGACATCGGTTTCGCCGGGACGACGGACGAGTCCGACCGCGTGCTGATCGTGGATGCCTCCGTCAGCGGCCTGGCCCGCAACCGGTGGCACATGTGGCCCGGCCTCGGCGGAAAGCTCATTGCCGCCTGCCCGCTCCCCGACAGCGACATGTTCCAGTGGATGATCCGGCTCACACCCGACGAGAAGCCGCCCCAGGAGATCGGCGCCATCATCGACCGGATCCACTCCCACACCCGCAACCGGCACATCCAGCTGCACGAGATCCACTGGAAGTCCGTGTTCCGGCCCAACATCCGTCTTGCGGAGCACTACGGCCGCGGACGGGTCTTCCTCGTCGGCGACGCGGCGCACGTCCACACCCCGGCCGGTGCCCAGGGCCTGAACACCGGTATGCAGGACGGCTACAACCTCGGCTGGAAGCTCGGCCAGGTCCTCGCCGGCGCCGACGCGGCCCTGCTTGCCACCTACGAGGCCGAGCGGCAGCCGATCGCCGCCGGGGTCCTTGGACTGTCCACGGAGAAGTGGGGCGGCATCGCCAAGCTCGACCCCTCCAGCATGAAGCGCGGCAAGGACGAGCAGCAGCTCGCCCTGACCTACTACGGCGGCCCGCTCGCCCCCGCCGACAGTAGCGGCACCGGCACGCTGCACGTGGGCGACCGTGCCCCGGACGCCCACCTGCTCGGCGCCGACGGCGCCGAGACCCGCCTGTTCGAGCTCTTCCAAGGACCGCATTTCACCGCCATCGCCTACGGCCCCGGCGCCGCCCGGGACCTCGAACTCCTCGACTGGCCGACGACGGGCGCCCAGCTGAAGCGGCTGACCGTCGGACCGGCCGCGGGCGACGGCCGCTCCTTCTCCGACCCCGCCAGCACGCTGCGCAGTGTCTACGGCCTGACCGGCGACACGCTGCTGCTGATCCGTCCCGACGGCTACATCGGGCACATCGCCACCCGGGACTTCCGCACCACCGCACAAGCCGCCGTGCGGGCGATGACGCCGCAGACAAGGAGCCGAACCATGCCCTAGCCGGGCCACACCTCCCCCGGTTCGGGGGCCACTGAATGAGCCGCATCCTCCTGCGCGCGTCGTCATCGGCCGGCCTGCGCTGGAACGGCTGTTGCGCGACGCCCTGAAGCACCATCCCCAGCGCGATCTGCGGGGCGCAGCCGACGTCACGGCCAGTGAGCAGGAGGAACTCCCAGGCTCCGGGCCGGGGCGGGGCACGTCGTCCTGGCCGTCAGACGTCGTCGTGCAGGTGGGCAAGCCCGCTGAGAAGGAGTTCGAGTCCGAAGGAGAACTCGTCCTCGATCGGAACG
The DNA here is from genome assembly GCF_000830005.1 of Streptomyces vietnamensis. Lineage (NCBI taxonomy): Bacteria > Bacillati > Actinomycetota > Actinomycetes > Kitasatosporales > Streptomycetaceae > Streptomyces > Streptomyces vietnamensis. The sequence continues at coordinate 8,735,626 of NZ_CP010407.1, read as the reverse complement.
GGCATCGACCCGGCGACGGTGGCCGTTGCCGGGAACAAGGCTGGATCGACGTTCTGGAAGACGGCGGACAGTTGTGCGTCCGCGAGTTGCCCGCCGCCATGACCGTTGACCTGTATGGCGAATCCGAGGACGTAGCGGGCGAGGGTGGCGAAGGCGTGCGCGGCCAGTCGCGGCGGGAAGCCGCTGTCGAGCAGCGCCGCGACACAGTGCTCCCGCAGCGCCATGGCGTTCGGCCCCAGGGGTATCTCTTCGACCATCAGGCGCGCCGCGTTCCGGTGCCGGGCCAGGGCGTCGAACATGGTGTGCGCGACCGTCCGCAGCGCTTGCTGCCAGCCCATCGCGAGGAGTTCGTCGCCATTCAGTTCCACGGCGCCGAACATGCGGTCCACGACATGGGCGACCAGCGCTGTCCGGTTGTCGAAATGCCGGTACAGGGTCGCCGTGCCCGAGCCCAGGCGCTGGGCCAGCGTCCGCATCGAGAGAGCGTCGGCCCCCTCGTCGTCCACGATCTGCAGGGCGGTGGAGACGATGCGCTCCAGCGGCACGGGCGGACGCCCCGGGCCTCGACCCGATGCCGGGGTCGCTCGCGTAGGACCAGCTGCTGCCACTGAAACGTCCACCTCCTTGGACAGCACCATAACAGCAACACCGTATCCACTATGGAGGCCGCCGGTTGGGCACCGAGTGGCGGCGCCCCCTTCGAGCCGCCCGTCGATGACCGCTCCTACGGAGTTCGACGGCGGGCGGGTGAGCACCAAGGACTGATGCTCCAAGAGCGAGGTCTCGCGGATCTGCAAGGACCTGGACGGTCAGCTCACCGCATTCCGCGGCCGCCGTGTCCGGCAGCGGACAGCCCAGCGCGCCACGATCCGCCAAGGCGGCTGGTGACAACTCTCGCGCCCAAGTGACAACTATCGCGCTTCGGCACAACCCGCCGTGGGCGCGCCGGACGGCGTCCTCAGGGTCAGGCTCCGATGCCGACGGAGGAGACGTGGGCGTAGGCGTTGTAGTCGGAGTCGAGGTCGCTGATGACGTCGTCCCAGATCTCGTCGACCGTGTCGGCGTCCTGGGCGGCCCAGGCGTCGACGAGGTCGCCCCAGATGTAGCGGACGGTGATGGATCGCTGCTGGAGGTTGGGGCGGAGGCGCTCGGCCGGTACGTGGCTCTGGTCGACGGGGTAGATCTCCATCCGGCGGCCCCGGCCGTCGTTGTCGAGGTGGCGCTTGAGCCAGCCGGAGCGGATCAGGTTCTCCCGTCGCCGGATCCAGTACGCGCTGTCGATGCGTTCGCGGTTCGCCGCGGTGGGGGTGGACTTGCCCTTCGTCCAGGAGCGGATCGTGCGGGCGGTGACGCCCTGGTCCTTCAGCGCGGCGCGGCCGGCCGGGCTGTCGAGGTACCGCAGACGGGCATTAAGGCCTCGCTTGGAGGTGACGGGCGAGGAGATGCCGGAGGAGTAGACGATCCGGTTGAGCTCCAGAATCAGGGCTTCGCCGCCCTTCATGCCCCGGGTGTTGAACCTCCCGAATTCTCCCCATCGGGACCAGAGGTCGGGTGATCCCGCCATCAGCGCTTACCTCCCAGGATGTAGGTGGCCTTTTCCTTGACCTGGTTCAGGTCCCGGCCTTCGGGGAACACCGGGCGCCAGTCTCCCACGACGTGAAGTTCGTCGGTGCCGGAGATCTCCACGACCTGAAGCCCGGCCTTGCGCGCCTTGTCGGCCTTCATCCACAGGTTGGCGAACGCCTTGGCCCGGATGATGTGCATCCAGTCCGGGCGGCGCAGTTCGCGGTTCGCGCTGGACTCGCCGATGGTGGAGACGAATTTGGAGTACATGGCCTTCACGTACGCCACGGTCAGTTCGTCGCCCTCGGCGAGGGCGGTTCTCCGGGATTCGGCCAGTGCGCGGCGGAGCTTTTCGAGCAGGGCCTCGGAGGCGCCGGAGACGAGGGAGCGGTGGATCACCGGGGCGTCCGCGAGGCCCTGCCGGGCGCAGTCGAGGAGCAGGCGCAGTGTGGACTCGCCGACCCACAGCTCCCCCGGCTCCATGCGGTTGCCCAGGGGGTTGGGCAGGTCGGTGTGGTCCCAGGCGGCGGGGGTGATGAGGTGGACGCCGGCCTTCTTCGGGTCGTGGATGCCACTGGTGTCCTCGACGAGCCGGCCGATCGGGAGCCAGCACTTGAGCGCGGACAGGTAGGCGGCGTTCATGTCGAGGGCGGTCACCTCGATCTCCTCGCCTCGCTTCGCCGCCGCGAAAAGCTCGGGGTTCCGCCACTTGGGGCGGCCTTCCCAGATTTCGTCCGCGCCTTTCTGGGACTTCTTCCGGAGGATCTCCTGCGTCGGCGGGAATTCCGAATGCTCGTAACGGCCGCCCACCCGGGACGCCTTCAGGAGCGTCATCACATCGGGAATGGCCATCTTGATCAGCTCGGCCTGCGCCGCCTCCATGTCGCCGGAGCACGCCGCCAGCACCTCGTGCACACGGCCGGCGATCTGCTCCACCAGCGTCCCGGAGGCGTATCCGGGTGCGTTCCGCCGGGGCTCGGCCGTCTCTGGTACGGCGGACGCGGCCTGTTCGGTGGGCGTGGCCTGTTCGGCGGGCTCGGCCTGTTCGGTGGGCGTGGCCTGTTCGGCGGGCTCGGCCTGGGTGGCGGGCTCGGCCTGGGTGGCCGGTACGGCGGGCTCAGCCGCAGCGACCGGAGCGGCCGGAGTGACGGCAACCGTCGGCGGCTGGGCCGCGAGAGCCGGGGCGGGTGTCTCCTCGGCGGCCGGGAGCGGGGCGGAGGCCGGCGGCGCGCTCGCCGCGGCAACGGCCGCCGCGCAGTCCTCCGCGGTCAAGTGTTGCGGGAAGCCCTCCAGTTCGTGCTGTGTCGGCTGCCCGCACAACACGCACAGTTGCACCGCGGCTGCGGATGGCTGGACCGACGGCACGGCGGCAGGGGCGGCCGTCGGTTCGGGGGCCGGGGGTTCCGGAGGTACCGGGGGAACGGTGAGCGTGCCGGGCGTGAGGCTCGGGGCGGCGCCGTGCAGGACCCCGATGGCGTGCGTCGGACCGGCCAACAGGTCGAGCGCGGCCAGGCGGTAGTGCGCGGCGAGCAGGTCTACGTCCTCCAGCGACCAGTGGGCGCCGCCGGACTGCTTGCGGGAGACCTGGGCCTGGGACAGCCCGAGCGCGGCAGCCAGGTCGCCCTGCTTCTCGCCCGCCCGTGACATGAGCGCAGCCACCGTGATCCTGAGGACCTCTTCCGTACTCAACACGATGTCAATGTAGCATTTCTGATACGCAATACGCATACACAATGAGGACACCGGCGCACAATGCCGGGAAACCGGACTACCGTCCGGTCCGCGTCGGTGAGGGCATCGGCGAACTCCGGTGCCGGTCAGGGGCGGCGAATCCGCCGCGACACCTCCTGGGCGCGGCCCGGCCGAACCGGGCCTCCTCTGCCGGTGTCGCCTGTGAGCCGTACCAGGTCCGTTTTCAGTGAGGCCAGCCAGGAGACCGTCGCGTAGTACACGCGCGGTGCGCCGGGCGGGTCATCGGCGATGGCGGCGGAGGCCGTCGGGGTGTGGAGTGGTACCGGCGTTTCCACCATGTCCCCCGTGGGGTCCATCCGGGCGGAGGTCAGCAGCATGGCCGCCGCGACCCGGTCGCCCGCACGGACGACGGACTCCGCGGCTTCTCTCCCCAGCGGCGGAACCACGACCGGCTCGGGAGGTACGAGCAGCCGGTCGGCGCCCCACAGTGTGTGGTGCCCGGCGATCAGTGCGGCCTGCCAGTCCTGACCGGCCGGCGGCGAAACGGGCCCCTCGGGTTCGCCCTGGTACTGCGCGTACGCCGACTCCGCCATGACCAGGGCATGCTGCAACGACCGGTGGCCCGGCGCGGTGACCACCGGCACGCGCCACCCGCCCGCCGCGATCTGCGCCGTCGTGGCCACGACGATCTCCGCGGTGATCCGCAGCAGCACCGCGGCCGACCGCCGCAACTCGTCATGGGCGCCCCGCGGCCAGGCCAGCAGTCCGAACACCGCACCGATCGCACTGCCGGTCAGCACGTCGAGCAACCGGAACTCGGCGAGCTGCCAGGTGGCCGGCGCCAGCTGCGCGAAGACCAGGGCGACCACCACCGTGAACAGCGCCTGCGCCCAGCCGACGCCTTTCACCGGCCCCAGCGTGAAGGTGACCAGCATCAGCGGCGGCAGCGCCACCGCACAGACCTCGATGTCGGTACCGACCAGCGCCAGCAACGCCGCCGCGACCAGCGCGCCGACGAGCGTGCCGGTCAGCGCCCTCCGCATGGTCGTCCGGGTCTCCCGTACCGTCGTGCGCGTCAGCGTCAGGGTGGCGAGCAGCACCCAGAAGCCGTGCGGGAGCGTGTCGACGCCCGCGATCAGCCGGGCCGCCGCCAGGGCCAGACTGATCCGTACGGCGTTCTGGAAGAAAACCGACCGGCCGCCGACGTGGCCCGAAAGGCGCCGCCACCACAACCGTGGCGCCCGCATCCGCGCGTACCAGAACCGGCCCGGCGCCGGTGCGTCGGCCGCCCGGCCCCGTACGGCGATGTCGGCCGCGGTGGACATCGCGAGCGCCGCGTCCGTCACCTCCAGGAGCGCCGCATTGCGGCGCAGCACAGCGGGAGGCGCGTCCTCTGCTGCCGTCAGTGCCTGACGGATCCGCCACAGGCGGGCATGCGCCCGACCGTCGGGGATTGCGCCCCGCAGCCGGGCGGCGGTCTCCCTCGCCACGTCCGCGACCACCCGCAGTGGGTCCGGGTCCTCTGTCTCCGGCACCTCGGCCGCCTCGGCCCGGCCTTTCCGGGCCGGTCCTCCCGCCGGCGTGTCCGGCTCCGCTCCGGCTCCCCCGGCTCCCCCGGCTCCCCCGGCCCCCCCGGCTCCGGATCTTCTGGGCGGAACCGCATCCCGGGGAGGCGGCGGCAGCACCGCCAGCCGGCCGAGCAGGGTGCGCGTCGCCAGGCCCGTGTGGGCCAGTGCCCTCTGCCGCACACCCGCTCCGGCAGGCCGTTCCGCCTCCGGGACACGGGAGGAACGAAGCCCCTCGCTCAAGGCCCGGGCGGCGCTCAGCGCGTCCTCCGGCAGTGTGTACGGGGCGGAACGCAGCCGGTCCGCGCAGCGCGCCGCACCGTCGGCGGCCCGGGCAGCCCTTTCCCGGTAGGGCAGGGCCGCCGGCTCGGGCAGCAGCGTCATCTCCGCGATGATCAGCAGGACGAGCCCGAAGCTCGCCCCCGCCAGGCGCTCGCCCAGCGAACCGGGGTCGTAGGGCGGGAACGACGGCAGGATGTACATCAGTTGCAGGCCCGTGGCCGCGCCCGCGAACCGTGGTCCGCCGACAGCCATGAACGCCAGCACGAACCCGACGACCAGCATGCCGACCACGGCGCTCCACGTCCGCACGGACAGGTACGTGCCGAGCGTGATCAACACCCAGCAGACCGGCACCAGGCCCAGCAGCAGCGTGGCCCGTCGGCGCCCGGAGCCCGGGAGACGCGACAGTCCGGCCATGGCGATCGCGCCGAACAGCGCGTACGTCGCGCCGACCGCCGAGTCGAAGCCGTAGAGGAACACATAGAACCCGGCCGTGGCGGTGATCGTGACGCGCAGAGCCCCGCGTGCCGCCGCCCGGTAGGCGGGCGGCGGCCATCGCCCGAACGCGCCACCCATGCCCCCAGCATCACCCGCGCCGCCGCACCCGGCACGACGGGGACGCACACCCCGTCGTGCCGGATGCGACGGGGCCCGGTCTTGGCGCGGGGTGCACACTTGTTTACCTTGGGGGTGAACACGCGTACACCCCTGCTTTTCCGGCCCTCGCACCGTCTCTGGAGCACGATGACCTCCGCCGCATCCGAATCCGGCACGACTCCCGGACGCGCCCGTTCCCGGCTCGTCGTCCCCGTCCTCGCCTTCTGCGGCATGCTCGTCGCCATCATGCAGACCCTCGTCGTCCCGCTGCTGCCGCACATACCCGAGCTGACGGGGGCGAGCGCGGGCGCCGCAGGCTGGCTCGTGACCGTCACCCTCCTCACCGGCGCGGTGTTCACTCCGGTGCTCGGCCGGGTCGGTGACATGTACGGCAAGCGGCGGGTCCTCCTCGCGTCGCTCGGGGTGCTCACCGCCGGCTCCGTACTCTGCGCGGTCAGCTCCGACATCGGTGTGCTGATCACCGGCCGGGCCCTCCAGGGCACGGCTCTCGCGGTGATCCCGCTCGGCATCAGCATCATCCGCGACGAACTCCCCGCCGAGCGCGTACTGCCGTCGATCGCGCTGATGAGTTCCACCCTCGGCATCGGCGCCGCGATCGGACTGCCCCTGGCCGCCGTCGTGACGGAGAACTTCGACTGGCACACCATGTTCTGGGCATCCGCCGCACTCGGCCTGCTCGACTTCCTGCTCGTGCTGGGGATCGTGCCGGAGTCAGACGTGCGCTCCCGGGGACGCTTCGACGTGCCGGGCACGCTGGGCCTCTCCGTCCTGCTGACCGGTGTGCTCCTGGCGATCACCCAGGGCTCCGGCTGGGGCTGGACCTCCGCGCCGACGCTCGGCCTGCTCGGCGCCTCGGTGGCCGTGGGTCTGCTCTGGGGCTGGTACGAACTGCGCACCCCGTCCCCGATCATGGACCTGAGGGTGTCCGCCCGGCCCGCCGTACTGCTGACCAATGTCGCGGCCCTGCTCATCGGCTTCTCGTTCTACGCCAACTCCCTGGTCACCGCCCAGCTCGTGCAGGAACCTACGAGCACCGGCTACGGCCTCGGCGCCTCCATCGTCGTCAGCGGACTCTGCCTGCTGCCCGGCGGGCTCGCGATGGTGGCCCTCTCCCCTCTCTCCGCGCGGATCTCCGCCGCGTACGGGCCCCGCACCGCGCTCGCCGTCGCGGCCGTCGTCATGGCCCTGGGCTACGTGGTGCGCTTCTTCACCAGCCACAGCCTCTGGCTGATCGTTGCCGGCGCCACCGTGGTCTCCTGTGGCACCGCCATCGCGTACTCCGCGTTGCCCGTCCTCGTCATGCGGGCCGTGCCGGTGAGCGAGACCGCGTCGGCCAACGGGCTCAACACCCTGATGCGTTCCGTCGGACAGGCCTGCTGCAGCGCCGTGGTCACCGCCGTACTGGCCCGTGCGACCTTCGTGGCGGACGGCCGCACCGCACCCACGCTCCACGCCTACCTGCTGATCTTCCTGATCGCCGGCGGAGCGGCCCTCGCCGCCCTCGCCGCCGGCCTCCTCCTGCCGTCCGACCGGCCGAGCCGGGACGGTTCGCACGACGGCGACCGGCCGGGCGGTACGGTCACGGTGGCACCACCCACCCACGCCGCCCGAGGGAACGCATGAACACCGCCGACGAACCCGCCTCCCCGGCCACTGCCGACGCGGAGCGAACCGTCCGCAGGGAAGCCGGGGAATCCCGCGCCGGTGGCGGGCCAGAAGGCTCGGAGACCGGACGCGATGCCATCATCCGCGCCGCGCGGCGGGCGTTCACGCTCAAGCCGTACGCCGAGGTCACCATGCGCGGCATCGCCGCGGCGGCCGGGGTGAGCCCCTCCCTGATCGTCAAACGCTTCGGCACCAAGGAAGCCCTCTTCAACACGGTCGTCGACTTCCGCCCGGCCGCCGCCGAACTCTTCGGCGCTCCGCTTCCCGGCCTCGGCCGGCACCTCGTCCTGACCATGGTCGACCTCCGCGACCGGCTCCGCGGCGACCCGCTCCTGCGCGTGGTCTTCTCCCTCGGTTTCGAGGACGAGCGCACCCTGCTGCGTGCCCGCTTCCGCGAGCAGATCACCGACCACCTCGCCGGTGTCCTCACCGGCCCCGACGCCCGACTGCGCGCCGAACTCATCGCCGGCCAGCTCCTGGGCCTGGGCGCCACCCTGAGCCTCCACCGTCCTGACGGCGCCACCGCCCACACCACCGCCGAACGACTCGCGGACCTCTACGGCCCCGGCATCCAGCGCCTCGTCGACGGGAGCTGAGCAGCGCAGCGGCACGGTCGACGCGACGGTTCTCGGGCCGCCCGTGTTGGTAGCTTGCGGACGTGGACGACTTCTCACGCTCGTGGACCGCACTGCGCGAGGCCGTCGCCGGTCTCGCCGACGAGGACTTCGCCCGGCCGTCGGGCTGCACCGGCTGGCTCGTACGCGACCTGGTGTGTCACCTCGTCATCGATGCCCAGGACGTCCTGATCACCCTCGCGACGCCCGCCGGCACACCGCCGACGCGCGACGCCGCGAGCTACTGGGAGGTCGCCGACGCGCCGCCGACCGGCGACGATCCGCTCGACGCGCTGACCGTACGGCTCGCCGCCGCGTACGAGGACCCGGGGCTGCTGAAGTTCCACCTCGACGACGTCGGCTCCGCCGCCGGGCGCGCCGCCGTGCTCGCCGACCCCGGCCTCGCGGTCGGAACGCGCGGCGAGGTGCTCACCGTCGGCGATTACCTCTCCGCGTACGTCCTGGAGTGGACCCTGCACCACTTGGACCTCGTGGCGCAGCTGCAGCGGGCGCCACGACCGCCCGCGGAGAGCCTGGGCGCCGCACGTGAACTCCTCGAGCGGATCGCCGGCGCGCCCTTCCCGGCCGAGCTGTCCGATACGGACGCGCTGCTGGTAGGAACGGGCCGTCGCATGCCCAGCACCACCGAACGGGCGGCACTGTCCCGGACGGGCGTGCGGTTCCCGCTCTCGCTCGGCTGAACGGGGCACGCCCGGTGACGGCGGCCCCTGCTCGTACGGTCGCTCATTCCCCTGTCGCCCCGCCGAGAGCGAACATCCTTGGCTCCGGGCCGTGTTGTGTGAAAGCTGGGAGGACGCATCCCGGATCACGGAGGCCTTCCATGAGCGCCGAACACACCAACACCCTGTACGAGGCCGTGGGAGGTGCCGACGCGCTGCGCCGGCTCTCCGAGACGTTCTACGAGGGGGTCCTGGCCGACCCTCTCCTCGCACCCGTCTTCGCCGACTTCACCGCCACCCATGTGGAGCACGTGGCCGTGTGGCTGGCCGAGGTCTTCTCGGGGCCTGCCGAGTTCACGGCGGAGCACGGCGGGCACCAGGCCCTGCTCCGCGCCCATCTCGGGCTCGGCATCACGGAGGAACAGCGACTGCGCTGGATGGAGCTGATGACGGCGGCCGTGGAGAAGGAGCTTCCGGACGACGCCCTGCTGCGCCGCCGGGTGGTGGAGTACTTCGACTGGGGCACGCGGATCGCCAAGGACGTCTCGGCCTCGGCCCCGGGTACGGACCTCGGCAACCCCGGCCCCACTCCGCGCTGGGGCTGGGACGGCCTCGCCTGACGCCGTCCCGCGCCACCGGCCCCCTCGACGGGCGCTGGTCCCGGCGCGGGCGTGGTGGGCGTGTGCCTCGTGCGGGGACAGCGCGTCATGGTCCGGTACGGCGCTCCGGCGTCGGCAGCAGCGCGGTGAGGGAGAGGACGGCCGAGACCGACGCCGGGTCGAAGTGGCGGCCGAGGAGGCGGGTGAACTCCTCGTCGCCGAGCTCGGCGCGCTGTCGGCGCAGGGCCGTGATGTTGAGGACGGAGTTGTCCGGCTTGAACCGCTGGTTGAGGGAGAGCGCCCGCACCAGCAGCGGCACCGCCTCCTCGGGAAGTCCCTGTTCCGCGCGCAGGTTGCCCAGTGCGCCGTAGTCGAGCGCCACCTCCGCCCACGCGCCCTGTGCCTCGTCGATGGCGAGGCACGAGCGGTAGCACTGCTCGGCCATCTCGTGATTCCCCCGCGCCTGGGCGACCTGGCCCAGGTGGTAGGTGCTGTTGGAGACCCCCGCCTGGTTGCCCAGCCGTCTCTTCACGGCCACCGAGGCACGGAGGTACCGCTCCGCCTCTTCGTGGGCGCCCCGCTCCTGGCAGACGTGGCCGAGCTGGTGGAGCACGATGGCCCGGTTGGTGTGGTTCCCCAGCTGTTCGTAGAGCGCGAGCGCGGCCAGATAGCTTCGCTCTGCCGCCTCCAGGTGGCGGGTCTCCAGGTTCACGCGTCCGAGGTCTTCGTGGCACTTGGCGACGGCCTCGGTGTAGCCGGCCGCCTCGCACACCGGCAGCGCACGCGTCAGCAGCATCCGGGCCCGCCCGTACTCGCCGCGCGCGAGCGCGGCGATCGCCAGCTGTACGTAGGCGCTGCCCAGCGGCGACGGGCTCGGAGAGGAGGCGAGCAACCGGGTGTACCGCGTGGTGAGGTCCGTGACCTCGTCCGCTGCCGGGGCGTCGAGGTGCCCCCGTACGATCCGGTCGAAGGCGTCGGCACCGAGCTCCATGCGCTGGACGGCGAGCCAGTCGAGGTCCTCGTGCCCGCCCCGGTTCCCCTGCCCTTCCAGCCAGGCGTCGATCGTGCAGGGCACCGCGTCCTCCACTCGCCCCAGGACGGTTCGTACGGCGCCGAGTTGCCTGTTGCACGCGGCGAGGTTCTCCTGCTCCCCGAGTGCCGCGAACACGGCGCTCGCGCGGGAGAAGCACACCTCCGCCCAGGACACGTCCCCGAGATCGCGGGACATCTCGCCGAGGAGTCGGCAGCTCTCGGCGATGTGCGTGCTGCTTCCGATCTCTTCGAAGATCTCGAGGGCGGTCCTCGCGTGCGCCTGCGCCGCCTCGTGGTCGAAACGGGCGAGGGCGATCCTCGCCAGCCTGACCCAGCCGTTCCCCTCGTTCATCCGGTCGCCCAGGGTCATGTGGTGGGAGAGCGCGACGCGCGTGCACCGTTCCGACTTCGTGTAGTCCTTCGCGCGGAACGCCAGGATGCCGATCTGGTGCTGGGCGGCCGCGATCCCCGCGAGATCGCCCAGTTCCTCGCAGATGGTCAGCGCCTCGACGTACTGCTGCTCCGCGAGGCGGTCGTCGCCCCTGCGACTGGTGTGGTGCGCGAGCTGGTGCAGGGTGACGGCCACCCGCTCGCGCTCGCCGATGCGTTCCGAGATCGACATCGACTGCCGGTACAGGTGCTCGGACTCGGCGTGGTCACCGCGGCCCTCGGCGAGCAGACCCAGGTTGTGCAGCACGCCCGCGACCAGGTCGTCGGCCCCCAGCTCCTCGAAGCGGGTCAACGCCTGGCGGTAGCGGCTCTCGGCCTGCGCGTACCGCCCCCTGCGCGCGTCAAGGCCGCCGAGTTCCGCGAGGCATTCGGCGGCGGACAGCGACCCGGGCGTCGCCATCGACAGCGCCTGGTGCCGCAGCCGTTCCTCCCGGGCCCACTGGCCGCTCCGCTCGAGTTCGTGACAGGCCCGCTGTGTGTGCTCGACGGCCTTCGGCACGCGGCCGGCGGCCAGTTCGTGGAACCTCGCTTCGAGTACGTGGCCGATGTACTCGTCCTGTGCCGTCGTCGTGCCGCTCCGCCACGCCCAGTACGCGCCCGCCCTGCGATGGGCACCGGTCAGCCGTTCCGGTCCGGCGACGCGCACCAGGGCGGCGGCGGTCCAGCGGTGCACCAGGTATCCGTCGCCGGCGGGCGCGAGGAGCCCGAGGTGCAGGAGCCGTGCGACGGCCTCGTCCAAGTCGTCCGGCTCCGGCGGCGGCAGCTCCTCGCCGGACGGCCCGGGCCCGTCAGCCGGATCGGATGGATCGGATGGATCGGCCGGTGCCTCCGCCATCTGCCATGCGAGACCCCTCCGGTCCACCGGCAGCCGGTACACCGCCGCGCCCAGCAGCAACCGTCGTGCCGCGGGCGCCCCGTCGAGCCGGGCGAGCAGCTCCGGCAGGAGCACGTCCTGCGCGATCAGCGCACCGGTCTCGTGCAGCATCGGCCCCAGCCCGCCGCCCGGCGCGACCTCACGGCCGGTCAGTGCGGCGCCCAGCCGGGCGCTCACCTCGTCGAAGCGTGCCGCGCCGTCCCGCAGCAGCGCGTCGAGGTACTCCAGGGAGCGCGGGTGGCCTCCCAGACGCGCCCACACCTGAGCCTGCTCGGGCGGTGACAGGGCGTCGATGCCCGGCAGTCGCCAGATCAGCTTCCGGGTCTCCTGCCAGGTCAGCGGCCCGAGGTGCAGGTTCTCGACTCCCGCGACCGGGAAGGGGTACCTGCTGGTCACGAGGGTGCCGTGCCGCTGGGCCCAGGCATCGAGGAACTCCGCGAGTTCCCCGTCGCGGAGCCGGTGATCCGCGTCCAGGTTGTCCTCGGCGTTGTCGAGGACGAGCAGGAGCGGTACGGCTGCCGCCCCTGCGGGCGCGCCGAGCAGCTCCCGCCAGTCCCGCCCCGGCTCGTTCAGGGCGATCACCCACTGGTGGAGCGGATCGGTCTCCGTGAGCCCGTTGCGGGCGCAGTGGGCGCCAAGGCCGCGGCGCAGCTGCTCCATGATCGTGCCGGTGTCCGTCTCACCGGCGACGGCCACCACGACGCCGTCCGCCGCGGCGGCCGTGAAGCGGCGGACGAGTTCGGCGGCCAGGCTCGTCTTGCCGACGCCGCCGATGCCGTGCAGCAGGATCCGCGGCTCGGTGCCGACCAGCTGCCGCAGGGTCCTTCTGCGGCCGACGAAGTCGTGCCGCCCGCGGACCGTGCCGTCGACCACGACCGCCTGCGTGTCGGGTTCCCGGGGGAAGGACTCGGGCGTCGCGAAGGGGGCGCCGTCGCGAGGCGCTGCGGAGGAGGTGCCGCCGCGAGGCGCTGCGGAGGGGGCGCCGCCCGGCCGTGACGCCGGATCGGCGAGGAACAGTGCCGGTGTCGCCCACTCGGGAAGCGGGCGCGGTTCACGCGCGAGCTCCCGGCGCACCTCCGAGAAGACGGTGAGCAGGTCCGTGTCCGGGCGGCTCATCAGCCCCTCGTACAGTCGTGCGCACAGTTCGATCGCGTAGTCGTCGCTGACGGCGCTGTTCATCGCCAGTACGGCCTGGGCCCCGTTGTCCAGCAGGCTCCTGGCCAGACCCGGCAGCTCGGCCTGTCCCTCCCGTGCGGTGGAGCAGCCCGCCAGGACGATGAGGGGCACCCCGCCGTCGGACGGCATGACGTCCCGTACGAAGCGGGCCGCGTCCACCGCGTCCTCCTCGCCCGTGGCGGTCTCCAGGAGCAGCGCGCCGGGGCGGGCGTGGCAGGAGATGTGCAGGACGTCGCAGGGCTCCGCGTCGAGCGCGGACCGGATCGCCGCCGTGCTGCCCCACTCCAGGACGCGTACCCGGTGGCCCGTGCGGCGACCGGGTTCCACGGCGTCCAGGATCCTCGCCCATTCCCGTTCGTAGTCCAGGAGTCGCCCCGAGCTGTCGTCCGGTGCGGCGACCGCGGCGACGATGCGCAGGGGCCCGCCGGGGGCGGTGGGGGCCGGCCTTCCGGTGTGCGGCGTCGACCGGTACAGATCGACGTCGGGGTCCAGCGCCAGGGGGAGGCCGCGGCCGGGTGGTACGAGGGTCTCCCACGGCAGGTCCGCCTCCGCGGGGTCAGCCGCCTCGACGCCGACCCGGTGCCGGCCGGGCCGGCCCAGCGCTTCCGACAGGGCCCGGCCGGCGGGGCCGTCCAGGAAGCGGTCGGCGAGCGCGGTGCCCGTCTCCCGCAACAGCTCGTCCGACGGCTCCCTGTGGAGCCGCCACAGCAGATCGGCCGTGCGCCGGCTCAGTGCCTTCGGTACGTGTGAGGTTCTGACGCCCCCGATGTCGCACGTCACGTTCGTGGCGCCGATCGACAGCTTGATCACGTGAGCCCCCGTCGCGTTCGCGCCTGCGCCCGGTCCTGATCACCCGTATCACTCGTATCACCCGTACGCGGTCCTGCGCGGCCAGGATGTCGGGTGTACGTCTCCGAGGCAATCACGCCAACTGCGCCTCCTGCCATACTGAGTTCATGTCGGACACCCCGGAAGAGCCCCCGCAGCCGAACGCGGTGCGGGTCAACGAGGACGGCCTGCTCGAGTACTTCGACGAGGAGGTCTGGGTGCCGTACGTGGACCTGCCGGACGGCGATCCCGGTCCGCTGGGTGTCGTGTTCCGCAGGGAGTCGCCGTGAGCGCTCCGTCGACGGCCGGGGACTCCGGCGCGGCGGTCCTCGACGCCCTGCCCTCGCCGCTGGACTCCGTCGCCGACAGCCGGGAGGCCGCGCGGTGGACCCTCGCGTCCACCGGCGCCGTCGGCGCGCTGCTGCTCGGCGGGGGGCCGCTGCTCGCCGTGGGACGGATCGGGGACTGGGCGCACGCGCTCTGGGCCGGAGGCGGCCTGCTCGTGGCCCTTCTCGGCATCGCCTGGGCGATGTGGCAGACCAGTGAGGTCCTCGTACCGCCCCTGACCACCCCCGCGGTCCTCGCCTCGCCGGCCCTGCGCGGGCTGCGCGAGCAGCTCGACGCCGCGCCCGGCTACTACTTCGGCTCCGTGGCCACGGATGTCGAGGGCCTGCTGCGGCACCGCCGGATCGCCATGGAGATCTCCCGGCGGATGCCGACCGCCGGAGCGGCGGAACGGGCGGCCCTGGAACGCGGGCTGGCCACGGCCCACCGCAACATCGCGCGGACGGACCCGTACCTGCGGTGGCTGCTGGCGACGGCTCACGCGTGGATCGTGCGGGAGAAGCTGCGCAAGGCGCGGCGCCACACCTTCCTCTCCGCCGTTCTCGTCATCACCGGCGCGGTGGTGTTCCTCGGCGCGACCGGCCGTTGAGGCCGCTGCACGGCCGCCTCGATCGTCCGTGTTCCCGCCGTGTACCGGGGCAGAGCCTCCGGCTGCCGCGCCTTTGTTCTTCCGCTCCGCCTGCGGTGCGGCCTCCGCCGCGGCAGCCTCCCGTTCGAGCCGCTCCGTCAGCAGGCGTACGCGAGCCGCCCTCTCCGCGCCGGTCGAAATCGTCCTGGTGTCGGCTGATCGGGCGGGTCGTCAATGTGCCTCGCCGGAGTCGCCTTGGACACCGTGGAGAGTTCTACGCGCGATGAAATGAGCGCCGACATATCGGAAGACACCAAGCGGAATCTTCCCTGTTGGAGCTATGCCACAACCGTTCGGTAGGAGGCGAAATACGCCCCCTGACCAGGAGATGATTCCCGACGCACTGTCCAAAAAAGCAAGAGGAAAAACCCATGCGACCAAGACCTTTCGGCATGACCGTCTCCGTGGCCGCATTCGGACTACTGGGCTCCCTCGTCACCGCCTGCGGCTCGTCCGGGAGCGATGCGACGACCCTGCGTCTGGTGGCCCCCGAGTACGGCACCGGCCCGGCGACCAGCTCCAAGGCGTACTGGGACAAACTGGCCGCCGCCTTCACCGCCGCTCATCCCGGCAAGAAGGTCGAGGTCACGCTCTACCCGTGGGCCGACGTCGACCGCGAGGTCACCCGCATGGTCGAGGGGGACAACGCCCCTGACGTGGCCCTGATGGGCGCGTACTCCGACTTCGCCGCGCAGGGCCGCCTGTACTCCGCCAGTGAGGTGCTGTCCGTCAGGGCGGAGGCGAACTTCCTGCGGCCGCTCGCGGCGGCAGGCACGGTCAACGGCAACCTGTACGGCCTGCCCTTCGTGGCCAGCAGTCGGCTGCTCTTCTACAACGAGGAGCTCTTCGACGAGGCCGGAGCGAAGCCGCCGAAGACCTGGTCGGACCTGAAGGCGGCGGCCAAGGCGCTGAAGAAGGACGGCGTGCTCTACCCGTACGCCCTGCCGCTCGGCCCCGAGGAGGCACACGCCGAAGCCCTGATCTGGGAACTGAGCAACGGCGGCGGGTACACCGACGACAGCGGCGGCTACAACATCGCGTCCGAGCAGAACACCGAGACGTTCAACTGGATCAAGGACAACCTGGTCGCGCCGGCCCTCACCGGTCCGATCCCGCCGGCCCAGCTCAACCGTCAGGACGCCTTCGCCGCCTTCCTGCGCGGCGACGTCGGCATGGTCAACGGCTACCCCTCGCTCCTTCACGAGGCGAGGGCGAAGGGCATGAAGGTCGGCACGCTGCGGATGCCGGTGTCGGACACGCTGGGTGACGAGCGGACGCCGCCGGCGGCGGGCGTCGCCGACTGGATGATGGCCTTCAAGCACGACGACAACCACGAACTGGTGAGCTCGTTCCTGGACTTCGTCTACGAGGACAAGAACCTGAGCGAGTTCGCGGGGCGCTACCACCTGTTGCCGTCGACGGTGTCCGCCACCGAGGAGTCCCAGTACGCCGCGGCGGACCCCAGCGCCGAGCAGTTCCTGACCGCACTGCGCAGTGCCCAGCTCTACCCGGTCGACGAACCGTCCTGGCTCCAGGCGAGCAACACCATCAAGCGCAACATCGGGAAGGCCGTCGCGCCCTCCGCCGACCCCAAGGCCGTACTGGAGCAGATCGCCCAGCAGGTCAAGGACGAGACGCAGCAGAGGTAGCGGTCTCCGGAACCCGCGGAGACCGGCGCGGCGTCGACCCGACGCCCCTGTCGTCGCTCGCGAAGCACCCACAAGGTGCGCGGGGCGACGACCGCCCCCGTCCCGTCGCCGGTGTCGTCGGCCCTCTCGGCCAGGTGCCCGCCCTTCCGCCCGCGGCTAGAATTGTCCGTAATCAGGGGTTCGTACCGCTTCGGAAAGTCGGCGGTGGAACTCGGCGGCGACGATCCCCCACGAAATCGACACCCCGGACACTCCGGGAACGGAACACGAGACGTTTCCCGTGTCTTCACGGGGAACACCTTCAAAGTTGACATGACCACTCCTAGCCTGCCGGTTGCACCGCTCCCGTAGCCATCACCCTCAACCGGAGGTAGTCGTGCCCGGCGCGCCCAGAAAACGCCGCACCGCCCTTCTGTCCACCCTCGGCCTCGCGGCCGCGTCGATCGGCCTGTGGGCCGGCGTCGGCGGCACGTCGCAGGCCCAGGCCGCGGCGACCGTCCCCACCCCCGACCACGTGGTCGTCGTGGTCTTCGAGAACCACGCCTACAGCCAGATCATCGGCAGCTCCAGCGCCCCGTACATCAACTCGCTGAAGGCCGGCGGCGCCAACCTCACCCAGTCGTACGGCGAGACCCACCCCAGCCAGCCCAACTACTTCGCGATGTTCTCGGGTTCCACCCAGGGCATCACGGACGACAGCTGCTACACGCCCGGCTTCTCGTCCGCGCCGAACCTGGCCTCCGAGCTGATCGCCGCGGGCAAGACCTGGAAGAGCTACAACGAGACGCTGCCCAGCCAGGGTTCGACCACGTGCAGCAGCGGCAAGTACGCGCGCAAGCACAACCCGTGGTTCGGCTTCTCGAACGTCCCGACCTCGTCGGCGTACACCATGGCGCAGTTCCCGACCGACTACACCACGCTGCCGCAGGTGTCCTTCGTGGTCCCGAACCTGTGCAGCGACATGCACGACTGTTCCGTCAGCACCGGTGACACCTGGCTGCAGAACAACCTGGGCGCCTACGCGACCTGGGCGAAGACCCACAACAGCCTGCTCGTCGTGACCTTCGACGAGGACAACCGCCTCGCCGGCAACAAGATCGCGACCGTCCTCTACGGCCAGCAGGTGGTCCCGGGCTCGACGTCCTCGACCACGTACAACCACTACAACTTGCTGCGCACGATCGAGGACATGTACGGCACCACGCACGCCGGCCAGGCCGCCAACGCCGCCCCGATCACCGGCATCTGGACGCCCTGACGTGTACGTAGCGGACAGTCGCAGCACTCCCGCGACGGCCGCGACGGCCGCCGCCCGGGACCTCGGTCCCGGGCGGCGCGCCGCCGTCGCGCCCACCGTGCTCGCGCTCGGCACGGTCAGCCTCGTCACGGACGTGTCCTCGGAGATGGTCACGGCCGTGCTGCCGCTCTACCTGGTCGCCGGGCTCGGCCTCTCGCCGCTCGGCTTCGGCCTGCTCGACGGCGTGTACAACGGCTTCAGCGCGCTCGTCCGGCTCGCCGGCGGCCATCTCGCCGACCGCGGCGGCCGGTACAAGACGGTGGCGGCGCTCGGCTACGGCCTCTCCGCGCTGTGCAAGCCCCTGCTCCTGGTGGCGGGTTCACTGCCGCTGATCGGCGCCGTGCTCGCCGCCGACCGCACCGGCAAAGGCCTGCGGACCGCGCCGCGCGACGCGCTGATCTCGCTCGCGTCGCCGGAGGAGTCGCGCGGCCGGGCCTTCGGCGTGCACCGGGCGATGGACACCGCGGGCGCCCTGATCGGCCCGCTCGTCGCCTTTCTGATCCTCCGCCAGGTGGCGGACGGCTACGACGCCGTGTTCACGGTCAGCTTCTGCGTGGCCGCGCTCGGCGTGCTCGTTCTGCTGCTGTTCGTACCCTCGCGCCCCAAGCCCCTGGCCGTGCCGTCGGAAGGCGCGCCGCGCGCTTCGCTCAAGGCCGCGCTCGCCCTGCTGCGGGTGTCCGACGTGCGCCGACTCGCCCTGTGCGCCTTCCTGTTGGGACTCGCGACGGTCAGCGACTCCTTCGTCTACCTGCTGCTGCAGCGGCGCCTCGGCGTCACCGACCGCTGGTTCGCGCTGCTGCCGATCGGCACCGCCGCCGCCTTCCTGCTGCTCGCCGTGCCGCTGGGCCGGCTCGCCGACCGGGTCGGCCGCTGGCGGGTGTTCCTCGGCGGCCACGCCGCCCTGCTGCTCGTGTACGGGGCGCTGCTCAGCGGCTGGCAGAGCCCCGCGCTCCCCTATCTGGTCCTGGCGCTGCACGGCGGTTTCTACGCGGCGACCGACGGCGTGCTGATGGCTGCGGCGGCCGGCTCCGTACCGGCCGAACTCCGGTCGTCCGGGCTCGCGTTGATCCAGACCGGGCAGGCGCTCGCCCGGTTCGGCTGCTCGATCGCGTTCGGCGCGGCCTGGACCGCGTGGGGCGACCGCTGGGCGGTCGGCGCGGCGACGGCCGTGCTCGCGGTGTGCGCGGCCGCGGCGTTCGCCCTGCGGCCCGCGGACCGGGACACCGCCTCGCCCACCCCCACCGTTCCGGAGGGAACGCCCGTATGACCCTGCGCAACAAACTGCTCGTCCTGCTCGCCGCGCTCGCCGTGCTCGGCGGTGTGGCCGCCGCGTCGCTGCTGCACGCGGCCGACCGGGCCGCCGAGAAGGACCGCCCGCAGGCGGGCGGCCCGGCGATCGGATCCGGGCGGGTCTCGCTCGCGGCCGGCGCCGACCGCCGGATCGTGTTCCGCAACATGGCCTGGGGTCCGCACCGCGACGAACTGGTCACCGTGCCGGCCGGTGCCCCTGCCGGTCCACGGACCGCTTCCGGAGTGAAGTGTCTGCGCTTCCATTCGGCCGGTGGCACCGGGATCTGCCTGCAGGCCGTGCGCGGCGCCGTGGACGACACCTACCGGGCGGTCGTCCTGGACTCGGCGCTCAAGGAGCGGGCCCACTACCCGCTGCCCGGCATCCCGACCCGTGCCCGGGTCTCGCCGTCGGGCCGGCTGGTGGCGTGGACGGTGTTCGTCGGCGGCGACTCGTACGCCAGCGCGAGCTTCTCCACCCGTACCGCCCTCCTGGACACCTCGACGGACCGGCTCACCACGTCCCTGGAGGAGTTCCGGGTGGTGAAGGACGGCAAGGAGTACCACGCCGCCGACACCAACTTCTGGGGCGTCACCTTCTCCCGCGACGACCGGCACTTCTACGCCACCATGGCGACCGCCGGCCAGACCTACCTGGTGCGCGGCGACCTGACGGCCCGTACGGTCACCACCCTCCACCGGAACGTCGAGTGCCCGTCCCTCTCCCCCGACGAGACCCGGATCGTCTACAAGAAGCGCGTCGCGGGCGCCCCCGTCGACGCGCCCTGGCACGAGTACGTCCTGGACCTGGCCACCCTGCGGGAGACCGCGCTCGCCGAGTCCCGCAGCGTCGACGACCAGGCCGTCTGGCTCGACGACCGCACGGTCTCCTACTCCCTGCCGGGCGACTACGGCGCCGACCTCTACAGCGTCCCGGCCGACGGTTCGGGCGCGCCGAAGCGCCTGCTGACGGCGGCACTGGCGCCGGCGTTCCTGAAGTGACGGGCCGGGGCCGGGACTCGCACGAGACGGTTCACGCCCCGGCCGCCGCTCTCGGCGACACCGCCTCGGTCGGCACTTCGGACAGCGCCGGTGTCAGTTGTCCCTTTCGAGGAGGCGGCCGGTGGGCTCGGTGAGGGTGCCGTGGTCGGCGATCTTCTCGCCGCGCAGCCAGGTGGAGGTGACGACGCCGTCGAGGGCGGCGAGGCGGGCGGCGGCGCCGTTGCGGGCGTGCCGGTTGGTGTAGTGGACGAGCGCCTCGTCGGGGAACCGGGCGGCGGCCCGGGCGACGATCTCCAGGAGTTCGGCGGGCGCGTCGACGTCGTCCTGGACGACGAGGTGGTGGCCGGCCCCCGGATCCGCGGCCGCCCACGCGAGCAGGGCGGTGCGGAGGGCGGAGGGCGGGCCGTCCGGGTCGGGGTCGACGACCAGGTGGTCGAGCCCCAGCCGGGCGACCAGCTCCTTCGCCTGAGCGAGGCGTACGGGGTGGGTCATGACGGCCGAACTCAGGTGTGTCGTGGTCACACTGTGCTCCGCTCCGCAGCAGGGGGTGGTCGCCGGTCATCGTCGCAGAGCAGGCCCCGACGGGCCTCGGTCCGAGGGGAGTTTGGCCGGATCAGTGGCCGTGTCGGCTCCACCTGATCCGGCGCGGGCCCTGCCCCGGGTCAGTGCCGCTGCTCCTCGCGCAGCCCCCAGGGGGAGCCGTACGCGCCCAGCAGGTCGAGGAACGGGCGGGGCGGCAGGGCCTCGGGGCCGAGGACGCCGCTCGCCTTCCACGTGCCGTCGGCGATCAGCTCCAGGGCGATCACCGGGTTGAGGGCGGTCTGCCAGACCACGGCCTGGGAACCGTACTCGCGCATCGTCCACTCGTTGTCGACGACGTGGTACAGGTACACCTCGCGCGGCGCGCCGTCCTTGGTTCCCTTGACCCAGGTGCCCGCGCAGGTCTTGCCCCTCATGCGGTCGCCCAGGGTGGCCGGGTCGGGCAGGCAGGCGGCGACCACGTCGCGCGGGGAGACCCGCACGGGCCCGTCCGCGCCGGGGACGGTGACCTTCGCCGTGGAGTCGAGGCCCAGGTCGCGGAGGGTCTTCAGCTTGGCGATGAAGTCGTCGCCGAGGCCGTACTTGAACGTCACCCGGCGCGCGTCCACCCAGCGGGGCATGAGGAGGACCTCCTCGTGCTCGACGTTCACGCACTCCACCGGGCCGATGCCCTCGGGGAAGTCGAAGACCTCCGGCTCGCTGAAGGGCGCCGTGGTGAACCAGCCGCGGTCCTTCTCGTAGACGACGGGCGGGTTGAGGCACTCCTCGATGGTGGTCCAGATGCTGAAGGAGGGCGCGAAGTCGTACCCCTCGACGGTGAGGTGCGCGCCGTCGCGGACGCCGAGCTCCTCGATCTCGTCGAAGAGTTCGTCGGCCGCGTACCGGGCGAACACGTCCGACAGGCCCGGCTCGACGCCCATGCCGACCAGGGCGAGGCGGTCGGCCTCCTCCCAGGCCTCGGCCAGGGCGAACTGCTCGTCGCCGAGCTTGACCCCGCACTGCTCGTAGGGGGCGGCCGGGTGGGGCACGGACAGTGACATCGCCATGTCGACGTAGTGCGCGCCGGCGGCGAGCGCCGCGTTGAACAGGGGCATCACGAACCTGGGGTCGGTCGCGTTGAGGAGCACGTCGCAGTTCTCCTCGGTGAGGAGACGGCGGACCGCGGCCTCGTCGGAGGCGTCCAGGCGGTGGGCGCTGAACCGGTTCTCCTGCTCGCCGAGCGCGGCGACGGCGGCCTCCGCGCGGGCCGGGTCGTAGTCGGCGACGACCATGTGGGTCAGGAAGTCACGGCGGGCCGCGATACGGGTGACGGCGGTTCCGACGCCGCCCGCACCCACGAGAAGTACACGCATGTCACACACCATTTCGTCGAGTCGGTCCGGGCGATCGCCCGGGGACGTCTCGATGGAACACGACCCCCGCGGTTAAGGTCTACGGTGTTGGCATAAGGGGCGCGAGGAGCGGCGAGGTGGTGGCGCGATGCCGAAGAAGGTGGTTCCGGAGGCGGAACGGCGCAGGCGGCGGCCGACCCGGCAGGGCACCGTGCTGTCGGAGAAGCTGATCGTGCGGACGGCGCTGCGGATGCTGCGCGAACACGGGAGCGCCGGACTGACCGCACGCCGGCTCGGTGCCGCTCTCGGCGCCGACCCGAGCACCGTGTACCGGTACTTCGCCGGCCTGGACGGCCTGACCCGGGCCATCGGCGAGGAGCTGATGGGGCGGGCCCTGGACAGCTGGACCGCCTCCGGTGAGTGGCGTGCCGACCTGCGGGCGCTGGGCCTGGCGATCCACGCCTCCTACCTCGCCCATCCCCAGGCCGCCCTGCTGACCGCCAGCCGCGTCACCGGCCGGCCCCGGGAGATCGAGGTGGACGAGACGATCCTCGGCATCCTGCGCGGCGCGGGCTTCGGCGACGCGGCCGCCGTCGGCGTGTACCACGCCTTCATCGACCTGGCCCTGGCCTTCGCCGCCCTGGACGCGGGCGCGCTGGCCGTCAAGGACGAGATCAGGGAGGCGGACGAGGAGATGTGGACCACCACCTACGCCCGGCTGCCGGCCGAGACCCATCCCCACATCGCCGCCACCGCGCACCTGCTCGCGGACCGGATGAACGACAGCGCCTATCCCGTCGTCCTGGACACGCTCCTGGTCAGGGCGGAGGCCCAGCTGGCCGCCTCGCGGCAGTAGCGCGTGGGGCGGAAGCGGCGCCGTGCGGCTCAGACCTCGGGGAGGGACGGATCGGGGGTCCAGGGGTGGGGTGCGGTGGCGGCCCAGCGTTCGTGGTCCCGCCAGTCGCCGTCGATGTAGAGGTAGGCGGGCGAGACCCCTTCGTAGCGGAAGCCGAGGCGTTGGACCAGGGCCAGGGACGCCTTGTTCCCCGGCTGGATGCTGGCCTCCAGTCGGTGGAGCCGCAGATCGGTGAAGGCGTACTGCAGGATGGCGGCGAGCCCTTCGGTCATGTACCCGTGCCCTGCGGACGGGGCGAAGGCCGCATAGCCGACGGAGGCGCCCTGGTAGCGGCCCCGGATGATCGAGTTGATGTTGACCGTGCCCGCGGCCTCGCCGGTCTCCCGGACGCGGATCAGGAAGCCCAGGTTGGTGCCGTCGTCGAAGCGGTGCATCCAGGCCTGGAAGTCCTCCGCTGTCGTGGGCAGTTGCATCCACGGCCGGTGCAGGGCGGAGCTGGCCCGCACGAGCGTGCAGAACTCCTCCTGGTCGGCGAGGGTGAGCGGGTGCAGTTCGACTCGTGACGGCATCGTGGGCATGGGCCAACGTTAGAGCAGGTCCTCCCCGCGTACGGGAAGGACCCCTCTCCTGCTCCACGGATGAGCTGTACCGGTTGAGCTGTACCGGTCGGCTCCGGGTGTTCGCCCGGCGGCGGTCAGCTCCGGGTGTTCGTCCGGCGGCGGCGCCACCAGACGAGTGCGCCGCCCGCGGCGATCGCGGCGGCCGCGATGCCGCCGATCAGGCCGACGGGGGTGCTGCTGCCGGTGTCGGCGAGGTCGCCGTCGGGGTCCTCAGGGGCGGGCGGGGTGGTGGCCCCGGGGGACTGACTCGCCGTCGGCGCCGGATCCGTCGGGGTCGGGGTCGGCGTCCCCGTGCCGGTCGGGGTCGGGGTCGGCTTCCCGGTACCGGTCGGCGTGGGGGTGGGGGTGCCGGCCTCGGAGCGTCCGGCGCTGTTGCCGCCGAACATCAGGTAGCCCTCCTTGTTCGGGTCGTCCGCGATCGTGTCGACCGCGAAGCCGACGGTGCGGGGCTTGTAGCGCTGCTCGGTGCGGAAGCGCACCGGGTTCATGTTGCGCTTGGGCTGCTTGGAGAAGTCGACCCCGCCCACGGTGTAGACGTAGACGTCCTCGCCGTTGTCCCACTTGTACTTGAAGGTGCCTTCGGTGAACGCCTTGTAGTAGCGGTCCCAGACCTGCTTGCCCGTCCAGTTCTGGTGCGGGGCGCGCAGCGGCCAGCGCTTCACGTCGTTGCTGTTGATGATCCTGCGGTACTCGGCGGGCATGTCGGCGGCGTTCTGGCGCACCCATTCGGCGGCGACGCGTGCGGTGTAGACGCGGCGCAGGTCGGCGTAGTAGTCGCCGTTGTTGACCTTCTCCGCGACCAGCGGCGTGATGTAGCGGTCGAGGACGCGGTCGGACTGCTGCGTCTCCGCCTCGGTGAGGTCGCAGCCCTTCCCGCCGGGCGGCTGCGTGTGGGTCTCCTGCGGCACCGTGGACAGCTTCAGCGGGGTGTCGAGGATGTGGATGCCGCCGTCCTGCTCCCGCACGACCGCGGTCTCCGGCTCGATCCAGTAGCGGAAGCCGGCCCAGCAGGGGAAGCCGTTGCGCTTCGGCAGGGCGTTCATGAAGTTGCGGCCGGCTTCCGTCTCCGGGTCCATGGCCTTGAAGATGTCGTGCTTCAGCTCCAGGTCCGCCTCCAGGAGCACCCGGCCGGCGTCGGTCCTGCCGAAGTCGGCGTCGATGATGCGGTTCGGCTCGTCGGGGTTGAGGTTCACCCAGAACGTGGACGGGTCCAGGGCGAGCCAGGTGAAGAACGCGTCGGAGATCAGGTTGCCCTTCTCCTGGCCGCCCCAGCCGGCCGCGTACTCGTCCTCCACGGACTTGGCGGAGAAGGCGTAGTCCAGGCCCTTGCCGCTCTTGCCCTTGCCGATGTACCGCAGGTCGAGGGTGGTGAAGTCGATGCCCCCGAGGCCGCGGTTCATCAGGGAACGCTGCCCGGTCTTCCCCAGCCGGTCGAGCTGTTCCTTGAGGGTCTGCGGGTTCGCCGGTGACTGGTTGATCACCTGGTTGCCGGAGCCGCGGGACCCGGTGGAGGTGCCGTTGCCCGGCGACATCGTCGTGCCGTTCGCGCGGTACGGGCCGTTCTCGGTGCCCTTGGGGGCCAGGCCCTTGTGGTGGGACTGGTAGTCGTAGGTCCGGACCCGGTCGCGGCCGAGCGCGTCCTTGCCCGCGGTGTCCTTCAGCTCCCGCATGAAGTTCTTGGCGTCGCGGGTCTGGTTCTCGGCGAAGACGTACGTGTACTTGTACGAGCGCCAGCCGCTGTTCTTGGCCCAGGCGCGGTCCGCGGGCTTCTCACGGCCGTCGGGGCTGCCGTTGGACTTGGCCTCCACGATCTCCCGGGTGCGCTTGTTGTACGCGTCGAGCCGGCGCTTGTGGCGGTCGCCGGTGTCGGGGTCCTTGAACCAGAACTCCTTCTCGCAGATCCAGTCCGGACCCGTCAGACCCATCTCGCGCACGACCTTGCCCATGAAGGCCTTGCCGCGGGCGTCGTAGCCCTGGTTCGGGATGTAGACCTTCGACAGGTAGTCCCGGAAGTCCTTCCACCGCTTCTGCGCGTTGAAGCGGGCGTAGATGCGGCGCGGGTCACTGTGGTCGTACTTCTTGTAGTCGGTGCCCGCGGCGTTCAGTTCGGCCTGGGTGGGGTTGAGGCCGTCGAACTGGAGGCCGGGGTTGGTGTACTCGTAGGTGTCCCAGCGGTCCACGGACCGAGAGGCGTCCCCCTGGGGCAGGCCGCCCGTGGGGACGTCCTTCACCCCGTACAGCTCGTCACAGCGCTTGCCGGGCTTCAGCTTCGGCGGCGCGGGCGCGGCTTCGGCGACGCCGGCGCCGGGCTGGCCGGTGACGGTGATGACGGTGGCGCAGGCGAGCGCGAGCAGGCTGTTCCTGAGCGCACGCCAGCGGCGTGCTATTCGTGCTGGCTTCACAGTGCTTTCCCCCGGGAGCCCCACGGGTCAGAGTCCGGCTGTGCGGCACCAGGGCCCCCGCTGCTCATGTGGGCGCCGCACAAGCGGTCCGATCCTAGGACGCCGGTTTGCCGTCGCAATGCGGTTTCGGAGGCGCGTCGTGTGTCAACTCCGTGCAGATTCCCGATGCTTACCGTCACAAGGGGTCTAGGCTTAGCTGCTGTGAGCGATGAAATCTGGGACCACGAGGACGAGGACGAGGGCGACGGCGGGGAAGAGGACGAGCACGCCGTCGCCGAGCGCATCGACAAGGAGCACGCGGACAACCCCCGCCTCACGGCCTGGCTGGACGAGCAGCGGGGCGGCTTCGAGGACTGGAGCCGTCGCCACGGCGGCGGATGGGACTTCGGCGAACGCTCCCTCGACCGCGTGGAAGCCCTCATCCGCGAGCACGTCACCTCCACCGAGAACCTGTTCGCCCACGAGCACACGCCGTTGGTCCAGGTCGCGTGCTGGTACGTCGGTGAAGTCCACAACCGCACCCGCGGCACGCAGTGGCGGATGGACCCCGACCCCTCCGACACCCACCCCTGGTCCGAACGCCCCTACGTGATCGTGCCCTTCACTCGCCTGTACGCGTACGAGGACCCCGAGGGCATCGACTACGACGCCCGCCCCCGACACCACCCCCTCAGCAGCTTCCTCACCCTCCTGCGAGGGGGCGCCACGGCCGGCCAGGGCTCGCTGCGGAGCGAACTGGACGACTACGGGCACGAGTAGGGGTGGCGCGTGCGCCGAGGGGCCCTCGGCGGAGGCGGGACCACCGCTCAGCGGCCGAAGGTGTCGATGTTCTCGACGAGCCAGCGGCCGTCGCGGTGCACGACGTCCAGGGCGAACATCGCGCCCGCGTAGACGCCCTGGTCCTGCGCCTGCTCCTTCGGCTTCTGCTTCTGCTTCCCGGAGCCCGTCTTGCCGGTGCCCGCCGTGCTGACGCTGCTCTGGTCGGCGTAGACCAGGACCCGGGCCCGGTCGCCGTCGATCCGCTCGACCGCGCTGTCGGTGACCGTCGTGGTGATCACCGTCTTCTGTCGGGCCGCCTGGGCGAGCACTCCGGCGAACAGCGTCCGGTGCTGGGCCACGGCCTTGCCGGTGAGGAGGGTCTTCCCGGCCCGTTCGAACGGGCCCGTGTCGGCGTGGTCGTACGAGAAGAGCGCGGCGACGGCCGCGGCGGTCTGGCCCTTGATCTCACTGGTACGGGCGAGGTCGGTGAGAGCCGTGTTGCCGCGCGCGGGGTCGTCCCGCAGTTCTCCGGCCCTGCTGTGCGCCCATCCGGCGAAGCCTCCGAGGAGGAGGGTCAGGAGGCAGAGGATCACCAGGGGGGCGAGGTGACGCGGCCGCGGCCCGTCCTTCGCCGTCCGGGCGGCGGCCGCCGTTCGCGGGGCGTCGGGGCGGCCGGCAGTGGCCTCTTCGCTCGGCGTTCCCGTCTTTCCTCGTGCGGGCTCCGGCGCCGGTCGCCGCCGGGGCCCCGGGTCGGACTCGGCGTCGGGCTCGGTCAGGAGGCCGACGGGCGTGTGGGACCTCGGCGCGGAGGTCGGCCGGCCGGCGAGGGCCTGGGCCTGGCGGCGGCGCCGGTGGTTGAGGTGGTGGCGGGGCGTCGGCATCGTGCGTGTCCTTTCGGGTGCTTGTGGCTCTCGCGTACGGGACGGTCCGGTCAACCGGTCGCCGTGCCGCCCACGGGGGCCTGCCCCAGTCCACTGAGCTTCCACCGGCCGTCGGCGCGGGTGAGTTCGCCCAGCATGCGGCTGTCCTTCTCCGAGCTCTTGCTGTCGGGCGTCGTGACGGTGATGCGCAGCGCGACGAGCAGTCGGGCCCGCCCCGCCCGGTCGTCGAGTTCGGTGACGGCGCCGGACAGCACCCGGGCCGTGGTCACCGTCTTCGCCGCCTTCACCTGACGGGTGAACTCCGGTCTTCCGTCGACCAGTTGCTTGTGCAGCTCGCCGGTCGTCGAGGTCTCCCAGAGGTCGAGCCCCTGGTCCACGCGCCGGTGGTCGAGCGTGTTGAGGTTCTGCACGGCCTGCTCCCCCGCCGCGAGCGCCCGGTCGCGCTGGGCGGCGTACGCTGCGGAGTCGTCGTGGGCCGCGGCGTACCAGCTCCGGCCTTCCCAGGCCGCGAAGCCCCCCGCGACCAGGGTGAGCACGAGGGCCACGGCCAGGGCCGGCCGGTTGCCCGCCGAGGCGCGGACCTGGCGTGTCATGGGGTTCTCCCGTCTCCCGCTCATCGTCAGCGGGCCTTGATGTCGATGATCAGCCACCGGTCTCCCTGGTACTTCGCGGTGACGGTGAGCTGGGCCGCGGCGGACGTGGCGGCGGCCTTGTCCCGCCGTGAGGTCTGGTCGAGGAAGACGAGGAGGCGCGCGCTGTCCCCGTCGAGTTCGATCACCCCGGTGCGGACGGCCTGGGTGGAGAGGGTGATGCGCTGCTTGTCCAGGCTCGCCCGGACCTGGGCGAGCAGCTCGCCGTACTGGCGGGCTGCGCGTCCCGCGAGGACGGTGCGGGCGGATCGTTCGGCGGCGTCGGTGTCGGCAGGTGTGTAGGAGAAGACCCGGGCGAGGCCTTCGGCGACATCGCCGCCGACGCGGGTGGTGGCCTCCGTGTCGGTGAGCGCGTGGTTGCTCGCCGACCGGGTCGAACGGAGCTGGTGGGCGGCGTGGAAGAACCCGCTCCCGCCGAGGAGGAGGACGGTGAGGGCGGCGGCGAGGGCACCCCTGCGCCACGCGGCGGCGGAACGGCGGCCGGACTTGGCCGTGGTTCCCTTGCCGTCTCCGTCCGTGGCCGTCGAGGCCTCCGCCTCCGCGAGCCCCTTGCCGTCTCCGTCCGTGGCCGTCGGCGTGCCTTCGTCCGTGGGCCCCTTGCCGTCCGTGGCCGTGACCGACGGCGCGTCCTCGTCCGTGGACTCCTCGGCCCCCTTGACGTCCTCCTCCGTCGCGCCCCGGGCCTCTCCCCCGTCGGTCGTCTCGCGCAGCAGTCGCGTCATCGGTCCCCGCCCTCCGCTCCGGCGACGGGCACCGCGCTCAGGGCCGCCACCCTCCACGTGTTCGCGCCGGTGCGGGTCAGGACGGCCTCCAGGCGTTTGCGGTCGGTGGTCGCGGTGGTGGCTCCGCGGGGGGTGACGTCGACGCGTACGGTCGCGATGAGTTTCGCCGTACCGGCTCTCGCGTCCAGTGCCGTGAGCGCCGCCTCGGTGACCGTGGCGCGTGCCGAGGCGCCCACCGTGGGCCGGGTGCGGCCCAGTTCGGTGCGGAGCGGTCCGGTGGCGGCGTCGCGCCAGGCCCGGATGCCCGCTTCGGCGTGTTCGCGGGTGGAGGCGTCGAGGGTGTTCAGGACGGTGATGCGGCTGCGGCCCTCGGCGAGCGCGGTGTCGCGTTCCCGGCCGAAGGCGAGCTCCTCGTCGGTGCGGGCCTGGGCGTAGGTCCAGGCGCCGGTCCCGCAGAAGCCGAGGGCGGCGACGAGGGCGGTGACGCCCAGGGCCTTCGCGCGCTTCATCGTGTGCTCCCGGTGTTCAGGCCGAGGAGGCCGGCCATGTCCGTCGGTCCGCCGGTCTGGCCGGGCAGCGCGAGCGCGCCGGGCAGGGGCGGCTGCGAGCCGGCCGTGGTGCGCGCGCTGCCGGAGGGCAGGGAGCCGGGCCGGGCGGGGGTGGGCACGCCGCCGCCCTCGGGGGCGTGGGCCGAGCCGCGTACGTTGACGCCGGTCGAGGCCGGGGAGGCGCAGGAGGCGCCGGTGTTGAGGGCGGGCGCGGTCCCCAGGTCGAGTCCGTTGCGGTAGCGCGTACCGCCGTATCCGGAGGTGCAGGGCAGCGGCTTGAAGAAGGTGACGGCCATGCCGACGTTCAGGTGTCCTCCGTCGACGGTGGTGGCTCCCGCCGAGACGGCCGCCGGGAACTTC
Source organism: Streptomyces vietnamensis (assembly GCF_000830005.1). Taxonomy (NCBI): domain Bacteria; kingdom Bacillati; phylum Actinomycetota; class Actinomycetes; order Kitasatosporales; family Streptomycetaceae; genus Streptomyces; species Streptomyces vietnamensis. The sequence goes on along the minus strand of NZ_CP010407.1, from coordinate 8,706,111 downwards.
ACGAGGAGTTCCTCCGTGCCGCGCTGCCGGGTGACGGCGATCTCCGAGGTGGTGAGGAGGTTGGCGAGGACGACGCCGAGGCTCGGGTCGAGGTCGCGCAGGAGGCCGCTGACCTGGCCGGTCGCGTCGGGTGTGACGGCGAGGAGGCGGCGGAGGTCTGCGTCGGAGCCCTTGAGGGTGGCGGCGAGGTCGCGGGCGCCGGTGGCGAAGTCCCGGATGGCGCGGCTCTCGTCGGCCTGGGTGCGCAGGACGACCTCGCCGTCGTCGATGAGCCGGGTGGTGGCCGGCAGGGACCGGTCGGCGGCCCGGACGAACCGGCTGCCGTTGTCGAGGAGGACCTGGAGGTCGTCGCCGTGTCCCTCGAAGGCCTTGCCGAGTTCGTCGACGACCGTGCGCAGGGAGTCCAGGGGTACGGAGCGGGTGAGGTCGTTCATGCTCGCGAGGACGTCGGTGACGGGGGCCGGCACTTCGGTGTCGGACTGTTCGATGCGGGCGCCGTCGGCGAGGAAGGGGCCGCCGTCGCTCTCGGGGCGCAGGTCGATGTACTGCTCGCCGACGGCGGAGAGTCCGGCGACCACGGCGCGTGCGTCGGCGGGGATCCGGGGCGCCGACTTCTTGATGCGCAGTTCGGCGACGACTCCGTCGGCGGTGAGGTCGATGGCTCCGACGCGGCCCACGGAGACGCCCCGGTAGGTGACGTCGGAGTGGGTGAACAGGCCTCCCGTACGGGCGAGGTGGACGCGGACGGTGTAGTGGTCGGCGACGCCGGTGTAGCGGCCGAGGTCGGCGTAGCGGACGCCGACGAAGCCGAGGACGAGTACGGCGATGACGAGGAACGCGAGGTTCTTCAGCCGTACGGTGCGGGTGATCACCGGTTCTCGCCTCCGTCCTTGGGTGTGGTGGCGGACGCCGACGGGGTGCCGGTCGTGACCGGGGGCAGGGGCAGCGCCGATCGCGGGCTCTGCGCGGTGCCCTTCGTTCCCGTTCGCCGCCGGGTGGTCGGGTCCGGGGCCGGCGGGGAGGGGGTCGGGGTGGTGTCGGTCCTGGGGATCAGGGGCGGGATCACCTCGGTTCCGGGGGCGGCGGCGAGGTGCAGATAGGTGTTGAGGTAGTCGCCCTTGATGCCGCGCATCACCTCGTCGGTGAAGGGATACGTGAGGAGGACCTGGAGGGAGTCGGGCAGGTCGGCGCCGGCGTCCGCGAGTGCCGTCAGGGTCGGTGCGAGGGCCTTGAGGTCGGCGACCATGTCCTTCTTGCTCGCGTCGACGGTGGAGACGGCGACGCCGGAGAGGGTGTCCAGGGCGCGCAGCATGGTCAGGAGGGATCCTCGCTGGTTCTCCAGTGTCTTCAGGCCGGGCGAGAGGCCGGTGAGGACGGTGTCGACGTCCTTCTTGCGGCCGGCGAGGGTGGCGGAGAGCCGGTTGACGCCGTCGAGGGCGCGGGTGATGTCGCCGCGGTGCGCGTCCAGGTTCGTCACCAGGGTGTTGACGCGGTTCAGCATCGAGCGGACCTCGGGCTCGCGTCCGCCGAGCGCCGCGTCGAGTTCCCGGGTGATGGTCTTGAGCTGGTTGACGCCGCCGCCGTTGAGCAGCAGGGACAGCGCGCCGAAGACCTCCTCGACCTCCGTGTTGCGGCTGGTGCGCGCGAGCGGGATGACGCTGCCGTCGGTGAGGCGTGCGCCGCTGTCCTTCCGGGGGGCGACGAGCTGGATGTACTTCTCGCCCAGGAGGCTCGACTGTTCGAGGCGGGCGCTCGCGTCGGCGGGGAGCCGGACGTCGCCGTTGATCTTCAGGGTGACGCGGGCGGACCAGGTGCCGGTGCCCAGGTCGATGGCGGTGACGCGGCCGACGGCGACGTCGTTGACCTTGACCGCGGACTGCGGCACGAGGCTCAGTACGTCGTCGAGTTCGGCGGTGACCGTGTAGGGGTGGGAGCCGAGGTCGGCGCCGCCGGGCAGCGGGAGGTCCTCGATGCCGTCGAACCGGACGGGGTTCGCGGGGACCGCGCCGAGGACGAAGGCCAGCCCGAGGCCGAGGGCGACCGCTCCGACGGCTCCGGCCCCGACGGCCTTCCGGGAGGGCAGGCTGTCGCGGTTCACCGCTCCTCCTCTCCGGTGCTCGCCGTGGGGCCGCCGGTCCCCGGTGTTCCGGTGCCGGCCGAGGAGGAGGCGCCGGTGACCGGCAGCGGGAGCAGGGGGCCGCCCATGCTGATCTCGTTGAGGTCGGCGCGGCCGTCGAGGGTGCGGGTGTCCTTGTCGTAGGCGTTGACGACGTTGCCCGCGGCGAGCGGGGCGGCGTCGAGCGCCTCCGCGAGGGAGGCCCGCTGGTCGACGAGGGTCTGGGTGAGGGGCACGAGCCGGTCGACGTTCTTCTTCAGTTCGCCGCGGTTGTCCTTGATGAACGTCTTGACCTGGGCGAGGGCCGTGCCGAGTTCCTTGAGGGCGCCGGCGAGGTCGTTCTTGTTCTCGGCGAAGTAGCCGACGACCTCGTCGAGGCGTTCCTGTGCGGTGCGGACGTCGCCGTCCTTCTTCTTGAGCATGGTGGTGAAGGTCTGCAGCTGGCCGAGGGTGGTGAACAGGTCCTCGCTGCTGCCGTCGAGGGTCTTGGCGGCCTTGCCGAACTGTTCGATGGAGGTGCCGATGGCCGTGCCGTTGCCCTTGAGGTTCTTCGCTCCGGTGTCGAGGAGTTCGGAGAGGGCTCCGGTGGAGTTGGCGCCGTCGGGGCCGAGTGCCTTGCTCAGTTCGGTGATCGAGTCGTAGAGCTGGTCGATCTCGACGGGGGTGCGGTTGCGGGAGGCGGGCAGCTCGGCGCCGTCGGCGAGGGTGGGGCCGGTGCTGTAGGCGGGGGCGAGCTGGACGTACCGGTCGGCGACGATGCTCGGGGCGACGACGAGGGCCCGCGCGTCGGCGGGGATGCGTACGCCCTCGTCGAGGCGGAGTTCGACGCGTACGCGGGTGCCTTGCGGTTCCACGGATTCCACCTCTCCCACGCGTACGCCGAGGACGCGCAGGTCGGATCCGGCGTAGATGCCGACCGCCCGGTCGAACCAGGCGGTGACGCGGATGCCGTCGTCGTCGAGGGCGCGTACGGCGACGAGGCCGGTGGCGGCGAGCACGGCGAGGGCGAGCCCGGCGACGAGGGGCTTTCTTGGTCTGGTCATCGTTCACCGCTCCCCTTGGCCGTCGCCGTCTGCTTCGGCGGCAGGCATCCGGACGTGGGCTGCGAGGCCTCGGGCAGATAGGTGCGGGGCACCACGCCGCACAGGTAGGTGTCGAACCAGCGGCCGCTGCCGAGGGTGTTGCCGACGAGCCGGTAGTACGGGCCGACGAGGGCGAGGGTCTTGTCGAGCTGGCCGCTGTTCTTCTCCAGGACGCCGGTGACGCGGCTGAGGGCCTTCAGGGTGGGGCCGAGCTGCCGGTCGTTGTCGCCGACGAGGCCGCCGAGTTCGGTGCCCAGCTCCCGGCTTCCCTTGAGCAGGGCGCGGATGGCCTCGCGGCGCTTCTTGAGCTCCCCGAGCAGCGAGCCGCCGTCCTCGATGAGGATCTCGAAGCTGGACTTCTTGTCCTTCAGGGTCTTGGTGAACTTCTTGCTGTTCTCCAGGAGCCGGGCGAGCTCGGTGTCGCGTTTGGAGACGGACTTCGACAGTTCGGACAGGCCGGTGGCGGCGTTGCGTACGTGCGGCGGCGAGTTCTTGAAGGTGTCGGAGATCGTCCGGAAGCTCTCCGCGAGCTTCTCGGTGTCGATGGCGTCGACGGTGCCGCTGAGGTCCTGGAAGGCCTGCGTCACGTCGTACGGGGACGTGGTGCGGGACTGCGGGATGCGGGTGCCGGGGTCCTGCGGGGCGGAGCCCAGCGGGTCGAGCGCCAGGTACTTCTCGCCGAGGAGGGTCTTGATGGCGATGGCGGCGGTGGACCGGTCGCCGATCCAGGCGTCGCCGACCTCGAACGTCACCTTGACCCTGGGTCCGTCGAGGGCGACCTCGGTGACCTTGCCGACCTTGACGCCGGCGATGCGGACCTCGTCGCCGGCGTCGAGTCCGGCGGCCTCGGTGAAGTCGGCGCTGTAGGCGGTGTCGCCGCCGACGAGCGGGAGCCGTTCCACGTTGTACGCCAGGACGGCCGTCAGGGCGAGGATCAGCAGTCCGACGACGGCCACGGCGACCGGGCTGCGTTCCTTGACCGGCTTCGGCCGGGGGCGGGGGCTCATCCGCGGCACCTCGGTTCGGTGACGGTGATGCCGGTCGGCGGCTTGGAGCCGTCGGAGGTTCCCACGCCGCTCACGCGCGCCTCGCAGAGGTAGAGGTTGAACCACGATCCGTACGAGGAGAGCCGGGCCAGGGCCGTCATCTTGCCGGGGGTGTGGGCGAGGAAGGCCTCGATGGCGGGGGTGTGGTCGCCGAGGGTGCCCGAGAGGCGGCCGAGTTCGCGGATGTCCTTCTTGAGGGGGGCGCGCCCCTCCTGGAGGAGTCCGGCGGTGGTCGTGGTGAGGTCGCCGATGGCCTTGACCGCCTCGCCGAGGGGTTTGCGGTCGGTGTTGAAGCCGGTGACGAGCTTCTGGAGGGTGACGACGAGGTCCCCGAAGGCGGCCTCGCGGTTGTTGAGGGTGGTGAGGACGGTGTTGAGGTGGGTGACGACCTCGCCGATGACCTTGTCCTTGGCGGCGACGGTCCTGGTGAGGGAGCCGATGTGCCTCAGGAGGCTGTCGACGGTGCCGCTCTCGCCCTGGAGGACCTGCACGAGGGAGCCGGCGAGGTCGTTGACGTCGGCGGGCGAGAGGCCTTCGAAGAGTGGCTTGAACCCGTTGAACAGCAGGGTCAGGTCGAGTGCGGGGGTGGTGCGGTCGAGCGGGATGGTGTCTCCGGCGTTCAGGGTGCCGGTCAGGTCGCCGGTGCCGCGGCCGAGGGAGACGTACCGCTGCCCGACCATGTTGAGGTACTTCACGGCGGCGGTCGCCGACCTGGGCAGGGTGCGGTCCTCGCGGACCGTGAAGGTGACCTGGGCGGTGCGCCGCTCGACGACGCGCACGTCGGTCACCTCGCCCACCTTCACTCCGGAGATGCGCACGGAGTCGCCCTCGACGAGCCCGGTGACGTCGGTGAACAGCGCCTTGTACGAGCGGGTGGCGGAGCCGGTCCCGGTGTTGGCGATGCTGAAGCCGAGGACGGTGGTGGCGAGCGCCGTGACCAGGACGAACGCGAGGGACTTCAGCACGGTCCCGGTCAGGCCGCGGCGGCGCGTGTGGGAGGGTCTCGTCGTCATCGGAGGGTCACCTCCGCACCGCGGAACGCGGGGCCGACGAGGAGGCTGCTCCAGTCCGGCAGGTCGCCGGGTGCCTTCTTCGCGGCGGGGGCGAGGAGTTCGTTGACGAGGTCGTTCTCCTGCGGGGAGTTGGCGGGGCCGAGTTCCTGGTCGGCCGCGGCGGACGCGCGCGTGGCGGGCGCGACGGGGACGCCGAGGTAGGGCACGGGGTAGCAGTGCGGGCCGCCGCCGGAGCCGTACGAGGGCGTGTCGCGGCCGGGGACGTACGCGCCGCGCGAGGGGACGGTGGTCACCTCGACGTGCAGTCCCGGCCGGTTCGTGCCCTTGCCGAGCGCCTTGTCCATCGCGGGCACGAACTGGGCGAGGGTGCGCAGGGTGCAGGGGAAGGACGGGGAGTACTCGGCGAGGAGTTCCAGGGTGGGCCTGCCGGTGGCGCTGAGGCGGATGATGTTGTTCTTGTTCTGCCGCAGGAAGGCGGTCAGGTCCTGGGCCGTCCGGGTGGTGGCGCCGAGGGTACCGGCCAACTCGCCCTCCTTCTCGGCGAGGGTGCCGCTGGTGGTGGTGAAGTCGGTGAGCGCCGTGACGATGTCCGGGGCGGCGTCCGCGTAGAGGTGGCTGACCTTCACGAGTTCTTTCAGGTCGCGGGTGAGGGCGGGCAGGTGGGGGTTGAACTCGCGCAGGTGGGCGTCGAGTTCGGCGAGGGTCTCGCCGAGCTTGTCGCCGCGTCCTTCGAGGGCCTTGGAGACGGCGGACAGGGTCGCCGACAGCTTCTGCGGCTGGACGGCGGTGAGCAGGGGCAGGACGTTGTCGAGGACCTGCTGGAGTTCCACGGCGTTGCTCGACCGGTCCTCGGGGATGACGTCTCCGGGGCCGAGCGTCTTCGCGGAGGGGGTCGCGGGCGGTACGAGTGCCACGAACCGTTCGCCGAAGAGGGTCGTGGGCAGCATCTGCGCGCGGACGTCGGAGGGGACGTGGCGCAGGGTGCCGGGCCGCATGGCGAGGGTGAGCCGGGCTCCGCCGTCGACGGCGTCGATGGCGCGGACCTCGCCGATGACGACGCCGCGGAGCTTCACCTCGGCGCCGAGGTGCATCTCGTTGCCGACGCTGCCGGTCTCGACGGTGATCGGGTCGGAGTCGGTGAAGCGTTTGTCGTAGACGGCGACCGCGAGGGAGGCGAGGAGGGCGGGCACAAGCAGGAAGACGACGCCGGCGAACCGGCGGCGGAGGGTCTCGGCCGTTGAGTCGCTCATCTCACCCCGCCACCTTCACGGTCGTGGTCGCGCCCCAGAGGGCCAGCGACAGGAAGAAGTCGGTGACGCTGATCAGCACGATGGCGTTGCGCACGGAGCGGCCGACGGCGATGCCGACGCCGGCGGGGCCGCCGGAGGCGCGGAAGCCGTAGTAGCAGTGGGCGATGATCACCATCACGCTGAAGATCAGCACTTTCAGCACCGAGAGGATGACGTCCGTCGGTGACAGGAAGAGGTTGAAGTAGTGGTCGTAGGTGCCCTGGGACTGGCCGTTGAAGAGGACCGTGACGTAGCGGGAGGCCAGGTAGGAGGAGAGCAGGCCGATCGCGTAGAGCGGGACGATGGCGACGACGCCGGCGATGATGCGGGTGGTGACCAGGTACGGCATGGAGCGGATGCCCATGCCTTCGAGGGCGTCGACCTCTTCGTTGATGCGCATGGCGCCGAGCTGGGCGGTGAATCCGGCGCCGACGGTCGCGGAGAGGGCGAGTCCGGCGACGAGCGGGGCGATCTCGCGGGTGTTGAAGTAGGCGGACACGAATCCGGTGAACGCGGCGGTGCCGATCTGTTCGAGGGCCGCGTAGCCCTGGAGGCCGACGACGGTGCCGGTGAACAGCGTCATCGCGATCATGACGCCGATGGTGCCGCCGATGACGCCGAGGCCGCCGGAGCCGAAGGCGACCTCGGCGAGCAGCCGTTGCACCTCCTTGAGGTAGCGGCGCAGGGTACGCGGGATCCAGAGCAGGGCCCGGACGTAGAACAGGAGCTGGTCACCGGACCGGTCGAGCCAGACGAACGGGGAGGCCATCGGTCTCAGCCTCCCTTCGGCGGGACGATCTGCAGGTAGATGCCCGTCAGCACCATGTTCACGAAGAACAGCAGCATGAAGGTGATGACGACGGACTGGTTGACGGCGTCGCCGACCCCCTTGGGGCCGCCGCGGGGGTTGAGCCCCCGGTAGGCGGCGACGATGCCGGCGATGAACCCGAAGATCAGGGCCTTGAGTTCGCTGATGTAGAGGTCGGGCAGCTGGGCGAGGGCGGAGAAGCTGGAGAGGTACGCGCCGGGGGTGCCGCCCTGGAGGACGATGTTGAAGAAGTAGCCGCCCAGGGTGCCGACGACGGAGACCATGCCGTTGAGGAGGACGGCGACCGCCATGGTGGCGAGGACGCGCGGGACGACCAGTCGCTGGACGGGCGAGACGCCCATGACCTCCATCGCGTCGAGCTCCTCCCGGATCTTGCGGGAGCCGAGGTCGGCGCAGATGGCGGAGCCGCCGGCGCCGGCGATCAGGAGGGCCACGATGAGCGGGCTGGCCTGCTGGATGACGGCGAGGACGCTGGCTCCGCCGGTGAACGACTGGGCTCCCAGCTGCTGGGTGAGGGAGCCGACCTGGAGGGCGATGACGGCGCCGAACGGGATGGAGACGAGCGCGGCGGGCAGGATGGTGACGCTCGCGACGAACCAGAACTGCTCGATGAACTCCCGGAACTGGAAGGGCCGCCGGAAGACGGCCCGGCTCACCTCGGCGGCGAGGGCGAAGAGGCGGCCGGTCTGCCGCAGCGCACCGGTGATCACGAGCCGCTCCCGGGGGCCGGCATGGTCAGGGTGGGCGCGGCGGCGCTGCGCGCGTAGGTGTCGCGGATGGCGGCGCGGGCGGCGGGCGGCAGCTGGTCGAGCATGCCGAGGACGCGCTCCCGGCGCCGGGTGACGGCCGCGCGGGGCGGCAGACCGGGAGAGGGCTCCAGTTGCGGGACGATGACGCGGGGCGCCGTCGAGTGGCCGGCGGGGTCGACCGCCTCGGCGGCGAGGAGGGCGGCGTCCTTCTCCTCGGACATGCCGATGGGGCCTTCGCGGCGGCCGGCGAGGAACTGGGTCACGACCGGTTCCTCGCTGGTGAGGAGGACCTCGCGGGGCCCGAAGGTGACGAGCCTGCGCCGGAAGAACATCCCCATGTTGTCGGGGACGGTGGCGGCTATGTCGAGGTTGTGGGTGACGATCAGCATCGTCGCGTCGATCCGCGCGTTGAGGTCGATGAGGAGTTGCGACAGGTAGGCGGTGCGGACGGGGTCGAGCCCGGAGTCCGGTTCGTCGCACAGGACGATCTGCGGGTCGAGGACGAGGGCGCGGGCCAGTCCGGCGCGTTTGCGCATGCCGCCGCTGATCTCGCCCGGCAGCTTGTCCTCCGCGCCGAGCAGGCCGACGAGTTCGATCCGCTCCATGACGATGCGCCGGATCTCGGACTCGCGCTTGCGGGTGTGCTCGCGCAGCGGGAAGGCGATGTTGTCGAAGAGGCTCATGGAGCCGAACAGGGCGCCGTCCTGGAACATGAGGCCGAAGAGCTTCCGGGTCTCGTAGATGTCGCGTTCGGGGCTGCTGACCATGTCGACGCCGTTGATGAGGACACGGCCCTGCTGCGGTTTCAGCAGTCCGATGAGCGATTTCAGAAAGACCGTCTTCCCGGTGCCGGAAGGGCCGAGCATCACGCTCACCTCTCCGGCCGGCAGGGTCAGTGACACGTCCTGCCAGATGTTCTGCTTGCCGAAGGACATGGTGAGTCCCTCGACGGCTACTTCGATTCCCATCCCACCTCCAGCAGACGTGCGTGACGCGTGCGCCGCGGGCGCACGGTAGGCCGTTCTGGATCACCCGGACAATACCTGTGGCGCAAATTCATTGATCCGCTCCCGCGTTTGTCACCACGAAGACAAAGTCGGGGGATGTTTTTGTCACCGCCGCGACAGAGTGGTGCGCCGACCTGCGACTGAGCATCGACTCCGGGAACGCTACGGCCGAGTAACCTCGCGGGGCAATACCGGATCCGGAGTTTTCCCGGAACAGGGCCGGACAGCGGGTCGTTTATCAGCCGCGAGACAATTCGGCGCGAGGTTTTGTCACCGGCCGGAGGAAAGCCCGGAGTTGACCGGCCGAACCCCTTCCCGACCTCGCGTGATCGATCAGAATTGTCGACATTACGCACTCCGGAACCAAGCGGATTCCCGCCATCGCTCACCCTCTTGACAGGCAATCGGGCATCTTCAAAGAATCATGGTTCGCGGCATTGTTCGGCTAAGTTTCCCGCAAGTAACGTCAGGTTTCGCGAGGGGAGGACGGCCGGGCCGCCGGCCACGTCCGCACCCGTCGCAGCACCCCCACCGAAGCACCCTCTGCCGGTCAATCCCCAAGGAGAGTCCCAGAGCCATGAAGAAGTCGATCAGAAACCTGGCCGTCGCCGCGGGAGGCGCCTCCGCCGCCTTCGCCCTCGCCGTGAGCCCCGCCTCCGCGGTGCCCTCGACGGTCTGGACCGTCAGCCCGTCCCCGGCCAGCATCACCGCGGTCAACAGCGGGAACATCGTCCTCAGCGTCAACGGCATCGCCATGACGTGTACGAAGTCGAACGGTTCGGGCACGGGAGCGAGCACCACCGGCAACCCGGCGACCGTCGGCCAGATCACCTCCATCGCCTTCGGCGCCACCGGCGCGCCCTGCACCAGCGTGCTGGGCAACGTGACCACCGTCCCGACCACCCCGTGGACGATCGTGGCTCAGGACTACGCCGCCGGCGTCACCAAGGGCTACGTCGGCAACGTCGACGCCAAGGTGACCGTCGGCGCCTGCGTCTTCCGCGTCACGGGCAAGGCGTCCGCTTCGTACACCAACTCGACGGGCGCGCTCGCCGTCAACAGCGTCGCGGGCGAGCTCACCGTCGTCTCGTCGACCAACTGCGGTTCGGCCGTACCGGTCGGCGCCAAGCCGACCTTCAAGGGCACGTACCTCTTCAAGGCGGGCACCGCCATCCCGACGATCGTCGGCTCGAACCCGTAAGGGATCAGGAACCCGCGTCCGCCCGGCCGGCGACCCCGCCCGGGCGGACGCGGGCCTGTCCGCGTCCCCCGTACCTGCAAGGCCACCGCGTTCGCGCACGACCCGAGCGGAGCACCAATGAGAGGCCCCCGGCCCACCCCTCGATCCTCCCGAGCCCGCGTGCGCGGCGCGACGGTCGCCGCGTTCGTGGCGCTCGCCCCTCTCCTTCCGGCCGCGGCCGTCGCCGTCGGGACGCTGAAGGTCGACGCCGTGCTGCCCTACGTCTGCACCCTGCCCTCGGGACAGCAGCCCGCGACGGTACGGATCACGGCGGCCTTTCCCGAAAGGGCTGCAGTGGGCGAGGAGATCCGGCCCACCGACGTCACCACGACGGTGGAACTCCCGGCGGCGGCCGTCACCGACCTCACCGCGCTCCGGGCCGCCACCGTACGGGCCGAGACGCGGCTCACGGTCGGCGTGGCCCAGAACGGGCAGCGTACGGAGACCGCGTGGAGCGGCACGGCGCAGCCCGTCGGCGTGCCCGCCGAAGGATCCCTCGCGCTCGCCACCACCGGCGACGTGCCCTCCCTGACGACGGACACCGCCGGCGATCTGACCCTCACCGCCGGGGCGCTCGCCGTCGACCTCGCCCTGAGCACGGCCGACGGCGCCGCCACCGTCCCAGCCTCCCTCTCCGGCACGTGCGTCCCCGGTCAGGACGCGGAGGGGCGTACGGTGCTCGCCACGGTTCCGGTGGGCGCCGCCACCGGGGAGCCGAGTGCCCCGCCCACGAGGCCGAGCCGCCCTTCCCCGTCCTCCCCCGCCCCGCTCCCGCCGTCGTTCCCCGCGGACCGGACGGCCCCGGCGAAGCCGGGAACCGCGAACGGGACGGACGCGGCCCCGAAGACCCCGGACGCCGGGCAGCAGGCGGGCAGGGGCCTGACGGCGACCGACGAGGACGCGCCCGGCACCCCGGCGCCCCGGCCCGACGCGCCGCCCTGCCGGACCGAGAACCCGACCCCCATGTCGCTGTCGGCGTACATCACCGGCTACTCCAACGTACGGAAGCTGGGCGGCGCCAACCTCATCCCGCTGACCTGCACCCTGATCGAGCAGGGCCAGGCGGAGTTCGTCGTCAAGCCGGACGGCAGCATGCACGTCGTCACCCCGGCGGAAGGCAGGCTCTCCCACCAGGGGCGCAAGCAGACCCCGCCCTTCAAGGCCACCTTCCTGACGTTCGACTTCGTCCCGGTCACGGCGACCCTGGTCCTGGAGCAGACGGGACCCATGTCCATCGACTCGGACGTCCTCCTCATCTTCCCCACCAACATCCTGACGACGTACGTCCGGGTTCCCCTGACCCTGCGCGTCCTCGACGTCGAGGTGAACGGCACCCGGCTGGACGTCGGCCCCTCCTGCCGCACGCAGAAGCCGCTCTCCTCCCCGGAGCCCGATCCCGCCGCGCACCCCGGAGACCACCTGGTGCTCCTGGGCAAGGGGAGCCAGACCGTCCCCGATCCTCCCGTCGGCTACATCCTCACCGGCGGCGGTCCGCTCACCGGCGAGGTGACCATCCCCGCCTTCAAGGGATGCGGCGCCGGCGGCGAGAACCTCGACCGGCTCCTCACGGCCTCCATCTCCGGGCCCGGCAACCACGTCAGGCAGATCCAGGGCAGCACCTGCTCCGTGGGCGTCGAGGCTCCCCCCATGGATTTCTGCACCGAGGACCTCCAGCCCCGCCAGGTCCCCAAGCCCGAGCGCTGACCGGCCCCGCCCCACCCTTCACCCCGTCTCCCAGGAAGGCATCCGCCATGCCCCTCCTCTCCGCCCGTACGAAACTGGCCACCGTCTCCGCCCTCACCGCTCTGGGCGCCTTCGCCTCCATGGGCACGGCGACCGCGGCCACCCCCGTGCTGAACGGCGGCTGGGCGCCGTCCACCCGCTGCCCCGTCGACGCCACCGCGATGATCTCCTCGGACGGTCTCGACACCTCGCCGCAGTGCGTCGTCTCGTACTCCTTCAGCGGCTCCATCAAGCTGGGCAACACGACCGTGCCGACGGGGAAGACCAACCTCCAGATCGGCGTCGTGCAGAACGCCGACGGCACCAACTCGGTCGTCGCGCCCGCCGGCGGCGCGCTCATCGCCGACTCCGCCACCGTCCCCGGCGGTCTGCTGGGCCTGATGTGTCCGAGCGACATCCCGTTCGTCACCGACATCTGCCGGCAGCTGTCGGACGCCAGTCTCAACAAGATCACCGCCACCATGGAGTCGGTCGGCACCCCCTCGGCCTTCGACCAGATCGCGGGCGTCCTGACCGACCAGCCGATCGTGACCATCCCGGTCCGCATCCACCTGCAGAACCCGTTCCTCGGCGACAACTGCTACATCGGGACGAGGTCCAACCCGATCCTGCTGCGCCCGCGGAACCTGAACGCGCCCGAGTTCGGCGTCGACCGCTTCGACGGCGACGGCTCCGCGAACGAGGAGGGCGACCTGAGCCGCCTCGACCTCCTCGGCTCCACCCAGTACGACGACACCTTCGCCGTCCCGGGCGCCAGCGGCTGCGGCCTGGGGCTCGGCCTGGTCAACGGCGCCGTCAACCTCAAGACGGGGCTGCCCGCCGCCTCCGGGAAGAACAAGCTCGTCCTCAACGACACCCAGACCCACCTGACCGGCCTCTTCGCCCCCGGCCTCCTCGCCCCCGACGCCGGAAAGGTCTTCTCGCAGGACTGGCACTCCGCCGTCAACTAACGGCCACTCAGGGGTGATTACCGGCCGACTCGGCCGCGTACGCCCTTCCGGAGGACCTGACTCTTGCTCAAGTTGTGTACAGCACACAACAGTTGTCCTAGCTTTCAGCAGTCCACATCGGTACGTACCTGACGGCCACGGCGGCGCCCACCACTCCAGGTCGGGCGCCGCCGTGCCGCTCCCCCACCGGTCGCGTAGCAGAGCAAGGGATCGGTTCATGCCCTCCATCGCACAGTCACCGGCGCTCGGTGAGCCGCTCGATCCGCTGCCCAGAGAGTTCGCCGCGCTGATGAGACCGGAGATCCCGGGGCTCATCAAGGAGATCGGCGTCGAGATCGAGCGGGCCTACCCGGTCTACGCCCACCTCTTCAACGGCCCCCACTCCGACGCCATCCGCCAGGGCGTGGAGCACGCCCTGTCCGCCTTCGTGGACCGGGTCGACCACCCGGGGACGAAGTCCGCCCTCCGCGACGAACTCCTGCGCCAGTTCGGCCGGGTGGAGGCGTACGAGGGCCGGGACCTCGACACGTTACAAGGCGCCTACCGCCTCGGCGCGCGCATCGCCCTGCGCCGCGCCAAGAGCATCGGGCGCACCTACAACCTCTCCCCCACCCTCATCCTGGCCTTCGCGGACGCCCTCTTCGCGTACGTGGAGGAGCTGGAGGCCCTCTCCCGCGAGGGGTACGTCACCGTCCAGGCGCGGGCGGTCTCCGACGTGGCCGCGCTGCGCAGGAAGCTGCTCCACCTGGTCGTCGCCGGACCGCCGCTGCCCCGGGCGACCATCGCCGAGCTCTGCCGGGAGGCGTCCTGGCAGCTCCCCGCCGAGTGCACCGTCGTCGCCCTCCGGCCGCCCGCCACCGGCCTCGTCCCGTCACGGCTCGACCGGGACGTCCTCGCCGACCCCGGCCTTCCGCACCCGTATCTCCTGGTCCCCGGCCCGCTGACCGGCGAGCGCCTCGCGATGCTCGACGACGCCCTGTCCGGCACGCCCGCGATCCTCGGGCTGACCGTGCCGACCGCGCAGGCCGCCCACTCGCTGCGCTGGTCCCGGCGGATCCTCCAGCTGATCGACGACGGCATCGTGGCGGACGCGCCCGTCGTGCGCTGCGAGGAGCACCTCACGACCCTGTGGCTGCTGTCCGACCCGGCCCTCATGGACCAGCTCGCCCGGCGCGAACTGGCCCCGCTCGACGGCCTGTCCGGCACCCGGCGCGACCGCCTCGTCGAGACCCTGCGCGTCCACGTCTCCACCCGGGCCCCCGCCGAACAGGTCGGCGAGATGCTGGGGGTCCACGCCCAGACGGTCCGCTACCGGCTGCGGAACCTCGACAACCACTTCGGCGACCGGCTCCTGGACCCCGAGCACCGCTTCGCCCTGGAGGCGGCCCTGCGCTCGCTCCACCTCCACGGCAGGAAGCGCGCGGACTGAGCCTCGTACGCCTCCCGCCTCCCCGCCTCCCCGCCTCCCGCGTCACGGCGGCCCGTCGTTCAGTCGCGGCGCCAGGCGGGGTGCAGGCGGATCTCGATGTCGTCGGAGGACGGATCCGGTGCCGGGTCGGCGGTCACGCGGACGCTCAAGGGACGGCCGCTGTCGGCCTCGACGAAGGCCAGGGGCGGGTGGCCGTCCTGCAGGTACGTGTCCCCCCACCGGATCAACGAGAGGAAGACCGGCAGCAGGTCCTCGCCGGCCTCGGTCAGCCGGTACTCGTCGCGTGCGCGCTTGCCCGGCTCCTGGTAGGGGGTGCGGGTCACGACCCCGGCCGACTCCAGCTGCTTGAGCGCCCGGGAGACCGAGGGCGCGGAGGCGCCGATCCTCGCCACGAAGTCCTCGAACCTGGTCGTGCCGTAGAAGCACTCCCGTACGACCATGAAGACCGTCCGGGTGCTCAGCAGGTCCAGCACCCGGCCGGCCGAGCACCCGTCGCCGATCGACCACGCGTCCCGGTCGCCCAGTCGCTTCTCGAACCTCATCGCCACCGGCTCAGTATAACTAATGCTTGCGTTACTCAGCCCTGGCGTGCTTGCATCTGACTAACGAGATCGTTAGTCAGGAAGGAGCGATGAACCGCCATGCCCCTGTGGACCGTTCACCACACACCGGGAATCTTCTCCGACGACGAGAAGCACCGGCTCGCCGCGTCGGTCGCGGACCACTACGAGAAGGTCGGCCTGCCCCGCTTCTACGTGGTCACCCTCTTCCGGGAGACCCGGCCCGAGGACTTCTACGTCGGCGGGGAGCCCACCCCGGTCGGGGTCCGCATCACCATCGACCACATCGCCCGGCGCAACCCCGACGAGGACAGCAGGCGACGGACCGCCCTCTGGATCAGGGAGATGCTGCGCCCCCACCTCGAACGGCACGCCGGACTCCACTGGGAGTTCCATGTCGACGAGACCAGCGATGAGCTCTGGATGATCAACGGTCTCGTCCCTCCGCCGGGCGGCTCCGACGCCGAACGGCACTGGGCCGAACAGAACGCGGCCACCCCCTACTGACCCGGCCGGCGGTCGGAAGGGGGCGGGGCACACCGCGTTCCGAGGCCCTCACTCCACGGGCGCGGTGATCTCCCTCTTGAGGATCTTGCCGCTCGGTCCCAGCGGCAGCGCGTCCACGAGCCACACCCTGCGCGGGTACTTGTAGGCCGCCACGCGCTCCTTGACGTACTCCCGCAGTTCGTCGGGGGTGGCCTCCCCGGCGGGGCGGAGCACGATCGCGGCCGCGACCTCCTCGCCCAGTTCGGGGTGCGGGAGGCCCACCACCGCGGCGAGGGCGACGGCCGGGTGCTCGTGGAGGACCTCCTCGATCTCGCGCGGGTAGACGTTGTAGCCGCCGCGGATGATCATGTCCTTCTTGCGGTCGACGATGTAGAGGTAGCCGTCCTCGTCGGCGCGGGCCAGGTCGCCGCTGCGCAGCCAGCCGTCGGGGATGGCCGCCTCGGTCTCCTCGGGGCGGTTCCAGTAGCCCTTCATCAGGTTCGGCCCCCGGACGGCCAGTTCGCCGATCTCTCCCCGGGCCACGTCCTGGCCCTTGTCGTCGAGGAGCCGCACCTCGACGTCCCGGATGGGGGTGCCGATGGAGCCGGCCTTGCGGGGCCGGTCGGGGTGGTTGAAGGTGACCACCGGGCTGGTCTCGGACATGCCGAAGCCTTCGAGCACGGGACAGCCGAACCGTCGCTCGAAGCCGTGCAGGATCTCCACCGGCAGCGAGGCGCCGCCGGAGATGCACATCCGCAGCGTCGACACGTCCGCGTCCGACGGGTGCTGGAGCAGCGCCGCGTACATGGTCGGCACGCCCTCGAAGACGGTGGCCCGCTCGCGGGCGATGGCGGCGAGGACGGCCCCCGGCTCGAAGCGCGGGATCAGGACGAGCGAGGCGCCGCTGCGGACGGCCGCGCTCATGGTGCAGATCTGCCCGAAGATGTGGAACAGCGGCAGGCAGCCCACCACCACGTCCTCCGGCGTCATCTCCTGGATGTGGACGCTGTTGACCTCGGTGTTGTGCCGCAGCCCGGCATGAGAGAGCACGGCTCCCTTGGGGCGACCGGTGGTCCCGGAGGTGTAGAGCAGGACGGCCATGTCCTCGTCGTCCGTGTCGGCGACCTCGGGCAGCGGCTCGTACCGGCCCAGCGCCTCGGCGAACGCGGTGGGTTCGACGGCGGTGTGCCGCACGCCTGCGGCGGCCGCTCCCTGGGCACCCTCGCCGGGCGCCTGGTGCCACTCGAAGAGCCGCACCGCGCCGGAGTCGGCGAGGTGGAACTCGGTCTCCCGGGTCTTCAGGAGCGGGTTCATCGGCACGACGACCGCTCCGGCGCGCAGGATGCCGTAGTACAGCACGACGAACTCGGGGACGTTGGGCAGCATCAGGGCGACCCGGTCGCCGGGCCGCACGCCCTCGGAGCTGAGCAGGGCGGCGGCGCGGGCACTGCGCTCGTCCAGCTCCGCGTACGTGATGACCTGCTCCCCCAGCCGCAGCGCGGGGCGCTCGGGCTGCCGCCCGGCCGTCTCCACGAGGAACCCTGCCAGATTGGCCATGACCCGCCTCCGTTACACGGAATCGCCGAATGTTTACACCGTCGGCATCTTGCAGTCATGTGCGGCCGCGGCCTATGGCCGACGGGACAACGCGCGGCCTTCCGGATTGTCCTTGGGGACAATCCGACGGCGTTAAGCTGCGGGGATGATCCTTTCGGGTGTGGCGGAGGCGCTTCAGGCGAGGCTTCCGGAGCTGGGCGAGCGCATGGCACTGCGCATCCGCGCGCATGTCGAGGCGTACGAGGAGGAGTCGCTGATCCCCCTGGACTCGCTGCGCCACTCCTGCACCGCCAACGCGGACCTCATCCTCAGCCACCTCCGCCTCGGAGGCACTCCGGACGCGAGTTCGGCCCGTGAGACCGGGCGGCTCCGCGCGGAGCAGGGAGTTCCGCTGGCGGACACCTTGCACGCGTACCGGATCGGTTCGCAATTCCTGTGGACGGAGATCCTCGCCGAGGCCCGCACGCGTCCCGAGGTCTCCGGCGATCTCCTGCTGTCGGAGTCGACGGAGTTCTGGGCCCTGTCCGGTCTGTACTCCGAGGCCGTGGCGGTGGCCTACCGGGAGGCGGCCGCCGAACTCACCGCACAGGGACAGGCGCGGCGTTCCGCCCTGGTGGAGGCGCTGTTCACCGGCATCGTCACCGACCGCACCCTGTGGGAGACCGCCCACGAACTGGAACTGCCCGAACACGGGCCCTACGCGGTCGCCGCGGCGAAGGCGGGCGCTCCCGGCGAGGAGCCGCTCACCGGGGCGGAGGCCGCACTGCGCCAGGCGAACCTCCCCTCCGCCTGGAGGCTTCTGCCGGACCAGCAACTCGCCCTGATCGCCCTGCCCACGGCGTCGGCGGAGACCGCCTGCCTGCGCATCCTCCGCCGGACGCGCGCCCGTGTGGGCTTCAGTCCGCGCTTCCACTCGCTGCGGGACACGCCGCAGGCCCTGCGCTTCGCCCGTCTCGCCCTAGCCGGTCTGGAGGGCACCGGCCCCGGCGTGGCCCGCTTCGACGACAACCCGCTGGCCATGGTCGTCGCCGCGGCTCCGGCCGAGGCCACGCACCTGATGGAGGTGGTGCTCCGTCCGGTGCTCGATCTTCCGGCCGCGGAGCGGTCCCGTCTCCTTCGCACCCTGGAGCACTGGTTCGCCGCCGCCGGCTCGGCCGGCGCCGCGGCCCGGAGCCTGTTCGTCCACCCCAACACCGTCCGCTACCGCCTGCGCCGCGTGGAGGAACTGACCGGCCGGTCCCTCTCCGATCCACGGGCGACGGCGGACATCGGCGCGGCACTCCTGGCGGTCCGCAATCCGGGGGCGAGCTGACACCCCTCAGGGGGTCACTCCTCGTCGATGATGTGCATCGCGGCCTCCTCGGCGGAGGCGGCGCCGCCGTCGATGCCGAGGTCCCGGGCGTTCAGTTCCGCCCTGATGGGGGCCGTGCCCTCGTCCTCGGCCATCAGACGGCCCGCGCGCCGGCCGCCGACCTGGTCGTCCAGCAACTCCCCGTCGGTGTCCGTCGTGTCGCCGAGGCCGTCGCCTTCGAGGAGGGGAAGCTCGGGCTCCTCCTCCGCCAGGCGCTCGTCGAGGGACTCGCCCCGTTGCCGTTCGGCCGCGGTCACTCCTGTGTGCTCGGCTCCGAGGGGCCGTTCCGGCGGCGAGTACCCCGTGTCGAGCGGGTTGCCGACCGGTCCCTCCAGGGTGTCCTCGTAGTCCAGGAGACCCACGTCGTCCTGGACCTCGCTGCCGTCGGGCTGGTAGACGTCATCGCCCCACGCTTGCGCCTCGGTCATGTGGAACTCCGTTCCTGCGGCAGGGGCCACCAGCTGTTCCCAGGTCCACGACGGCTCTCGCCCGGGTTCACTCCTCTCGCTCGAAATCGGCCTCTGCCCGCTCGTCGTCGAGGTCTGACTGGGCCTTCGCGTACAGGTCGTGCACGAATTTCCGGGCGTCGTCCGGCGAGATGCCGACGCCGAGCCGGAGCAACCGACCCGTCCATGCGCCGAGTGGATCGTCGGGTACGGTCATGGCGCCTCCTGAGGGGGAGTGCGGTCGATGCCGGCCGATGCTGATGCGTGGCGGAGCACGACGTGGACCGGCGGCCCGAGCCGTCGTTTCGGACCGGCCGGGAGACGACTGCCGGCCCGCACGCGGACGGGTCCGCACATCCCTGGTGCGGGGCGCCTTCGACAGGCGTCGATTCCCTGTTCTCCATTCCATGATCCCCGCCTCCGGTACAAGCGCAACCCGGTGTTTCCACCGGCCGTGACCCGGCGCGGAGGGGCGGGCGGGCCCCAGGGGCCGCCCGGCGGATCAGGGTCGGACGGGCCGGGCGGGCCCTAGCCCACCCACCGCCGCAGCAGCTCCTCCCGCTGTGCCCCGCGAGGGGTTCCGCCCTCCCATGTGCGGCCCCACTCGGACATGGCCGCCAGCGTCGTGGCCATCGTCGCGGCGCCCTCCGTGAGGCGGGACAGGAGGGCCCGGGAGAGGTCGACCTCCGTCGGGGAGTAGCCGACGGCCGCGGCCACGTAGGCCTTCATCTCGTACTCGCCGTCGTGCGCTTCCATGCCCAGCGTCATCAGCGGCGGGGCCTCGCCGCCCACGCCCGGACCCAGGGTCATGGCCAGGTTCATCACGATGTCGAGGGCCACGTCCGTGACCACGCCGACCTGCCGCTTCAGGGACTTCACGGGGACGTCCGACACCGTCAGGGCGCGCACGTCCTCCCACAGGTGGAGGCCGGACTGTCCGTCGCCGAGGGCCAGCACGCCGTCGGGGGTCAGGCGTACCCCGGGAGCCGGACCGGACGGCTTCGCGCCCACGTACACGTCGCCCTCGGCGATCCAGAACAGACCCACCATGGCCATGGCTTGCTCACTTCCCCCGACGGCGGCGCGCCGCCGCCGTGTCACACGTCAAAACGATCAGGTCGCCCTCCGGAACGTACGGGAAGGCCGAGAGGTTCCTGCTTCCCGGCCCTCATCCCCTGGCGGCAGTTCCCCGGCCGTCGCCGGTCCCCGATGCGGCCAGCCAGGCGCGGTAGCCGCGCAGGGCCGCCCGCTGCTTCCGGGACTCGGAGAGGAGGGCGATCGCCGGGTGGGTGCCGGGCCTGGGGTTCCTTCCGCGGGCGATGCGGCGCATCTGGTGGCGGACCGCCGCCATGCCGGCGGCCGAGGCGAGGGTCTTGTCCGACCAGGTCACCGGCTTCAGCTGCCGCTCGGCCTCGCGGTCGCGCTTCCAGCGGTCGGGCAGATCGGGGGTGACGGCGAGGGCGGTGCCCATCCCGACGACCGCCACGCCGCTGTCGAGGACCGTCTCGGCCGTGGCGCGCCGGGTGATGCCGCCGGTCAGCATCAGCGGGACGGGGCTGGTCCTCACGAGGTCCTCGGCCAGGTCCAGGAAGTAGGCCTCGCGGGCCCGGGTGCGGTCGTCGGCGGGACGGCCGGTCATCGCCGGGCTCTCGTAGCTGCCGCCGGACAGTTCGACCAGGTCCACGCCGAGCGGTTCGAGCATCCCGATCACCTGCCGCGCGTCGTCGGCGTCGAAGCCTCCGCGCTGGAAGTCGGCGGAGTTGAGCTTCACCGCGACCGCGAAGGACGGCGAGACGGCGGCGCGGATCGCGCGGACCACGTCGAGCAGCATCCGGGCCCGGTTCTCCAGCGACCCGCCCCACCGGTCGGTGCGCTTGTTGACCAGCGGGGACAGGAACTGCGACAGCAGGTAGCCGTGCGCCGCGTGGACCTCGACCCCGTCGAACCCCGCCTCCTCCGCACGGCGGGCCGTGACGGCGAAGCGGGCGACGGTGTCCTCGATCTGCTGCTCGGTCATGGCGGTCGGGCGGCCGAAGCGGCCGCTGTGCTTGCCCAGGTCGACGCCGACGTCGGACGGGCCCCACACGACACCGGGCATGTCGGACGCCACCTGGCGGCCGGGGTGGTTGATCTGCATCCAGATCGCCGCACCGCCGGACTTGCCGGCCGCGGCCCACTCGGCGAACGGCTCCAGCGGCGCGTGCTCGTCGAGTACGACTCCGCCGGGGCCGGTCAGCGCCTCGGCGTGCACCATCACGTTGCCGGTGATCAGCAGGCCGGTGCCGCCGGCGGCCCAGCGCCGGTAGAGCGTCAGCAGCCGCCGGTCGGGAAGCTGGCCGTCGCCGGCCATGTTCTCCTCCATGGCCGCCTTCGCGATCCGGTTGTTCAGTGTCCGCCCGGAGCGCAGGGGCAGCGGCGAGAACAGCTCGCTGGTCATCTCCCGATTCCTTCTTCCATGTCGATCGCCTACGATGTATGCACCACTCACATTAGGGCAACATGTAAGCGGCGCAAACATAAGGGAAGGTGACCTATGTCTCAAACAGGTACGTATCACCACGGCGATCTGCGGGCCGCCTGCCTGCGCGCCGCGCGGGAACTCCTGGAGGAGGACGGCAGCGCCGGGCTCTCGCTGCGCGCGGTCGCCCGCCGGGCGGGCGTGTCGGCCACGGCCCCCTACCGCCACTACGAGGACCGTGACGCGCTCGTCTCCGCGGTCGCCGCGGAGGGGTACCGCGAGCTCGCCCAGCACCTGGCCGCGGCCCACCCCTCACCGTCGACGCCCGACGACCTCGCCGCGGTCTCCGTCGCCTACGTCCGGTTCGCGCTCGACCACCCCGCCCTGTTCCGGGCGATGTTCGCCGAACCGTGCGACCCCACCAACGAGGAACGCGTCGCCGCGACCGCCGTCATCACGGAGTACGTCCGCGGCCTCGTCCGCGAGGCCTTCCCCGGCGCGGACGAGACGGGCGCCCTCCCCACCACCGTGTGGGCCCTCGTCCACGGCCTGGCGTTCCTGCACCTCGACGGGAAGCTGGACTCCTCCTCCCCCGAGGTGGTCGCCGACCAGGTCCGCGCCGCCGTCAACGCGTTGTTCACCGCCTCCCCGGCGCTGGGGCCCGGCGGCACGACGGACGAATAATCGGTTGCCACGGGCGACGGCAGTGGTTCCAATGACCGGCATGATCACGCCACCCTCGCCGTCCGCAGCGGAACACGCCGACGGGTCGTCCGTCCGCCTGGGCGCTCTCGTCCCGCTGACACGGCCCGGCTGGGTCGAGGCGGGCCGACACCTGCTCGCGGGGCTCGACCTGGCCGTGCACGAGGTCAACGAGGCCGGCGGGATCGACGGCAGGCCCCTGGAGCTGCTGGTCCGGGACACCGCGGCAGATCCGGAGCGGGCCGCGGCGGCCGTGGACGAACTGGCCGGCCTCGGCGTGGCCGCCGTGGTGGGCGAGTACCACAGCGTCGTCGCCCGCGCCGCCGCCGCCCGGGCCGACGCCCTCGGCGTGCCGTTCCTCTGCTCGTCCGCGGTGCTCGACGGCCTCACCGAGGAGCCCACGGAGTGGGTCGCGCGCCTGGCCCCGGCCCAGTCCCGCGGCTGGCGGATCTTCGCGGACTTCCTCCTCTCCGAGGGTCGGCACCGGATCGCCGTGGCGACCCAGCCGAGCGTCTACTGGGCTTCCGGGACCCGTGTCCTGCGGGACCACCTCGCTCCCCACGGCGGCACCGTCGTCGAACTAGACGCGAACGCCCTCGCCCCCGAGGCCCTGTGCGACGCGCTCGTCGAGCACAACGCGGCGGCGCTCCTCCTGCTGGTCGGCACTCCGGAGCCGGCGGTGCCGATCGTCAGGGCCGTCCGGGGCGACCGGCGGCTCGCGGAGCTGCTGATCGGCGCTCCGGCCGGGCAGCCGGAGTTCGCCGCATGGGCCTCGGCGCTGGGCGAGGACGGTGCCGGGATCCCGTTCCTGCGCTACCTGCCCGAGCACCTCGGTCCGCTCGGCGAGCGCGTCGCGAAGGAGCTCCGCGAACGGCTGGGCGGAGCACCCTCGTTCGTCGCCTTCGAGGGCTGGGACACCGTCACCGTCCTCGCCTCGGTGCTGCGTTCCCGGGGCACGGACCGGCCGGGCATCGCCGGGTCCTGGCCGCGCGTGGCGGTCGAGGGCACCCGCGGGCCGATCCGGTTCTCCCGTACGCCGGGCATCGGCGTGTGGCAATGGACGTGGGCGCCCCTCCACGTCGCGGATCGGGACCCGGCGGCACCCGATCGCTTCCGCGTCCGCCACACGGGCTGAGAGCGCCCTGAGCGGCGAAACGAGCAACTCCCTTCATTTCAAGGATCAACTAGAGATCAATCAATCAAATCAACTGCGGTTCACGGGGTTACGGCTCCTTTCCCCGGTTAGTCGCAGGGCGACCACGACGACGCCAGGAGGGTGAACATGATCGCCAAGGAGCAGATCCCCACCGTGCTGGATCATCCCGTGTACGACACCGAGGGCAAGAAGGTCGGCGAAGCCCGCCACGTGTTCGTCGACGACGCCACGGGTCGCCCCGCATGGGTCACCGTCAAGACGGGACTGTTCGGGACCAGCGAATCCTTCGTCCCGATCAAGGACGCATCCATGGTCGACGACCATCTGAAGGTTCCCTACCCCAAGGACAGGATCAAGGACGCTCCGCGCGTCGACGTCGACCGCGGAGGCCATCTCGACGCCGGCGAGGAGCAGCGCCTCTACGCGTACTACGGCATCGCCTGGGACGACGCCTGGCAGCGGGCGAACCGGCCCGGCGAGGGAGGCTGGGCACACGGCACCGCCGGCGCGGCCGGCAGGACGGGCACCGAAGGCAGGGCGGGCGCCGAGAACACGACGGACCGGGGGACGGCGCGTACGGGCCGTCCGACCGGCGACGACGCGATGACCCGGTCCGAGGAACAGATGCACGTGGGCACCGAGCGGGTCGAGACCGGGCACGTCCGGCTGCGGAAGTACGTCGTCACCGAGGAGGTCCAGGAGACCGTACCGGTACGCCACGAGGAAGTTCACCTGGAACGCGAGCCGATCACGGACGCCAACCGGGAACAGGCCCTGTCCGGGCCCGAGATCACCGAGGCCGAGCATGAGGTGACCCTCCACGAGGAGCGTCCCGTGATCGAGACGCGGGCCGTCCCGGTCGAGCGCGTCAGTCTGCGTACGGACGAGGTCACCGAGGAGGAGACGGTCACCGGCCAGGTGCGCAAGGAGCGCATCGACGTCGAGACCGACGACATCGCCGACATGCCTCGGGACCGCGACGAGGGACGCGACAAGTAGCCCACGCACCTCCCCCGTTTCCCACACATCCTCAACCGTGCCCGTCCGGCCCGCCCCCGGGCCGGACGGGCACGGTCGAGGATCGGTCCATGAGTCGTGCCCGCTCCGGCGGGCTCGTTCGACCCGGCCTTGATGTCCCGCGTGATCCCTCGTTCGAACGCTGCGACGTGGCCGTGTTCGTCCGCTCGTGAGCGTCGTGTGCCGGGTCCGGCTCCCGAACGGGCGTACACGAGCGGTGCGCTAAGATCACGTATGGCGTCATGGAAGTCAACGCCTGTGCAGCACCGCCGGATTCGGATCTGTCGCGCCTTCGCTGTCGATGCGGCCGCGCGTGCGAGCACTGCCTCCGCCGGGCGCGCCCGCTCTCCACATGTACAGAGCGCCTCCTTCCGACAGTGCGCAACCGGCCGGCATCGATCCGCACCGACCGTTCGAGCCTCGCCGATCCGCCGCGACCCGGCGCGCGGGCTCCTCGCTGGAGACGATGTGAAAATCCTTCCCGAGATCTCTCGTACGCTGAGTGAGTACCTCCTCATCCCCGGCCTGACCACAGAAGACTGCACACCGGACAATGTGGATGTCGGAGCGCCGCTGGTGCGTCACCGGGTCGGCGAGGAGCCGGGAATCCGGGTCGCCACCCCCATGGTGAGCGCCATCATGCAGGCGGTGTCGTCACCGACGCTGGCGGTGGCCCTGGCTCAGGTCGGCGGCCTTTCGTTCATCCATCAGAACCAGCGGGTCGAGGACCAGGCCGCGGACGTGCTGTCCGTGAAGCGGCACAAGGCCGGTTTCCGGACCAGCGAGGTCACCGTGGCGCCGACGACGCCTCTCGGTGAGGTCTCCCGGCAGCTGGCCGACACCGAGCAGGGCGTGGCCGTGGTCACACGGAGCGGGGAGGCCGACGGCGCGTTCCTCGGGATCATCAGCCTCGACGACTTCCACCTGGAGCGTCACGGGGCCTCCGAGACCGCCGGCAACCGGATGCGGGGCCGCGACGGCCTGGTCACCGCGCCGGCCACGGTCTCGCTGTCCGAGGCGAACGAACTGATCTGGAAGCACCATCTGGACGTTCTTCCGGTGATCGAGGACGACCGGGTCGTCTCCCTGGTCCTCAAGAGGGACTACCAGGCCCACAAGACGTACCACCGGGCGACCGTGGACGGCGAGAAGCGGCTGCGGGTCGGCGCCGGCATCAACTCCCGTGACTTCAAGGACCGTATTCCCGCCCTGGTGGAGGCCGGTGCGGACGTGCTGTGCCTGGACTCCTCCGACGGCTATTCCGTGTACCAGGCGAGGACGGTCGAGTTCGCCCGGGAGACGTACGGGGACGACGTCCACGTGGGCGCGGGGAACGTCGTGGACGGACGGGCCTTCCGTTATCTGGCCGATGCGGGCGCGGCGTTCGTGAAGGTCGGGATCGGCGGCGGGGCCATCTGCACCACCCGGGCCCAGAAGGGCATCGGCCGCGGGCAGGCCTCCGCGCTGCTCGACGTGGTCGAGGCGCGCGACGCCTACGCGCAGGAGACCGGGGTGTACGTGCCGCTGTGCTGCGACGGCGGTCTGCTCAACGACTCGCACATGGCGATGGCGCTGGCGATGGGGGCGGACTTCATCATGCTGGGCCGCTACTTCGCCCGGCTCGACGAGAGCCCGTCGCGGAAGCTGCAGATCGGTGGCCAGTGGTACAAGGAGTACTGGGGTGAGGGCTCGCGGCGCGCGCAGAACGCGGCCCGGTACGGCCAGCGCGGCCAGATGGTCTTCGAGGAGGGCGTCGACGGCTATGTGCCCTACGCGGGCAGCCTGTACGACAACGTGGAGCGGACCCGGGCGAAGCTGACCTCGACGATGATCAGCTGCGGGTCGACGAACCTGCGGGACTTCCACCGCGACGCGGTGCTCGTTCCGGTGTCGGCGGAGTCCTTCAAGCAGACCGGCGCCGAGGTGCAGCTGCGCCAGCCCACCATCGACTCCGGCGAGTGATCCGGCCGGGTCGCCGCCGCGGGCCTGACCGCGGCGGCGGCCCGGCCCGGTCCTCGGGGTGGCTAGGCTATTGATCATGACGCCGCCCCCGCCCCATGACGCGACCGCCGAGACCACCGTCCTCGACGCCCTGGCGCTCACTTCCGATCCGGATCTGGAGGGACGGTTCGCGGAGTCGGCCCACCGGATCCTCGCGGACCTGGTGCGTGGAGGCGCCGCGCTGGGCTGGGTCGAGCCGCCCTCGCGGGACGAGGTGGCGGAGCTTCTGGACCATGTCCTCTCCGCCGTACGCGCCGGGGACGCGGCCCTCCGCGTGGCCCACCTCGACGGCCGGATCGTCGGCTTGGGGTACTGGCTCCGCTACGCCCGGCCGACCCATCGGCCACACGCCGATCTCGAGAAGCTCGCGGTGGACGCCGCCGCCCAAGGGCGCGGAGTCGGCCGGGCGCTGACCGCCGCCCTGATCGCCGACGCCCGGGAGGCGGGGATCGAGGTCCTCACCCTGGACGCCCGCGGCGACAACGCCGACGCCCTGCACCTCTACCGTTCGCTGGGCTTCACCGAGTACGGCCGGCTGCCCGACTTCGTCGCCGTCGGCGAACGCCGCTACGACAAGGTCTTCTGCATGCTCGACCTCCGCCGCCAGGACTGACCGCGGGTCGCGCACCGGGTGTTCGGACGGATGGCCCGGTCCTTCCGCCGCCCGCCTCCCACCCCCCTACTCGGGTACGGGGCCGGCTTGGCACCGTGGTGTGACGTGGTCGACGGCGCCTCCTCCCTACCCTTCCGTGCGTCGGCAGCAGCCGACGATCATGAGAACGGGGACAGGTCATGTCATTCCTTGTGTCGCGGCGCACCCGCAACGAGCAGCAGCCCTCGGGACCCGGTTCCCGTGTCGTCCTCGCGCGAGCCGCGAGCCGGATCGGATACACCGCAGCGCTGCTGCCGGCCTCCGTGGCGACGCTCGGGGCGGTTGCGGCAGGGCGTGCGGACCGGGCGCGCGCCTGGTGGGCCCGGGCCGCCGGGCAGCAGCCGGCAGCGCTGTCGTCGGCCCGGCAACCCGGCACGTGGCGCCTGCTGGCGCACGCGCTGTTGTGCGTGCCGCTCGGGCTGCTCGCCCTCATCCCGGTGGGCATCGAGGTCCTGTTCGTCCTGCGCGGCGTGTTCTACGGCCTCGTCGACCAGGGTCCCTACGACCACTCCTGGGGCGGCCCGAGTCTCGCCGGGGCGTGGATCGTGCACTTCCTCGTCGCCCTGCCGTTCGCGGCCGCCGCTCTGGGAGCCCTCTGGCTGCTGGGCGGTCTGCACGCCCGCCTGGCGGGCGGGATGTGGGGCCGCAGGGTGGGATGGGGCCCCGTGCTCGCGTTGCTGCTCTCGTCCGCCGCCGGCATCGTGCTGGTCATCGCCTGGATCCACCAGCTGTGAATCCGTCATGCCGGGCGGCATCGCCGATCCGGAGGCCGCCTCGCGGTGGCCTTCGGCGGGGGGGCGGTCAGTCCTTCACGCGCAGCAGGAGCTTGCCCGTGGAGCCGCGTCCGCCCAGGAGCCGGTGGGCTTCGGCCGTTTCGGACAGGGGGAACTCGGCGGTGACGGGGAGGGTCACCGTCCCCTCGGAGACCGCGCGCAGGGCGCGTTCGGTCAGGGCGCGCGCGGCGGCGGGTGCCGTCTGGGCGAGCGTCAGGACGGAGAAGCCCGCGACGGAGTGGCCCTGGCCGTACAGTTCGGGCTGGCCGACCTGCCACGGCGCGCCGCCGCCGGCGTTGCCGAAGGAGACCAGGCGCCCGAAGGCGGCCAGGGCGTCCAGGCCGCGGCGCAGGGTGTCGCCGCCGATCGGGTCGAGGACGAGGTCGACTCCCCTGCCGCCGGTGGCCCGCCGGACGTCCTCGGTGAAGGTGTCGGGCCGGAAGACCTCGTCGTAGCCGTACTTCAGGGCGTACGCGGCCTTCGCCTCGGTGGAGGCGACGCCGTACACCGCCCCCGCACCCGCCGCCCGGGCCAGTTGGCCGACGGCCGTGCCGATGCCTCCCGCCGCGCCGTGCACCAGCACGCTCTCCCCCGCCCGCAGCCGCCCCACCTCGTGGATCAGGGCGTGCGCGGTCGGCAGGACCGTGGGGAGGGTGGCCGCGGTCCGCAGGTCGAGGCCCTCGGGGAGGGCGAAGACGGTCGAGGCCTCGGCGAGGACCACCTCGGCGTATCCGCCGCCGCCGACGAGGGCGGCGACCTCCTGGCCCACTTCGAGGCCGTCGACGCCCTCGCCGAGGGCGCGGACGTGGCCGGAGACCTCGAGGCCGGGCCGGTAGGGCAGTTCGGCGACCCGGTATCCCTCCGTGCGTGCCTTGACGTCGGCGAAGTTCACTCCGGCCCAGGCGACGTCGATGGCCACCTGGCCCGGGCCCGGCCGGGGTGTCGCGGCTTCGACGAGCCGCAGGACCTCGGGACCGCCGTACTCGTGGAACTCGATCGCGCGCATGGACGAACCACCCTCCAAGGAGTATTCAACGGGAAGCGAACACTCGCACTGTATGATGGTCATCGAACATTGAGCAAGCACATATCGGCGGAGGAGTGAGCGGAATGCCGGAGCAGGCTGGGGGCACGGGCCACCGTGCGGCGCCCGTGCACACGCACCCCGACGACGTCGCCCTCCTCACCGCGCTCTCCGCGCTCGCGGACCCCGTGCGCATCCAGCTGATCCGCGAACTGGCCGCCCAGCCCGACTGGACGCTCAGCTGCAGCAACTTCGACGTGCCCGTCGGCAGGGCGGCGAAGAGCCACCACTTCACCGTCCTGCGCGGCGCCGGCCTCGTCGAACAGCGCGATCAGGGGCCCAAGCGGCTCAACCGACTGCGCCGCGAGGAGTTCGACGCCCGCTTCCCCGGCCTCCTCGCACTCACCCTGCGTGCCGACGAGCTGGACTGAGCGCCCCACACGCGACGGTCCGCCGTGCGTACACCTCGATCTCGATCTTCATACGGGGGTCGGCGAGCCCGCACATGAGCATCGTGAGCGACCGCACGAGCGTGGCGCGTCCCGTGCGCAGGAGCCCCTCCGTACCCGGTCGCCGCGATCCGCGTCGTCCGGTCCGCATCAGCCGACCCTGTCGGTCGCCGTGACCCGGTGGGCCTCAAGGCCGGGCGTGGCGAGCAGGTCGGCGATCAGTTCCTCGGATCCGCAGACGTACGTGCTCACCAGGTCGACGTCGCCGCCCACGCACCAGGCGCGGTCCTGCGGCCACCACAGGTCGGGGAGCTCGGCGAACTCGTCCAGGAGTTCGGGGGACACGGCGTCGGCCAGCGTCCCGGACAGCAGGATCTCGTCCCTCTCGGGCGTCGGGAAGGTGGGTACCCCGTGCCAGTCCCGGCGCCCGTACCCCTCCCACAGCCCGAACCAGCACCGCTCCGGTGTGCTCGTGTGCCGCGCGAGGACGGGGATCATGGCGCGCGCGACGCCGCCGGGCGTGGGGCCTTCGCCGGGGTGCTCGTCCCATACGCCGGGCAGGCCGTACTCCCCCAGGTTCTGGTAGAACCGCTCCGCGCCGATCACCTCGTGCCAGTCCGTCAGCGCCTCGACCCGCCGTCCGTAGGCGGCGGCGACGGTGTCCCAGCGGACCGGGACCTCGTCGAGGCTCGCGGGGTGCAGTACGCGCGCGTACGCCGGGAAGCCGGGGGCGGCGACACCGGCGACGGTGCCGAAGTCGCCGTGGCCGGGGTGGCGTTCGTCGAGCCAGCGCGCCGGTGCGAGGTCATCGGTCTCGACGCGCAGGCGTCCGTACAGGGCGGGGCCGGGTTCCGTGCCCGATCGGGTCCATCCGTGCATGCGCACAGTCTGCCCCGGCGGGCGGCGAACGCCTCCTGCGGGAGGCCCCTTGGGCCACACGGTCGATGCCCCGCCGGCGGGCGTCGCGTCGCCGGGCGGAGACGGGCGGCGGGGATACGGTCGGCGGCATGGTGGGTGATCGTCAAGGGTGGCTCCGGTGTCTGCTCGCCGGGGCCGTGTTCGTCGTGGGGATGACCGGCACCACGCTGCCGACGCCGCTCTACCCCCTCTACCAGGAGAAGTTCGGGTTCTCCGAGCTGACGGTGACCGTCGTGTACGCCGTGTACGCGTTCGGGGTCATCGGCGTCCTGCTCCTCGCGGGCAACGCCTCGGACACGGTCGGCAGACGGCCGACGCTGCTGTGGGGACTCGGGTTCGCGGCGGCGAGCGCGATCTGCTTCCTGTCCGCCGACGCACTGGGATGGCTGTACGCGGGCCGGCTGCTCTCGGGCCTGTCGGCCGGCCTGTTCACGGGGGCCGCCACCGCGTACGTCATGGACCTCGCCCCGCCCGGCGGCCAGTCCCGGGCGACGCTCGTGGCGACGGCCGCCAACATGGGCGGGCTCGGCTGCGGTCCCCTGCTCGCGGGCCTGCTCGCGGAGTACGCCCCCGAGCCGCTGCTGCTCCCGTTCGCCGTGCACCTCGCCCTGGTGATCGTGTCCGCCGTCGTCCTCCTGCGGCTGCCGGAGACCGTGCGGGAGCCGCGGCCCCTGACCGCCGTACGGCCGCAACGGCCGGCCCTGCCCGCGCAGGTCCGTCCGGTGTTCGTGCCGGCGGCGACCGCCTCCTTCGCGGGGTTCGCCCTGTTCGGGGTGTTCACCTCGGTCAGTCCCGCCTTCCTGGCCCGCTACCTGCACGTGGACAACCACGCGGTGAGCGGTCTGATCGTCGCGCTGGCCTTCTTCGCCTCCACCGCCGGACAACTCGCCGTCGACCGCTTCGGAGTGTCCCGGTCCCTGCCGCTGGGCTGCGCCGTGCTCCTCGCCGGCCTGGCCTTCCTGGCGGGGGCGCTCTCCGCGGAACTCCTGGTCCTCGTGGTCCTCGCCGCCGTCGTCGGCGGAGCCGGCCAGGGCCTCTCCTTCCGCGCGGCCCTGTCCGCCATCGCCGCGGCCGCGCCGGTGGAACGGCGCGCGGCGGTGATCTCGACCCTGTTCGTGGTCGCCTACACGGGCATCTCGATCCCGGTCATCGGAGTCGGCCTCCTGTCCGGACCGCTCGGCCTGGAACAGGCGGGCCTGGTGTTCACCGGCTGCATGCTGCTCCTGGTCGCCTCGGCCGCCACGTATGTGCTGCGCCGACCGGTGAGAACGGGGGTCCATGAGGGCTGAGTGGCGATCGCATGGGGAGCGAGAGCAGGCGGACCTCTCCCGGCGGCCAGCTCGTGTCCTCGCGCAGCGGCGTCCACATCGTCCGCAGCGGCATGATCACGGGCCCCTCGGGTTGTTCGACGTGGACCTCCTGCTCGACGGTTCGCCAGCCGAGTCGCCGGTAGAGCGGGACGAGCGGTGGGCGGCAGAAGAGAAGCCCGTACCGTGGTCCCATCTCCCGCGCGTGGTCCAGGGCCGCCGACACGACCGCCCGCGCCAGTCCGTGCCCCCGCAGGTCGGGAGCGACGGCCACGCCGCCGACACCCACCACCTGCGTCCCGACACCGTCGATCGACAGGGGGAGTTGCAGCAGACCGGCGTGCGCGACGAGGCGGCCGTTCCGCCTGATGCCGAAATGCTCCTTCTTGGGCAGCCATGTCAGTCCGACGTCCGCCACGCCGAAGGGATCAGCACTGTCGCCGAGGATCTCGATCTGGTCGCTCTTCGTATAGTCCGTGAGCCGCAGCACGGTCGGCGAAGCGGGAGGGTGATGGTCTGTCATCGTGGCCTGGTCCCTTCGTGTCGGCCCCGGGGCAGTGCTGCGCAACGGCCCGGGGCCTTTCTGCTCTCGTCGTCGACGGTCGAGGAGAAGCGCGCCGGCGGGCGCGCTCACGTCAGATGCGAGGATCGACCAGTTGCGTGGGGAGGCGCACCGACGCGTCGTCACTCGCAGAGGCCACCCCGAGGTCTCGGCGCATCAAGGTCCTCAGGATCTTCAGCAGTTCCCAGACCTCCGCTTGGGCGCCGAAGGCGGTGGCGATCGTCTCCCCGGGTTTGGGCTCTTCCCGGTCGAGGCGTTTGACCTGGCCGTACACCCTGTTCAGGGCTTTGTTGACCGCACCCGCGCAGGCGAGCACGTCGTCGGGGACGATCAGCTGTGCTTGGGAGTACGTGTCGCGGTGGGTTCTTTTCGCCTCGTCGAGCTCCGCGCGATCGGCCTCTTCGACCCTCCGTTCCTGCATGACGTGCAGGAACTGGCTGAGCGCCGTGGTGAACTGACGTGCGTCCCGGTTGAGCTCCACGTAACTGGTGCGTCGGAGAGCCAGGTTCTCGCTGACCTCCTCCTGCTCCCGGACCAGCTCTATCTCCCGGCGTTTCGCCCGTTCGGAGGCGCGTTGGGTGAGCAACGAGCCGCCCAATGTTCCTGCCACACCTGCCACCGCGATGAACACAGAGCCGAGATCCACAGCACCCCTCGAAGCCGCTTGCAGTCCACTGATCATTATCTGATCACGTTTCACTCCGGACGTTAAGCGACGAGCCGACGGAGGATCCAGGGGGAACCGAACGGTGTCGAACCACGTCCCTCCGGACGTTCGCAAGATCACGAACCTGTCGAAGGAGCCGAGCATGACGGGAACCGCTGCCCGCTACCTGTACCTGGCGCGCCACGGTGAAGCGTCCGAGGACGAGAGCACGTTGACGGACCGCGGCCGCCGCCAGGCCGTTCTGCTCGGAGAGCGGCTCCGGAAGGCGCCGCTCACGGCGATCCACCACGGCCCGCTCGCGCGCGCGGAGCAGACGGCTCGAATCGTCCACGAACAGCTCGACGGGGTTCCCCTGCACATGTCCCCGGCGGCCGGCGACTACGTCCCGTACGTGCCGCGCCGCGAGGAGCTGCCGGCGGAGTCGGCCGACGCCATGCTCGGGTTCCTGGCCCAGTTCCCGGCGGAGGAGCGCGAACAGGGCCCCGGGCTTGCCGCGGAGGCCGTCGCCCGCTTCACCGGGCCCGTCGACGGTGACCAGCCGCGCCACGAGCTCGTCATCACGCACAACTTCCTGATCGCCTGGCTCGTCCGGGAGGCCCTCGACGCGCCGAAGGGGCGCTGGATGGGCATCAACCAGGCCAACGCCGCACTGACCGTCCTGCGCTACGCGCCCGGCCGGGCCCCGGCCGTCCTCTTCTTCAACGACACGGGCCACCTCCCCGCCGAGCTGCGCTGGACCGGGTTCCCTTCCGAGCTGCACATCTGACGTGGCGTCGGGCGTCCCCTGGGGGGCACTTCTTCTCCGCGCACCACCAGTTCGTTGAGATCCACACCTCTGTCATCGGCTCCTGGGCAGCGCGATGACCACGACGCCGCCCCACACGCCATCACCTGGACCAACCAGTAGCGGCCGCCGACGGCATCGCCCGCCCGTGCCCCCTCTGTCACTGCGCCCCCGTTCAGTGAGACCATGCGTGAGCGAGCATGGGAGCACTGTTGCCCCACACGAGGCGGGCGGCCCGGGAAGCGGGCGCCGGAGCCGTTCCGTCCGGATCAGGGTCGGCCGGGGCTCTTGATCAGGGCCTTCTCGGTGACCATGATCATCAAGTCGAGACCCGACCCCGGAAAGGTGAGGTACCCATCATGCGAGTCAAAGCCTTCGACCACCTCGTACTCAATGTGACCGACGTCGACAAGTCCCTCGAGTTCTACACCGGCGCCCTGGGCCTCGCGCCCGAGCGGGTCGAGGAGTGGCGGGCCGGCAAGGTGTCGTTCCCGTCCGTGCGGATAAACGAGAACACCGTCATCGACCTCTTCTCCCGCCCCCGGGGCGAGTCCAACGTCGACCACATCTGCCTGGTCGTGGACCCCCTCGACTGGCAGGAGGTCATCGACTCC
The DNA here is from genome assembly GCF_000830005.1 of Streptomyces vietnamensis. NCBI lineage: Bacteria > Bacillati > Actinomycetota > Actinomycetes > Kitasatosporales > Streptomycetaceae > Streptomyces > Streptomyces vietnamensis. The sequence goes on along the minus strand of NZ_CP010407.1, from coordinate 8,672,134 downwards.
GGCACGTTCGACGTCCTGGAGGGCCCCGTCCCCCGCTGGGGCGCACGCGGCTCGGCCCAGTCGGTCTACGTGAAGGACCCCGACGGCAACACGGTCGAACTGCGCTGGTACCCGCAGGACGTCGAGGACTGAGCCCCGGCCCCGGAGACAGGCGGCCCACGCGCCCGCTAACGTACCCGCGAGTAGGAAGTGGGGGCAGTCCCACACGGTGCGAGGGGAGCGGGCCATGGATCGGCAGTGGAGCCTGGAGGAGAGCACGGTCGTCGACGCGCCGCCGGCGGCCGTCTACCGGCTGGTGTCGGACCTCCGGAACATGGGGCGCTGGAGTCCGGAGTGCCGGTCCGTATGGGTGCTTCGGCCTCCGGCGCGGGCCGGAAGCCGGTTCATCGGGTTCAACCGGCGCGGTCCGTTCCTCTGGCCGACCCAGGGACGGGTGACCCGGATGAGTCCGGACAGCGAGTTCGTCTTCGACATCAGCGTCTTCGGGCTGCCGATCGCCCGCTGGGGCTACCGGTTCGAACCGGAGGGCTCGGGCACCCGTCTCACCGAGTTCTGGGAGGACCTGCGGACCGACGGGTACCGGGCCAAGGCCGCCGACCTGTTGGGAACGGTCTTCGCCGGGACCAACCCCGAGCGCCGGATCGCCCTCAACCGGGCCGGCATGCGCACCACCCTCGAACGCATCGCGCGGACCGCGACCGCCGGAACCTGAGGGGCGGCGGCACCACCGGCTCCGGAGGCCCTGTGGACCCGGCCCGGCTCTCCCGGGAGACTGGGCCGCGCCGGCCGGCCGCCGGGCGGCGGTTCAGCGACGACACCTCGGGAGACGACATGCGTACGAAGGCCATCGCCACGCTCGGCGCCGCGAGTCTGACGGCCGGACTGCTCTTCGCCCTGCCGGCAACCCCCGCCGCCGCTTCCACCTACCCCACCAGCTACTTCAACGTCCCCTACGGGCAGACCTACACCACGGGCACCATCACCTGGTACAACCGGGCGGTGGGCATCGAGGGGGAGCAGAAGTCCGTGAGCTCGACCTCCTGCCGGAGGACCCTCGTCGACACGTTCACCGCGAACGGGGTCTACCTCGACACCAGGAGCAGCAGCCCGGTGTGCGGCCAGTCCGCCAAGATCTCGTTCTCCGTCCCCGCGGACGTGGCGGGCGGCGCGGGAAGGGTCAACGTCTACCTCGTCTGGGAGGAGACCCAGGAGGTCCTCGCCGGGCAGAGCGTCGTCAAGTGACCCGGTAGGCCTCGCGCATCGCCGCCGGGGTCCGGTACAGCACGCACCGGCGCAACGGTCCTTCGGGGACGCTCGGGTCCTCGAAGTCGTCCGCCGGATCGCGGGTCATGCCGATCCTGCGCATCACCGCCTGGGAACGGAGGTTGCCGACGGTCGTCGACGCCAGGATCTCCGGCAGTCCGAGGACCTCGAAACCGAAGGCCAGGCAGGCCAGGGCGGCCTCGGTGGCGTAGCCGTGCCCCCACGCCGAACGCGTCAACCGCCACCCGACGTCCACCCCGGTGAAGGGCATCGTCCCGTCCACCACGTCCAGGCCGGCACGGCCGACGAACTCGCCGGTCGCCCGCTTCTCGAGCGCCCACCATCCGAAGCCCCGCTCGTCGAACTCGGCCTGCATGAGGGCCGCGACGGCATCGCTCTGCTCCCGCGTCTGCAGGTCCCCGAGGTACTCCCTGACTTCGGGGTCGGCGTTCATGGCCGCCCACGGTTCGAGGTCGGACTCCCGCCAGCGGCGGAGCAGAAGACGATCGGTTCGCAGTTCCGGCATGTCTCCCAGACAACCCGATCGGAATCAGGGGTGTCGACCGATTATGCGGCGCCCGCTCGCGCGGGCCGACCGTCGCCCGGGCCGTGGCCCGCGTCCCCGGTGCCATGATGATCGTCATCGGCGGGTTCCTGCCGGCGGAACGCCCGATGGTCCGAGGCGGCCGCGGGCCGGCGCCGCGCCGTGACCGTGATGTCCGTCGAAGTCGAAGGGGAGCACGTGGAAGACCCGACACACCAGGAACAGGCGAGCCCCGAGGTGCGCCGGCGCGTCCAGGCGAGTTTCGACCGCCAGGGGCTGATGACCCACCTCGGTGCACGGACAGCGCACATCGGCCCCGGCCGCGTGCACATCGTGCTGCCGGCCCGGCCCGAAGTCACCCAGCAGCACGGCTACTTCCACGCCGGCGGCACCAGCGCCGTCGCGGACAGCGGCGAGCGGAAGCTCGTCGCGGCCGGGCAGCAGACGCTGATCCGCGTGAACGGAGCGGAGCAGTGAGCCCCCGGGCCGGAGCAGACCGGTCGCAGGCCCGCCCGGCGAGTCCCCGCACCGGAGCCGCCCGCCCCGTGAGCCGCCGGCCCTCTGCCTCTTCCGCCCCCTCCTCCCCCACCGCCCCGCCGTCACTGCCGTCCTGGGTGACCTGGTGGCAGAGGCCGTTCCCCGATGCCAACACGCTCCTGCTCCACGGGAGGCAACCGGCCCTGGTCGACTCCGGGTTCGTCGGCCACGCCGAGCAGACCGCCGACTGGGCCCGCGCCCGGGCCGGAACGATCGGCCTGGTCGTGAACACGCACTGGCACTCCGACCACGTCGGCGGCAACGCCCTGCTCCAGGCGGCCGGCGCGGGCATCGCCGCCGGGGCTCCGGAAGCCGAGGCGATCTCCCGCCGGGACCCCGGCTGCTGCTCGGCCGAGTACCTGGACCAGCCCGTCGCCCCGTACACCGTCGACGTGCCGCTCGACGACGGGCAGGTACTTCGCCTCGGCGACACGGACTGGGAGGTCGTCCGCACACCCGGTCACACGCCCGGCCACCTGGCCCTGTGGCAGCCGGAGGAGCGGCTGCTCGTGGTCGGTGACGCGCTGTCGGACTACGACGTCGGCTGGGTCGACCTCGCCCTCGACGGGCCCGACGCGGCCACCACCGCGCTCGCCTCCCTCCAGCGGATGGCCGATCTCGACCCGCGGGTGATCCTCCCCTCCCACGGTCCGATCCCCGCCGACACCGAGGCCGCCTTCGGCGCCGCCCTGCGCCGGGGGCGACGGCTCGTCGACGATCCCGACGGGGCCGTCTGGTACGGCGCCCGCCGGATCTTCGCCTTCGCCCTCATGATCCGCGACGGCATTCCGACCGAGGAGGTCGAGCCGTACCTGCACGCGCGCGCGTGGCTGGCCGACGCCGCGCGCCTCCTGCGTCTCACCCCCGAGGCGCTGGCCGCCGAACTGGTGACGTCCATGCTCGCCGGCGGCATCGTCCTGCGCGACGGGCGGCTGCACGCAGCGGCCGGCCACACCCCCGTGGCGGCCGAGTCGCTGCGTGTGCCCTACCCGCGCGCGTGGCCGGCCGTGGAGCCGCGCTGAGCCGCGCGGACCGTCGGGTCACCAGTCGATGTGCGCGGCGATCCATGCGGCCAGGCCGTCCTCGTCCTCGGCGGGCGGAAGTCCGGGACCGCAGTCGAGGGGCGTGCAGGACAGCTGCAGGTGGGTGAGGTAGCCGTACGGGCCGTTGTCGGCCGCCGGTCCGAGCACCAGGGCGTGCGTGGCGGTGCGCCAGATCCGGTGCGTCAGGGGCGGCCCGGTGACGAGGCTTTCGGCGGACAGGACCGTCCGCTCGGGCGGTGTGCCGAGGTGGTCGGTCACCGCCCGCGCGGCCCGCGCGAGGACGGCCTCGCACGCCTCGACGGTGCTCGGCCTGCTGCCGCTCCAGCCGGGCTGCTCCTGCCAGCGGTCCACGAGGCCGTACAGCCACGAGGCGTTGGCCATGTCCTCGTCGTGCGGGTCGACGGGGTACACCTCCCCGAAGACCAGGAAGGTCCGGGCCTCGGGGCATCCGAACGGGCTGACCACATCCGTACAGAGCACGTGGCCGTGCGCGGTGCGGAAGGACTCGCAGACGAGCGCGTCCTCCCAGTGCCAGCCCCGGAGTCGTACTTCCGCTTCGACGGCGTCGACGTCGTCCGGGACGGGCGGCACGGCCGGCAACGCCACGAGCTCGGCGACGGCCTCGGTCGTCAACGGCCGGTGGGCGAGGGCGTGAACGGGAACGGACATGTGGATCACAGTAGAACGGCTCCGCGATCACGCCAGCCACCGGGGGTCGGCCCGGTGGTCACTACCGCCGTCCCGTGCCGGAGCGTTCCTTCCGCTGGGCGGTGAGGATCTGGCCGAGGGCCAGCACGCTGAGGGCGAACATCAGGACTCCCAGGGGGACATGGAGGGCCGGCTTGTGCGCGATCCCCAGCACCACCTGTGTCGAGGAGAGGACGAGGAAGCCGGTCGAGTAGACGATGGGGCGGGGCGAGCCACCGCCCGGCTTCCAGGCCAGGATCGCGGCCAGCACGTACAGCATGGTCGCGCCGTACGTCACGCGCGCGCCGACGCTGTGCAGCACCTCGGTGTGGGGCGAGGCCAGCAGCAGGCCGGCGGTGGTCGCCTGGAAGAAGAGGGTGAGGGTCTGCAGGGCGATCGAGACCTGCAGGAAGGTGCGGCTGCCGGCGCCCCGAACTGCCGTGGTCCGTGTGGTGGTGGCCATGACGTGATCCTTTTCTTCTGCCTCGCGGCAGTGGCTCGATAGTGTCTCGTCTGTCCGACGACGCAGGCCCGTGAAATGTGAGGCGGGGGCCGACTTTCCCTTCCGGAGGGGTGCTTCGTCGAGCGGACGCAGGGCCGAGAGCGTCATCGCACGAGACGAACCAGGGAGCAGTCGCGATCATGAGCACCCCCACCATCGAGCCGGGGCACGACCTGTCCGAGCCGGACCTGAGCGTGGTCGTCGGTGAGCGGCGTCGGCTGATCAACCTCGGCTACCGGCTGCTGGGTTCGCTGTCCGAGGCCGAGGACGCCGTGCAGGAGACGTACGCCCGCTGGTACGCGATGTCGCCCCGGCAGCGGGGGGCCGTCGACTCGCCCGGGGCCTGGCTGACGACGGTGGCCGGCCGGGTCTGCCTGGACATGCTCGGCTCGGCGCGGGTCCGGCGCGAGCGCTACGTCGGACCGTGGATACCCGAACCGCTGCCCGACCGCGCGGAGTGGGCCGTTGTGCACACGGACGGCGACCGGTCCGAGACCGTCGACCCGGCCGACCGGGTCACCCTGGACGAGTCGGTGAACATGGCGTTCCTGGTCGTGCTGGAGTCGATGACGCCGGCCGAACGCGTGGCGTTCATCCTGCACGACGTCTTCCGGTACCCCTTCGCCGAGGTCGCCGAGATCGTCGGCCGGTCCCCCGCGGCCTGCCGGCAGCTGGCGTCCTCGGCCCGTCGCCGCATCGGCTCCTCCCGGGCTCCGGCCGCGCCGGTGGCCGGACAGGCCGCTCTGGTACGGGACTTCAAGGAGGCGTGGGAGGCCAAGGACATCAAGGCCCTGGTCGACCTGCTCGACCCCGAGGCCACGATGACGGCCGACGGCGGCGGCCTGGTCGGCACCGTGCTCCGTCCGGTCGAGGGCAGCAGGCTCATCGCCCAGTACCTCATCCACATCGCCGACAAGGCCCCCGGGCTCACGCTCCTGGAGCGGACGGTCAACGGTCGGCCCGGCCTCGTGGCGCAGGACGCCGGTGTCACCGCGACCGTGGCGGCGTTCGACCTCGCCGACGGCCGCATCACCCGCATCTGGGCGGTCCGCAACCCGGAGAAGCTCCGCCCGTGGACGGAGGACGGAGCGAGCTGACCCGTCAGGCGGGAGGCGAGAGCTGCTCGCGCACCCACGCGGGATCGGGGTTGGTGAACGGCCGGCCCGCCACGACGACCGTCGGCACGGTCTCGTTGCCGTCGTTCGCCGCCCGCACGACCGCCGCTCCGTCCGGGTCGCGCCAGATGTTCACCCAGTGCGCCTGGCGGGCGCGGCGGCCCAGCCGGATGCGCAGCCGTATGCAGAACTTGCATCCCGGCCGCCAGTAGACGATCGGCCGGCCGTCGACCGTGCTGCGGCGCTGCGCCTCCACCGCGCCGGTCGGCCTCGGGAAGATCAGCGGCGAGTTCACCCCAGCGAGCAGCAGGAACACCAGGAGGAGCACTGCGCCTTGGCCGGGGCTGCCCCTGGTGATCAGCCCGATCGCGACGAGCGAGCCGCTGATGACCATCAATGTCGGCAGGATCCAGGCGCGTATCACGAGAGCACAGCCTACCGAGGAGCCACCGAGGAGAACGTGCCGTACGCGGACCGCCGCGGATCACCGCCGGTCAACACCTTCACGGTGGGTTTCCGCGCCGGCTTTCAGCAGGGCCGCGACCCTGTCGAAGCCGCGCCGTTCCGCGTGCCGCAGGGGCGTGACGCCGTCCACGTCCGCGAGGTTCGGGGCGGCGCCGGCGGCGAGGAGGACCCGGGCGGCCTCCACGTGGTTGCCGAGCGAGGCGAACAGCAGCGGGGAGCGCAGTTCCTCGTCACGGGCCTCCACCCCGGCGCCCGCTTCCAGCGGTGGCCCGAACCGCGTCGGCGTCGCCTCGGCGGGCGGCTGCGAGGAGTCGGCTGTTGCGGTCCTCCATGCACCCGGTGGAGGACACGGGGGCAGCCGATCGGTCGATTCGGAACGGGCTCGTCCGGATAGCCTGGGCTCGGGGGAACGGTCGGCGACGAGGAACGGACGGTGCGGATGGACAGGCGGTCGCCGATCGACACGGAGGCGGCCGATCCGGACGCCGGCTGGCTCGCGACCGTGATGCACGTGGCGTTCTTCGTCCTGCTGTGCTCCTCGCTCACCCGGTACCTGATCGTCCACCCCGGCGCCCCGGCCACCCCCTGGGTGATCGCCCTCGCCATCGTGCTGGCACTGCTTTACGTGCTCGGTCCGGTCCTCGGCCCCCGCGAGGCCGACGGGCGCGGCGGCAGGGCCGACGGGCGCCGCACCACCCCCACCACGGCGCACGGACTGTGGCTGGCGGCCGTCATCGGGGCCTGGCTCACCCTCGTGGCCCTGGCGCCGAGCTTCGGCTGGTGCGCGGTGCCGCTCTTCTACACGGGCCTGCGCTCCCTGCGTACCCGGTCCGCGATCATCCTCGTCGTCCTGCTCACCGTGTTCGTCGTGGGCGCGCAGGTGAAGCTGCGGCTGCGCTTCGGCTTCGACCCGAACCTGATGTTCGCGCCGCCCGCCGTCGCCGCCGTCGCCACCGCCGTCTTCATCTACTCCCAGCGTCAGGCCGACCGGCTGCGGACCGTCATCATCGACCTCGTCCGCACCCGCCGGGAGCTGGCCGCGACCGAGCGCCGCGAGGGCGCCCTCGCCGAACGGCAACGCCTGTCCATGGAGATCCACGACACCCTCGCGCAGGGCCTGTCCAGCCAGCAGATGCTGCTCCAGGCCGCCGACCGGCTCTGGGACACCGACCCGGCCGCCGCCCGCCGCCACATCCGTACCGCCGGGTCCATCGCCGAACGGAACCTCGCCGAGGCCCGCCGCTTCGTCCACGACCTCGCGCCCGCCGACCTCGCCGGGGGCGGCGGCCTCGACGACGCGCTGCGCACCCTCGCCGGGCGGGAGTCCTCCGACACCCTCCGGGTCCGCTTCCACCAGGACGGCACGCCCTCCACCGCCCTCCCCGACCGCGTACAGGCGGCGCTGCTGCGGATCGCCCAGGGCGCACTGGCCAACATCCGCGAGCACGCCGACGCCGGCACCGCGACCCTGACCCTCAGCCACCTGGACGACCAGGTCGTCCTGGACATCGCCGACGACGGCCGCGGCTTCGACCCGGTCGAGAAGCCGGGCGGCGTACGCGGTCACGGGCTGCCCGCCATGCGCGCGCGTGTCCGACAGCTCGGCGGCACCCTCACCATCGAGTCGACGCCCGGCGAGGGGACGGTCCTGACGGCCGTCATCCCCCTGTCGCCACCGCCGTGACACCGGCGGACCCGTCCTTGCGGGGCTCCGAGGGTCCTTGCGGGGCGGGCCGGCGCCCACCGCCCCGTTCGGGCCGCACCCGTTCCGGTGGAATGGCCGAACTGTGCGTAGACCAGATAGGTGCCTGAGGCATGTAGTGGAGACGGCACCACCGTCCCTGCCACCGATTCGCACCCAGCGAGGCCCCCGTGACGAAAGCCGTGACGAAAACCGTGGCGTTCCCCCAGGACCGAACCTGCCCCTACCACCCGCCCGCCGCCTACCCCCGGACCGAGGAGGAGCGCCCGCTGTCACGGGTCACCCTGTGGGACGGGAGGCCGGTGTGGTTCGTCACCGGCCATGCGACCGCCCGCGCGCTCCTCGCGGACCAGCGCCTGTCCACCGACTCCACCCGTGACGGCTTTCCGATGCCGACGGAACGGGCCATGGCCGTGCGCAGTCGCCGGCGCGCGGCGCTGCTCGGCTGGGACGACCCCGAGCACAACGCCCAGCGCCGGCTGCTGATCCCCAGCTTCACCCTCAAGCGTGCCGAGACCCTGCGGCCCCGCATCCAGGAGACCGTGGACCGGCTCCTCGACGCGGTGGAGGCGCAGGGACCGCCGGCCGAGCTGGTGAGCGCGTTCGCGCTGCCGGTGCCCTCGATCGTCATCTGTGACCTGCTCGGGGTTCCGTACGAGGACCACGACTTCTTCGAGGAGCAGTCGCGACGGCTGCTGCGCGGCCCGACGGCCGCGGACACCGAGGACGCGCTCGCGCAGCTGGAGGGCTACCTCGGCGACCTGATCGACCGCAAGCGGCTGAAGCCCGGCGACGGCGTCCTCGACGACCTGGTGGCACGCGGGTCCGGGGACGGCGGTCCCGAACGCGAGGAGCTGGTGCAGCTCGCCACGATCCTGCTCGTGGCCGGGCACGAGACCACGGCGAACATGATCTCCCTGGGTACGTACACCCTGCTGCGTCACCCGGAGCGGCTGGCCGAGCTGCGGGCGGATCCCGGGCTCGTGCCCACCGCCGTCGAGGAGCTGCTGCGGTTCCTGTCGATCGCCGACGGGCTGCTCCGCGTCGCACGCGAGGACATCGATGTCGCCGGGACGGTGATCCGTGCGGGCGAGGGCGTGGTCTTCTCGACCTCGGTCATCAACCGGGACGCGGCCGCCTACAGCGATCCGGACACCCTCGACTGGGCCCGGTCCGCCCGCCACCACGTGGCGTTCGGTTTCGGCATCCACCAGTGCCTCGGGCAGAACCTCGCCCGCGCGGAGCTGGAGATCGCGCTCGGGACGCTCCTGCGCCGGCTGCCGGGACTTCGGCTGGCCGTGCCCGCCGAGGAGATCCCGTTCAAACCGGGCGACACGATCCAGGGGATGCTCGAACTCCCCGTCACTTGGTGAAAGGAGCGGTACGGATGCGGATCTCGATCGACGGGAACGTCTGCATCGGCGCGGGGCAGTGCGCGCTGACCTCCCCGGACGTCTTCACCCAGGACGACGACGGCTTCGGAACGGTCGTCCCGGGCCGGGAGGACGGCGCCGGAACGCTCGTCCGCGAGGCGGCCCGCGCCTGCCCCGTACAGGCGATCACCCTCCACGACCCCGCCGACGAGGCACGCACATGACGGCGGTCCGCGGCTGACGAGGAGTCGGCACCGCCGTGCCCACGGTGCCGGCTCCTGCGCACGGACAGCCGAACTGCGCCGCCTCCTCGGCGAGGCGGGAGAGCAATCGACTCAAGCGTGCGCGTGTTCCCCGCCCATTCATTGAGCTCCCTATGGGAGGCATTGGTTTCTTCATTGGAAACCTATGGGTCGCCGACCTAGTGTCGAGGACGTCGCCGCATTGGCGATCTCGCCGCGGAACGTCACTCGGACCAGAGTGTCAGTGTGCGCATTCCCGTCTCCGGGCCCCGACCGGGTCCGCCACCCCCTGGAGCTCCCCCATGTCGAAGATCCTTTTCGTGATGACCGGTGCCGACCACTGGACGCTGGCCGACGGCACCAAGCACCCGACCGGTTTCTGGGCCGAGGAGGCCGTCGCGCCGTACGAGGCGTTCAAGGCCGCCGGGCACGAGGTCGTCGTCGCCACGCCGGGCGGTGTCGTCCCGACCGTCGACGCGGGCAGCCTCGCGCCCGAGGCCAACGGCGGCCAGGAGGGCGCCGACAAGGTCGCCGCGACGCTCGCGTCCATCGGCGAGATCAAGGACCCGATCAAGCTGGAGGACGTCCGTCTGGCCGATTACGACGCCGTCTTCTACCCCGGTGGCCACGGCCCCATGGAGGACCTCGCCGTGAACGCGACCTCCGGCAGGCTGCTGGTCGACGCCCTGGACTCGGGCAAGCCGCTGGGCGTCGTCTGCCACGGCCCGGCCGCGCTCCTCGCCGCCACGAACGCCGACGGTGCGAACGCCTTCGCCGGCCGCAAGGTCGCCGCCTTCACCAACGCCGAGGAGACCCAGGCCGGTCTCGCCGACCGGGCGAAGTGGCTCCTCGAGACCCGGCTCGTCGAGGCCGGCGTGGACGTCCAGGTCGGCGAGCCGTGGACGCCGCACGTCGTCGTCGACGGCAACCTGGTCACCGGCCAGAACCCGTCCTCCTCCGCCCCGCTCGCCGCGGAGCTGCTCAGGAAGCTGGCCTGACCGCCTCCGTGCGGACCGGGTCGACGAGGTCCTCGCGCCGCCCCGCCCCGGAGTTCGCCGGGGCGGGGCCTTCCGGGCCTGGACAGGGCCGTCTCACGTCACTAACCTCCTCCCCACCTACTCACTTAGTTGACTAGCTGCGGAGATGTGTATGAAGTCCTTCCGTCAGGCCGTCGAGGCGAACGACCACGCGGCCATCGAGGCGCTGCTCGCCGAGGACGTCGTCTTCACCAGCCCCGTGGCCTTCAAGCCCTACCCCGGCAAGGCGATCACCGCGGCCATCCTGCGCGGGGTCTCCCGGGTCCTCACCGACTTCCGCTACGTCCGGGAGATCATCGGCGAGGACGGCCGCGACCACGCCCTCGTCTTCGAGGCCCGGGTCGGCGAGCGCGCGATCACCGGCTGCGACTTCCTCCACCTGAACGAGCAGGGCCTCATCGACGACTTCATGGTCATGGTCCGGCCGCTCTCCGCCGCGCAGGCCCTGTCCGAGGCGATGGGGGCGCAGTTCGATCGCATCGCGGCCGAGGCCTCCGGCACGGCGCCGGCGGACGGGGCGTGAGCAGCGAGCACGACGGGACGCCGGCCTGAGCTCGTCCCCGCCCTCCGGCAGGCGGGCCACGAACCCTGGATACTGGCGCGATGCCGCAGACCCCGCCCGCCCTGGAGCCCGAGCCCATATCGGCCGACCCGCCGCACCGCACGAACCGCACCCTGCTCACCCAGTCCTGGCTCGACCTGGCGTTCCTGCACTGGCCCGTCGACCCGGCCGAGGTGGCCCCGCTCCTTCCGGCCGGGACCGTGCCCGACACCCTCGACGGGGTCACCTATGTCGGCCTCGTCGCCTTCCGGATGCACCGCGTCGGCTGGTTCCGGCTTCCCGGGCTCCCCTACCTCGGGAGCTTCCCCGAGACCAACGTGCGCCTGTACTCCGTGGACGGGCACGGGCGTCGCGGTGTCGTGTTCCGCTCGCTCGACGCGTCCCGCCTCCTTCCCGTGACCGTGGGGCGGTGGGCGTTCCGCATCCCCTACGTGTGGTCGAAGATGACCGTCCGGACCGACGGCCCCACCGTCACGTACACCAGCAGGCGGCGGTGGCCGGGGCCGCGCGGGGCACACAGCGCGATCAGCGTGGACATCGGCGAGCGGGTCGAGGAGCCCACCGCGCTCGAACACTTCCTGACCGCCCGCTGGGGCATGCACAGCTCCTTCCGCGGGCGTCCCCTCTATCTCCCGAACACCCACCCCCGCTGGCCGCTGCACCGCGCCCGCCTCGTCAGCTGCGACGAGTCCCTCCTCACCGCGGCCGGCCTCCGCGGCCCCCTCGGGGAGCCCGTGAGCGTGCTGTACTCACCGGGCGTTCCGGTCCGCTTCAGCGGACCGCCACGACTCCCCCGGACCGTGTCCGTCCCGCGCCCGCGGGCGGGCGGCGACTGAAGAACCCTCAGTTCAGGTACGCGACCACCAGCGTGGCGAAGTCCTCCGGGGTGAGGACCTCGACGCCCAGTTCCCGGGCCTTGACGGCCTTCGAGCTCGGCTTGCCGTTCGCGGACGGCGCCGCGACCAGGTACGTGGTCCTGGAGTTGACGCCGCTGCCCGCGCGCCCGCCGGCCTTCTCGATGAGCGCGCCCATCTCTGAGCGCCCCCCAGCCGTCCAGCGGACCGGTCATCTTCCCCGTCACGACGACGGTCTTCCCGCTCAGCGGCCCCTCGACCGCGTCTTCAGCCCTCTCCGGCCGCGGCTCGGTCATGTTGACGTCCGCCGCGATCAGCTTGTCGATCACGGGGGCGAGTGCGGAGACCTGCTCGACGATGACCGGCGCCTTCTCCGGGCCTATGCCCTCGACCTCCTGCAGGGCGTCGGCGTCGGCCGCGCGGATGGCCTCCATCGTGCCGAAGTGCGCGGCGATGCGCCGGGACATGCTGCGGCCGGTGCCCGGCCCGCCAAGCGCGCAGAAGACACGGCTGAGGGGACGGGACTTGGCGAGCCGGATCTGCTCGGCCAGTTTCGCGCCCCGCTTGGCGCTGCCGGAGGCGGCGGTGAGCTGCTCCTCGGTGAGCGTGAACAGGTCGGCGACGTCGCCGACGACCCCGGCGGCGATCAGCGCGTCGACGTACTTCCGGCCGAGCCCGTCGATGTCGAGGATGTCGCGCCCGGCGACGTACTCGATCAGCGGCGCGAGCGCGCAGGCGGTGCCCTTCGCGCAGCGCCACCGCTCCTGGCTCTTGTCGATCTCCCCGCCGCAGTTCGGGCACTCCTCGGGCAGGGGTACGGGCACGGCACCCTGCGGGCGGAGCTCGACGACGGCGGCCTGGACGCGCGGGATGATGTCGCCGGCCTTGTGGACGGTCACGGTGTCGCCGATGTGGAGGTCCCGCCTGAGGATGTCGGCGGGGTTGTGCAGGGTCGCGCGGGTGACGGTGGAACCGTCGAGCTCCACGGCGGCGAGCACCGCGGTCGGGGCGAGCACACCCGTACGGCCCACTTCCCAGAACACGTCCTCGAGGACGGTCTGGCGCTCGACAGCCGGAAGCTTGTAGGCGATCGCCCAGTACGGGAAGCGGGTGCCGAAGCCCGCCGTCGCCTGTTCGGTGGCGCTGTCGGCCTTGATGACGACGCCGTCGATGCCGAACGGCAGGGTCGCGCGCATCGCGGCGATCGCGTCGACCCGCTCCTGCGCCTCGGCGAGGGTGGCGACGACGTGCAGTCCGGCCGGGGTGGCCGCCGTGGTCCGCAGCCCCGCTTCCGCCACCGCGGCCAGCGTCTCGGCGTGACCGCCCCCGGCGGGCAGGAAGGCCACGCCGTCCAACTCGACCGCGCCGTACGCCCAGAACGTCATCGCCAGCCGGTAGGGCCGGTCCTTCGCCCGCAGCGTGCCGGCGGCTCCGTTGCGCGGATTGGCGAAGACGTCTCCGCCATGGGCGCTCCGTATCTCGTTCGCGGCCTCGAACTGCTCCTGGGTGAAGAGGACTTCGCCGCGCGCCTCGAAGGTGACGGGCACGGCCAGCTGCTCGGGGAGGCCCACGATCGTCCCGATGACGTGGCTGACGTCCTCGCCCTTCGAACCGTCGCCGCGGGTGATGATCTGCACGAGGCGCCCGTCGCGGTAGCGGGCGGCGACGGCCGCGCCGTCCATCTTCGGCTCGACGGTGAACCCTCCCGCCGGCTCGTGTCCCAGGCGCCGCTGGAGCGAGGCGCCCCAGGCGACGAGCTCCTCGGGGGCGAAGACGTTGTCGAGACTGAGCAGCCGCGTGGTGTGCTCGACGTCGCCGGCGGGAGCGGCTCCGTCGGCGACCTGATCGGCGGGCGAGTCCGGAGCGACGTCCTCGGGGTGCTCCGCCTCCCAGGCCTTCACGGCGAGCCGCAGCCGGTCGTACGTGGCGTCGTCCATGACGCTGTAGCTCTCGCCGTAGTACGTGCGGGACGCGTCACGCAGACGTTCGATCGCGGCCTCGTACGCGGCACGGCTGGACAGGCTGAAGTGCGCCTCTACGGCGGGCGTTGTCGTCATGTCGAACATCTTGTCGCAGGGCACTGACAACGCCCGCCCGGCGCCGGATCAGCGCGTCCACTCCCTCAGGACGTCCGCGATGCGGCGTACGTCGGCACGGCCGGCGACGACTTCGTCGACGAGGTCGACGGCCTCCTTGGTGGTGACCCGGATCGGATGTCCGGACGCGTGGAGGTAGGCGGCGGCCACGGTCATTCCGTACAGCTCGTTGGAGTGCTCCAGGGCCGGAACGCGGACCAGCTGCTCCAGAAGTGCGGCGGCCCGGTGGTGGGGCTGGTCGTAGACCGGGGTGTCCATCACGCGGAAGGCATGGCGGGCACGGGCCGCTTCGAGCGATCCCCAGTCGGTGATCTCCGGGTCGCCGGGGATCTCCTGCTGGGCGATGTCGAGCAGGAAGGAGAGGTCGATCTGCAGGATCATGTGCGGGAGTCCCGGTTCAGGCGGCGTCGGCGCCGCGACCGGCGGGCCCGCCGAACCGGTCGGCGAAGACCTGCCCGTGATCGGCCACGAACTGACGGGCCCCTTCCAGGAACCGCGTCCGCGTCAGATCGGCGTCGAGGACCTTCCTCGCGTACGCCTCGGCGTCCACCCGCTTCTCGGCGGCGGCCCGCTCCAGCGCCTCGTACGCCTCGTCGCTGATCTCGATCCGGATCTCCCGTGCCATACGCCCACGGTAGCGGGCCCCTCCCCGGCCCGGAAGGGAAACGGAGCGAGTGCGCGTCTCCTGAGCACTCGTCGCCTTTCCCCTCTCCACGTGCAGCGCACAGGGGACTTGTCGCCGCTCGGCATCGTCGGGTGAGGGGAGCGAGACATGCGGTCCCTGTCCGGCCGGACGATTCCCGTCCGGAAACACGTCACACGCCGACTCCCGTGCGGTCGGAGTCGGCGTGTGAGGGTGCCTGTTCCCGCCACCCGGCGGGAGTCGGCCGTTCGGCTCGTCGTCAGTTCGCGGCGAGGAGCTGGAGGGTGTCGATCACGCGGTTCGAGAAGCCCCACTCGTTGTCGTACCAGGCGACGACCTTGACGTGGCGTCCCTCGACGCGGGTGAGGGCCGAGTCGAAGATCGACGAGTGCGGGTTGCCCACGATGTCGGCGGAGACCAGCGGGTCCTCCGAGTACTCGAGGACACCGGCCAGCGGGCCCTCGGCGGCGGTGCGGTAGGCGGCCAGGACGTCCTCGAGGGTGACGTCGCGGGCGACGGTCGTGTTGAGCTCGACGATCGAGCCCACCGGGACGGGCACGCGGATCGAGTCGCCGGACAGCTTGCCGTCCAGGTTCGGCAGCACGAGGCCGATGGCCTTGGCGGCGCCCGTGGAGGTCGGCACGATGTTGACGCCGGCGGCGCGGGCGCGGCGCGGGTCGCGGTGCGGGCCGTCCTGCAGGTTCTGCTCCTGCGTGTAGGCGTGAACGGTCGTCATGAAGCCGTGCTCGATGCCGGCGAGGTCGTCGAGGACCTTCGCGAGGGGCGCGAGGGCGTTGGTCGTGCAGGAGGCGTTCGAGACGATCGTGTGCAGCTCGGCGTCGTACGCGTCGGTGTTCACGCCGTACGCGAGGGTGACGTCGGCACCGTCGGCGGGCGCGCTGACGAGGACCTTCTTCGCACCGGCGTCGAGGTGCGCACGGGCGGCCTTGGCCGAGGTGAAGCGGCCGGTCGACTCGAGGACGATGTCCACCCCGAGCTCGGCCCACGGCAGGTCCGCCGGCTCGCGCTCGGCGAGCACCTTGATGCGGCGGCCGTCGACGACGAGGGTGTCCCCGTCGACGGTGACCGGGCGGCCCAGGCGGCCCGACGTCGAGTCGAAGGCGAGGAGCCGCGCAAGGGCCGTGGGCTCCGTGAGGTCGTTGACGGCGACGACCTCGATGTCGGTGTCACGCTCGAGGAGCGCGCGCAGCACGTTGCGTCCGATGCGACCGAAACCGTTGATGGCGATGCGAGTCATGAGCGGTGTGTCCCTTTCCGACCTTCTGATTCGCCACCCAGGTTCGCGCGGAAGATCGGCCTCGACCAGCGGCGTGATCGCCACGGTCCGCAAGTATCGCGCCATGATCCCGCCAGGGCTCCGATATGCCCGGTTCACTCCCCCTGTGTGAACGTGCGCCGGTACTCGCTCGGTGTGGTGCCCAGGATGTGCTGGAAGTGCAGGCGCAGATTCGCCCCGGTGCCCAGGCCGACGTCGGCGGCGATCTGCTCGACGCCCCGCTCGGAGCGTTCGAGCAGTTCACGGGCCATGTCGATGCGGGCGCGCATGACCCACTGCATCGGCGTGTACCCGGTGTCCTCGACGAACCGACGCGAGAAGGTGCGCGGCGACACCGCCGCGTTCCGGGCGAGTATCTCCAGGGTGAGGGGCTCGCCGAGCCGGTGCAGTGCCCATTCGCGGGTGGCGGCGAACCGCTCGCCGAGCGGCTCCGGCACGCTGCGCGGTACGTACTGTGCCTGGCCGCCGCTGCGGTACGGGGCGGCGACGAGGCGCCGGGCCGCGTGGTTCGAGGCGGCGATGCCGAGGTCCCTGCGCAGGATGTGGAGGCACAGGTCGATGCCGGAGGCGGCGCCGGCGGACGTGAGCATGCTGCCCTCGTCGACGAAGAGGACGTTCTCGTCGACGTGGATCAGCGGGCGCTTGGCCGCGAGCGCCCGCGCGTAGTGCCAGTGCGTCGTGGCGCGTTTGCCGTCGAGGAGGCCGGTCGCGGCGAGGGCGAAGGCGCCCGTCGAGATGGCGGCGAGCCGCGCCCCGCGGGCGTGGGCGGCGATCAGCGCGTCGACGACGGCTCGGGGCGGGTCCTCGCGGTCGGGGTGCCGGTAGCCGGGGACGAAGACGATGTCGGCCCACGCGAGTGCTTCCAGGCCGTGGGCGACCTGGTACGACAGGCCGTCGCCACCGGCCACGACCCCGGGTTCGGCGCCGCAGACCCGTACCTCGTACGGCATGCTCGCCCGGGTCGTGAACACCTGCGCGGGGATTCCGACGTCGAGGGGTTTCGCACCTTCGAGGACGAGGACGGCGACGCGGTGGAGACGTGAAACAGACACGTCCACGAGGGTACGCGGCCCTGTGTCCGCGCTGGTCAGCGGCGGTCCGGAAGGCCCCTCACCGCCGGGTCCCGGCGCCCGGTCGGCCCTGCCGGGGCGTCGTCGGCGAAGGCCCGGTGATCACGCCTGGTACTCGGTGAGGTCGATGGCGTAGACGCGCAGGGGAAGCCCGAAGACCGGGTGGCTCGTCTCCCGCTCCGGCACCATGCCGAGCTTGCGCATGACGTTCTCGGAGGCCCGGTTGCCGGTGTGGGTGATGGCGACGACCCGGTCGAGCCCGCGGTCCTGGAGGGCGAACTCCAGGACCGCGTGGGCGGCCTCGGAGGCGTACCCCTGGCCCCAGAACTGCCGGCCGAGGCGCCAGCCGATCTCCACGTCGGGGAGCACCTCCGGCAGGAACTCCGGCACGGAGAGACCGGCGAAGCCGATCAGTTCGCCGGAGCCGAGGAGCTCGACGGCGAAGATCCCAAAGCCCTCCTCGTCCCACTCCTCCTCGTACCGCTCGATGGCCTCCGCGGTCTGCTCCGGGTCGCGGACCGAGCCGTCGCCGATCCACCGCATGACCTCGGGGTCGGCGTTGATCTCCGCCATGGGGACGAGGTCGTCGTCGGTCCAGCGGCGGAGCAGGAGTCGGGGGGTGAGGATCTCGGTCATGTCCCCATCCTGACGCATTCGGTCAGCGGTAGTACGGCTCGACCGCGGCCCGTACCTCGTCGAGCAGCGCGGGGCCGTCCTGCGGTACGGGCGGGCGGCCGCTCCCGGGGCGGATGTCGAGGAGTTGTTCGTTGGAGAGGGCGTACACGACGCGGCGCAGGCCCGCCTGTCGGATGACCGCTTCGCACATGCCGCAGGGCTGGCAGCTGGTGTACATCGTGGTCTCGGCCGCCGTCGCCGGGGCCAGTTCCCGGGCCGCCCACCGGGCGAGCTTGAGTTCGGGGTGGGCGGTGATGTCCCGGTCGGTGAGCGTGGTGTTGTGTTCCTCCGCCAGGACCGTCCCGTCCGGTGCCGCGAGGAGCGAACCGAACGGCGGGTTGCCGGACTCCCGCGCCGTGGCGGCGAGGGCGATGGCGCGTCGGAGGAGGGTGTGGTCGTCGGCTGTCGTCATGACGGCTCCGTTCGGGTGCGGTGCGGGGAGAGGTGCGCGGCCACGGTGGCGAGTGCCTGCCAGGCCGCCTGCGGGTGCGTGGTCTCGTGGGGGTCGCCGCCGTACGGGTCGAGGACGACGGCCTCGGCGCCCATCAGCCGCAGCCGGTCGAGGTCGTCCATGATCTGGTCGATCGTCCCCTCCCCCGCGAGGCGGTCCGGTCCGCCGACCGGTGCCGCGGTGAGCCTGAGGGCGATGCGAGGGGCCAGGGCGGGTACGGGGAGCCGTTGCTCGTCCGCGTACTCCTTCAGCCTCGCGGCGCCTTCGCGCAGCTGCGGCAGTGTGCGGCGCAGGGGGTGCCAGGCGTCCCCGAACCGTACGGCGCGGCGCAGTCCCGCGTCGCTGTGGCCGCCGATCCAGACCGGGATCCGGCGGTCTCCGTAGGCGGCGGTGTCGGCCCAGGCCTCGCGCAGGGCCTGGAGGTGTTCGTCGGTGAGACGTCCCCGGCGTTCGAAGGGGAGCCCGAGGGCGGCGAACTCCTGCCGTGCCCAGCCCACCCCCACGCCGAGGACGAGCCGGCCGCCGCTCAGGGCGTCGAGGTTGGCCGCCATGCGGGCGGTGAGCAGCGGGTGCCGGTAGGGGGCGATGAGGACCGTCGTGCCGAGGCCGACGCGGCTGGTGACACCGGCCAGCCACGACAGGGTGGTGAACGGCTCGTAGAAGGGTGCCGGGTAGCGCTCGGCCACGTCGGGGGTGATGGCGACGTGGTCCGAGACCATCAGCAGGTCGTACCCGAGGCCCTCCACGGTCTGGGCCCAGCTGCGCAGCATTCCGGGGTCGGCGCCGGGGCCGAAGTTGAGGATGTTGACTCCGATCTTCACGCGGCAGAGGCTAGCCAGGCGCGAGGGGTGAACAGAAGTGATTCCCGCCTGTTCAGGGGCCGTTCGGCCGTGGAATCGCCGGTAATCTAATCGGATGACCGAGAGTCTTGATGCGACGGACTGGGCGATCCTGACGGAGGTTCAGCGGGACGGCCGGATCGCGTACACGGAGCTGGCGCGGCGGGTGAACCTGAGCGCCTCGGCGACGAAGGAGCGGGTGCGGCGCCTGGAGGAGTCCGGGGTGATCACGGGCTACCGGGCGGAGGTGGATCTGGAGCGGATCGGGTACGCGATCCTCGCGGTCGTCCGGCTCAAGTACCCGGGGACCCGGCACGAGCCGCTGCGCCGGCTGCTCGGCGAGCGCCGGGAGATCCTGGAGTGTCTCCGTACGACGGGGGAAGACTGCTACGTCCTCAAGGTCGCCGCCACGTCGATGGCGCACCTGGAGGAGGTCGTGGACGCCCTCGCGGAGTTCGGCAGCACGACCACCGATCTCGTCTTCAGCCGCCCCCTGCCGCCGCGCGGTCCGAGCGGGCCCGGGCTCAGCGGGGCGAACCGGCTGCCGTCGGCGGCTGTGTGAGGTCCGCGGGGTCGGTGTTGGCACCGCAGAGGACGACGCAGACCTTCTCGCCCGGCGCGGGGCGGTAGCCGGTGCGGACGGGTCGGTCCCCGGTCGGGGTGGTGAGGGGTCGGTCCCCGGTCGGGGTGGTGAGGGCCGCGAGGGCGGTGGCGGCGGCGTGTTCGACGGCGAGGCGGCGGTCGTCCCAGAGGGCCCGGCGGGCGCGGACGATGTCGGCGTCCGCGACGAGGACGGAGTGGACGCCCTCCTGCCGGGCGGCGCTCACCGCCAGGGCGGAGGCGCGGCGGGCACCGAGGGAGTCGGCGGCCACGGAGTCGACCGTCACGTCGACTGGGTGTCCGGCCCGTACCGCGGCGTCGAGGGCGCGGCAGTTCTCGGGTTCGACGGCGACGGTACGGATGCCGTGGTGCCGGGCGGCGGTGGCGACGCCGGTGAACAGCCCGCCGCCGCCGACCGCGACGACGACGGTGTCGAGGTCCGGGATCCACTGGTGGATCTCGTCGAGGAGGGTGCCGGCGCCGGCGGCGATCAGGGGGTGGTCGTAGGCGTGGGAGGCGAGGGCTCCGGTGTCGGCCGCGAACGCCTCGCAGGCGGCGAGCGCCTCGGCGTACTCGGTCCCGACGAGCCGTACGTCGGCGTCGTGACCGCGCAGCTTGTCGACCTTCACCCGGGGTGCGGTGGCGGGGAGGAAGACGGTGGCCCTGACGCCCTGCCTGCGGGCCGCCCAGGCGCAGGCGAGGCCCGCGTTGCCGCCGGAGGCGATGGTGACGCCGGCGTCCGGGAGGGTGCCCTCCTCCCGGTGGGCGAGGAGGAAGTTCTGCGCGCCGCGGGCCTTGAAGGAGCCGGTGTGCTGCATGAGCTCGAGGGCGAGGTGGAGCTCGTACGGCTCGCTGCCGGGGTCGGCTCGGGTGACCGTGACGGGGCGGATGTGGCCGCCGATCCGGTCGGCGGCGGTCTTGACGTCGGCGTACGCGAGGGTGTGCTGCACCAGTTGCTCCTGTAGCGGCCGGGACCGGGCGGGTTGTGTCGACGATCTTCTCAACGTCCGGTGAGCACGGGAAGCCCGGACGCCGGGAGGCGCCGGTGCGTGGCAGGAACCGTCTCCGTGGCTGAAATCCCCCCTGCTGTCGCACCCACAGGCCCCCGATAACACGGTTGACCAGGCATTCCTCCGCAGGCGATAGTGACGCCTCTTGGCCGGGAACGATCGGCCGGATATACAGGGGTGGGGACTCTTGCACAGCGAAGAAGACGCCGTGTCCGTGTGCGCTCACGCGACCGCGCTGATCTCGGCGGGCCGGCACGCGGAGGCGCGGAGCGCCGTGGAGGCGGCCCTGGAGGCGGACGGTCCCGAGCCCATGCTCTTCCTCGTGCTCGCCCGCGCGCACATGGCCGAGGACGAGGACGACCACGACGACGAGGCCGAGCGGGTCTTCCGTCGTGCCCTCGACGCCTTCCCCGACCACCTGGACCTCCTCGCCGGCTACGCCGAACTGTGTCTGCGCTCCGACGCCCTGGACCGGCCCGGCCGCCACGGGCGCGGTCCCGTCCTCCTGGAGCGGCTCCGGGAGCTGGCGCCCGACTCCCCGCAGCTGCGGCGGGCCACCGCGTCGACCTCCGTCCTCGCCGCGGCCGCGTCCAAGGGACCTTCGGCCGCCCGGGTGCAGCGCCACGACGTCGTCCACGCACTCACCACCGCCGCTTCACCGCAGGCGGCGGAGAAGGAGGCCCGGCGGCAGGCGGCCCTCGCGCCGTACGACCAGCGGCTCGCGGTCCTCGACGCGACGCTCACCGCGCTCGCCCGCCCCGGCCGGGCGCCCCTGCGGTTCCTGATCCGCCGTACGCCGGAGTATCTGTTCGTCGCCCAGCTGACCGTGGCCGTGCTCCTGCTCGCGCGGCATGTGCTGGGACCCTTTCCCCTCTGGGTCGCGTGCGCCGTCGGCGTTCTCCTGGATCTGCCGCTCCTGCTGCTCCGGCTGATCCTGCGCGGCGCACGCGCCCGTGGCGGGGAGCGGGCGTCGGGCGAGGCGGTCATGGGGCCCGCCCCCGCCGAACCGGCCTTGCCCGCCGTACCGCGGTACGCGCGGCGTGAGCTTGCCCTCATCGGCGCCGGTGCCGTCATCGCCCTCGCCGCCGTCGCGACGACGAGCGTCCTCACGTACGCCGAGTACACCGCGTATCCGCGGTACGAGGCGGTCGCCCCGGACACCTTCCGGGGGATGACGCGGACGGATCCCTTCGAAGCCCTCGGCGTCGAGATGCCCCGCGACCCCAGTGGTCGGGTCGAGGCGTCGTTCACGTACTTCTACACGGGCGGCACGGGCGACGGTTCCGACCTCGCCGTCGTCGGTGCGGCGGGCGACTTCCACGACTTCACCGCCGCCATGGTCCACGACACCGACATCATCCTGTCGAGCACGGCGGGTGTGACCCGGCTGCACGACACCTGGTCGGCGGACGCGGGCCCCTACGGAGGCTGGATGCAGTGCTCCCGGTACGTCGAGGACATCACGGGGACGCCCAAGGCCATCTGCTTCTGGGCGGACAGAGGCAGCATGGGGTCGGTGACGTTCAAGGCCTCGGACATGCCGCACGGCGAGATCGCGCAACTTGCCCGATTGACACGGCAGTCCGTGCTGCGGCCCGTTCCGTCGGATTCCTGACCTCCGCGAGGACGGTGCCTCCGACGGGGACGGGGCGGCCGGATCAGGCTCTCCGGTCGCCGGGAACCGGAGCCGTCGGGTCGTCCGCGAGCGCGCGGGCGAGGGCCGTGGCGAAGCCGTCCGGGTTGTCCAGCATCAGGTTGTGTCCCGCGCCGGGCACCTCGGTCACCGGGATGCCGAACGCGGCCGCCTTCTCCGCGTCGGCGTCCGGCAGGCTCGACTCCCCCACCAGGAACGTCCGGGGCACCGCGAGAGCCGCCAGCAGGTCACCCGGCGCGGGCACGCTGCCCTCCACCAGGGCGACCGCGCTGCGGTGGACGGCCCGCGGGTCGGCGAGCCGCAGCCGGGCGGCGTAGTCCGGGCGGTCGGTGTCGGCGAGCATCCGGGCGAACCCCTCCGCCACGAACGCGTCCTCGTCCTGGGCGGCCACCGGCGAGCTGAACGCCCCTCCGCCCGCGTACAGGTTCGGCTCCGCCACCACGAGCCGGGCGACCAGGTCCGGCCGGTCCGCCGCCAGGTGGATCGTCACGGCGCCGCCCATCGAGTGCCCGACGAGGTCCACTCCTGCGACACCGAGGTGGTCGAGGACGGCGGCCACCGCGGCCGCCTGGGACTCCATGCGGTAGTCGAAGTCCGCGGGCCGGTCGCTCAGTCCGTGGCCGAGCAGGTCCACCAGGAGCGCCCGGCCGCCGCCGAGCGCGGGATGGGCCGCGATGTGGGCGAAGTCGGAGGCCGCCGTGCATCCGAGCCCGTGGACGAACACCCGCACGGGCCCCTCGCCCGGCAGGTCGATCCACCGGATGTACGCCCGCTCCTTCGCCAGGAACAACTCCCGCATGCCGCTCTCTCCCCGTGTCGCGCCGCTGTCCTACCGTCAGGAGCCACTCTACGAGCCGGTACTGACAACGCCCCGACGGAGACGTCCGCGGGGTGACCACGGCCGGTTCCGGGGGAAGTCCCGCCCCGCGGTCGCCCTCGCCGGGCGGCCGTCGGGGCGGGCGTACGGGGCCTCCTGACCGTGCTTCAGGAGGCCTGGACGTACGGGGTCACGGTGCCAGGACCGCCAGGAGGTGGGCGACCTCGCGGGCCACGGCCGCGCGGGCCGGGCTCAGGTACTTGCGGGGGTCGACCGTCGTGGGGTGCTCGGCGAGATGGGCGCGGACGGCCTCGGTGAAGGCCTTGTTCAGGTGGGTGGAGACGTTCACCTTGGTCATGCCCGCCGTGACCGCCTCGGTGAGGTGCGGGTCCGCGACGCCCGAGGAGCCGTGCAGGACGAGCGGGGTGTCGACCGCCGCGCGCAGCCGGGCGATCAGGTCGAGGTCGAGGACGGCGTCCCGGCTCACCATCTGGTGGGCGCTGCCGACCGCGACCGCGAGGGCGTCGACGCCGGTGGCGGCGACGAAGGCGCGGGCCTCCTCGGGGTCCGTGCGCACGCCCGGGGTGTGGGCGCCGCCCTTGCCGCCGACCTCGCCGAGTTCGGCCTCGACCCAGACGCCGTGGCTGTGGCAGTACTCCACGACCTCGCGGGTCGCGGCGACGTTCTCCGCGTACGGGAGCTTCGAGGCGTCGAACATGACCGAGCCCAGGCCGAGGGCGACGGCCTCGCGGACGAGGTCGGGGTTCTCGGCGTGGTCGAGGTGGACGGCGACGGGGGTCTTGGCGGCGCGGGCGACGGCCAGGGAGGCGAGCGCGACCGGTTCGAGCGCCCCGTGGTAGCGGACGGTGTTCTCGCTGATCTGGAGGATGACCGGACGGTCGGCGTTCTCGGCACCGGCCACGATGGCCTGGGCGTGTTCGAGCTGGAGGACGTTGAACGCCCCCACCCCGGCGCCCGCGGCGCGGGCGCGGCGGACGATCTCGTCGGTGGGCGTCAGCGGCATGGTGCTTCTCCCGGGAGAGGGGCGGGTGCGGGGCAGCGGTCAGGCATGGACGTCGGTGAGGACGACGGAGCGGGTCAGGTTCCGCGGGGTGTCCGGGTTGAGCCCCTGGGCCTCGGCGACCGCGACGGCGAGCCGCTGGGCGCGCACGAGGTCGGCGAGCGGGTCGAGGTCGCTCTCGGCGAGGGTGCCGCCGACCTTGCGCACCTCGTCCGCGAGTCCGGCGGGCAGGGCGCCGAAGCCCCAGGTCACGCGGCCGGGGCCGGTGATGCTGATGGGGCCGTGGCGGTACTCCATGGCCGGGTACGCCTCGGTCCAGGCGCCGGCCGCCTCGCGCATCTTCAGGCCCGCCTCCAGGGCGAGTCCGTAGGTCCAGCCGGAGCCGAGGAAGGTGAACTGCTCGGCCGTGCGCACGCTCTCGTCGAGCGGGGAGGCGAGGGCCTGCTCGGCGTCGCGCGCGGCGTCCTCGACGGTGCCGAGTCCCTCCGGGAGGGCGTCCTCGGACTCCAGGTGGGCGCGGAACAGGGCGAGCACGGTGGTCGCGAAGCGGGTCTGGACGACGGACTCCTCGTCGGCGAAGTCGAGGACGGCGACCTCGTCGGCGAGGTCCATCACCGGGGTCGTGGGGTCCGCGGTGATCGCGCCGGTGGGGACCGTGCCGCGCAGCCGGGACAGAACGGCGAGGACCTCGCTGGTGGTGCCGGAGCGGGTGATGGCCACGACCCGGTCGTAGCGGCGGCCGTAGGGGAACTCGGAGGCCGCGAAGGCGTCGGTCTCGCCGTGGCCGCCGGACTCGCGCAGCTCCGCGTAGGCGAGGGCCATGAACCAGGAGGTGCCGCAGCCGATCACCGCGACCCGCTCGCCACGTCGGGGCAGGGCCGCGACGTGCTGGGACAGGGTGCGGGCCGCCTGGCGCCAGGTCGCCGGCTGGGAGGCGATCTCCACGGCGGTGCGGGTGGTGGTCATGCCGATCTCCTTGCAAGAAGAGTGCGCGATTGATGATGGAAAATGCTTGAAGTCACGCTCATTCAAGCAGAAACATGCATCCTCTTTCCAGATCCCGCGCCCGTCGACGGCTAGAATCGGACGAGCGCACGAGCGGGGTGGTCATGCGGGCACGGCCCCGGCGGTAGGGAGGGATCCATGTCCAAGCACGAGCGGTGGAACACACTTCTGGAGCTCCTCGCGGCCTCGGGGAAGCTGGAGGTGGAGGAGGCGGCGGCCGCGCTCGACGTCTCCGCCGCCACGATCCGCCGGGACCTCGACGAGCTCGCCGAGCAGCAGCTCCTCGTACGGACGCGGGGCGGGGCGGTCGCGCACGGCGTCTCGTACGAGCTCCCGCTGCGCTACAAGTCGACGCGGCACGCGCCGGAGAAGCGGCGGATCGCGGAGGCGGTGGCGGATCTGGTCGCGCCCGGCGAGGTCGTCGGACTCAACGGGGGCACGACGACGACGGAGGTCGCGCGGGCGCTCGCGCTGCGGTTCGCGAGCGGCCGCGCCGAGACTCCGGGGGCCGCGGTGCCGGCCGGGCCCGCACTGACGGTGGTCACCAACGCGCTCAACATCGCGGGCGAGCTGGCGGTGCGCCCGCAGATCAAGATCGTCACCACGGGCGGCGTCGCCCGGCCCCAGACGTACGAACTGGTGGGCCCGCTGACGGTCGGGGTGCTCAAGGAGGTCGTGCTCGACGTGGTGGTGCTCGGCGTCGACGGGGTCGACCCCGAGCTCGGCGTGATGGCGCATCAGGAGGACGAGGCGAGCATCAGCCGGCTCTTCGCGGAGCGGGCGAGCCGGGTCGTCGTGGTGACCGACTCCTCGAAGATGGGCCGCAGGGCGTTCGCGCGGATCTGCGGTCTGGACCGGATCGACCTGCTCGTGACGGACACCGGCATCGCCCCGGAGACGGTCGCGCAGCTCGGCGAGGCCGGAGTGAAGGTCCTCGCCGTCTGAGCCGTGTGGCACATTGGTCTGAAGGTGGACCAATTGAGAGCCTCTTGCTCCATGGACTCTGCGCGTTCACGCAGTAATTACCGCACGGCTGTATACCTTTAAGCCCCTCTCCCCCATCATGTCTCCGACGTGCCGCTGGGGCACACCGTGACAGGAGAGGCGGGGCATGCTTCCCATCAGCCGCAGGGGATTCGTCGGGATCGGCGCGGGGCTCGTGGCGGGGGCCGCGCTGCCTCCGGTCCAGGCGTCCGCCGCCACGAGCACCGCGACCGGCACCATCACGGACGTGAAGCACGTGGTGATCCTCATGCAGGAGAACCGCAGCTTCGACCACTACTTCGGGACCCTGAAGGGCGTGCGGGGCTTCGGCGACCGCGCCGCGGGCAATCTGCCCGGCGGCTGGGGCATGTTCAACCAGCCCAACTGGGGCGGCCGCCAGTACCCCTGGAAGCTCAGCGACACCCCGCCCGCCGGCGGCGTCGACGGCGAGACCCTCGCGCAGTGCAACGGCGACCTGCCGCACAGCTGGACCTCGCAGCACGCCGCCTGGAACAAGGGACGCCTCGACAACTGGGTCACGGGCGTGGGCAACACCCGGACGCTCGGCCACCTCGACCGCGGGGACATCCCCTTCCACTACGCGCTCGCCGACAACTACACGATCTGCGACGCGTACTTCTGCTCGACGCTGAGCGCCACGGGCCCCAACCGCACGTTCCTGTGGAGCGGGAAGATCGACGGCTCCAGCAAGGACGGGGGCGACGAGTCGGGCCTCACCTGGGAGTCGTACGCCGAGGCGCTCCAGCGCGCCGGGGTGAGCTGGAAGGTCTACCAGAACGCCCAGGACAACTACGGCGACAACGGCCTCGCGTACTTCAAGAAGTTCACCGACGCGAAGCCCGGGGACCCGCTGTACGACCGGGGCATGGGTTCGGTCCCGAAGGTGACCGGCTCGACGCCGGACGACATCGCCGCGGCGATCCGCGCCGACGTCGTCGCGGGCACCCTGCCGCAGGTGTCGTGGGTGGTCGCGAACGAGGCCTTCTCCGAGCACCCGTACGCCCCTCCGGGGGACGGCGCCCACTTCGTCGACCTCGTCTACCGCGCGCTGGCCGCGAACGCCGATGTGTTCGACTCCACGGTGCTGTTCCTCAACTACGACGAGAACGACGGCTTCTTCGACCACGTGCCGCCGCCGGTCGCCCCTCCGGGCACCGCGGGCGAGTACCTCGACGGCGTGCCGATCGGCCTGGGCTTCCGCGTTCCGATGATTGTCATGTCCCCGTGGACCCGGGGTGGCTGGGTGAGCTCCGAGGTCTTCGACCACACCTCGGTGCTGCGCTTCATGGAGACCTGGACGGCGGCCCTCGGCACCCCGGCGACCTGCCCCAACATCAGCGCCTGGCGGCGGAAGGTGACGGGCGATCTGACCGGGGTCTTCGACTTCGCCAACCCGGTGTACGGAGTGCCCGCCGGCCTCCCCTCCACGGCGAAGGTCATCGGACAGGCCACCTGCGGCCCGCTGCCGAACCCGGCCCCCCAGAACAACGCGCTGCCCGCCCAGGAGCCCGGCACCCGCCCGGCGCGCGCCCTGCCCTACCAGGTCAACGGCAACCTCGACCGCTTCGAGTTCGGCGCCGCGGGCAAGATCCTGGCCTGGTTCTCGATGACCAACCAGGGCGCGGAGGCCAAGCGGTCGGCGCACTTCTCGATCCACCCGCACCAGTACCGGGACACGGCCGCCTGGCAGTACACCGTCGACCCCGGCACCACGGCCACGGACTACTTCAACATCGGCCTCGGCTCGGGGTCCGGGAAGTACGACATCTCGATGATGGGCCCCAACCGCTTCCTGCGCCGGTTCATCGGGGACGCCTCCAAGGCGGGCAAGGCCGTCGAGGTGGCGGCCCGGTTCGCGCCCGACGCGGGGACGGGCAAGACGGCCGTCTGGTTCAAGATGACCAACGCCTCGGCCGGTCCGGTCACCTTCACGATCCGCTCGAACGCCTACCGCTCGGACGGTCCGTGGACGTACACGGTGCCGGCGAACTCCAGCCGCGAGGACTTCTTCAACGCGGTGGCCTACAACGACGGCTGGTACGACTTCACGATCCTGGCCGACATCGACGGGACCTGGTCGCGCCGGTACACCGGCCACATCGAGACCGGAGCCCCGAGCGTCAGCGGCTGACCACTCCCCCGCGTGCCGGGCGGCGGCCTTCCGGTCGCCGCCCGGCACGCGCGCGGTGTCAGCGGCCGGCGTGCGCGGCGCGGCGGACCGTGGCATCGAGGAGGGCCACCGCGTCGGCGGCCGTACGGCCGGGCGCCCGGTTCCACGGCCCGATCAGCCCCTGCCACCCGCGCGACCGGAGCTCGGTCATGATCCAGGCGGCCGCCTCGTTCATGGTGTCCGCACCCCCGTAGCCGAGCCGGTGGGCGGCGAGGAGGGCGCCGCAGACGCAGCGGGCCCCGCGTGCGTCACGCAGCTTGTACGGGGCGTTCTGCCAGCCCCACTCCGTCAGCACCAGGCGCGCGTAGCCGAGGTGGACCGAGGGACGCAGCTCGGCCTGCCCGATGCGGCGCCAGGCATGCAGCCGGTCCGGCAGTACGGCTCCGAGCCGGCCGGGGAGCCGGCGCTCGGCGGGGAGCTCCGGCGGCAGGGCGGCGAGGGCGTCGGCCACGAGCCGGTCGACCGGGACGCTGAGCAGCTCCCGCCAGCCTTCCTCCGCCGGTGGCGGCTCCTCGGGTGCGGTCCAGTCCGTGACGATCCGCTGCCAGGTGGCGCTCTCGAAGAGGGCGGCCGCCTCGCGGTCGAGGGTGTCGGGGCTGAGCAGGGAGGGGGAGGGCGGCATGGAGTGACTCCTGGGTCGACTCCCTCCATCTTTCAGGATGAATGTCGGTTTTGCGACTTTTGACCCCACCGGGGAGCGCAGCCTCACCCGAACACCTCATCACAGGTATTTCCGCCCTATTTACCCAGCTCGGAATTACCCCTCATATTCGGACATTCCACTCCGGGTGACGCGACTCACTCACCTCACCCCGCCACTCGGCACCCCCTCCCCTCACCCCATACCGGGCAAGGGATTTCAACACTTCCGGGATGACATCGATCTTGAATTACCCGAATTCCGTGATCCATTCCCCCATATCCGGGATCCACCCATCTTGTTATCCATCGCATTACTGGCCTACGGTCACCTCCATTCGAGCGGAACGCCCAATCCTGCCGCCGCTCGGTAAACCTCCCTTTTCACCCGACGGCAGGAGCGGGGGACCCACGAATACGCCGGTCCGGAATCCGGAACGGCTCGGGGTGCAGCCGCGTGCGCGCGGCCGGACATCTCCCGTCCGAACCCGACAGCTCACCCCGCAGGCGCCGGAGAGGAAACCGTCATGCCTGCTCACGGTAAGCACCGCCGTCCCCGCCGCGGCCACGTCTCCCGCGGCCTCGCCCTGGTCGGCACGGGTGGCGCCGCACTGGCCCTGCCGCTGATCGCCCCGGCCGTCGCCGGCGCCGCGCCCGTGTCCGGCGCCCCGGAGATCGCGGCCCAGTCCCTCGCCGCTCCCGCCGCGCCGGTCGCGGCCAAGGCACCCGCCGCCCCGGCCGCCGCCCACACGTACACCGTCGTCAGCGGTGACTCGCTTTCCCTGATCGCCCACAAGAAGGGAATTCAGGGCGGCTGGAAGAGCCTTTACCGTGCCAACAAGAGCGTCGTGGGTGACAACCCGTCACTCATTCGCCCCGGTCTCGAACTGACGATTCGTCGGGATTCCGCGAAGGCCGTCCCCACGCAGGCGAAGACGGAGAAATCCGCCACGGCCGAGCGGGCGAGCCGCTCCGAGCGCCGGTCGGCCACCCCCGCCGTCGCCACCGGCACGGGCGCCTCCGCCGCCGCGGCCGCTCCGGCCGTCGCCGCCGTCCCCGCCGCCGTCAAGGCGGCCCCGGCCGCCGCCACGAACTACGCCGACAACCTCGACGGCTGGATCCGCGAGTCGCTGGCCATCATGGGCCAGCGGGGCATCCCCGGGTCCTACGACGGCATCTACCGCAACGTCATGCGCGAGTCCTCCGGCAACCCCCAGGCCATCAACCTCTGGGACTCCAACGCCGCCGCCGGCACCCCCTCGAAGGGCCTGCTCCAGGTCATCGAGCCGACCTTCCTCGCCTACCACGTGCCCGGCACGTCCATGGACCTGTTCGACCCGGTCGCCAACATCACCGCCGCCTGCAACTACGCGGCCGACCGCTACGGCTCCATCGACAACGTCAACTCGGCGTACTGACGCCCTGACGCCGGAAGTGCTCGGCGAACCAGGAGGTGGCGAGGTCCGCCACCTCCTCCAGGGCGCCCGGCTCCTCGAAGAGGTGGCCGGCGCCGCCCACGACGGAAAGCCGGTTCTCACAGCGCAGCATGGCCAGGGCCCGCCGGTTGAGGTCCAGGACCAGCGCGTCCGCGCCGCCCACCACCAGGAGCGTCGGGGCGCGCACCTGGGCCAGGCGCTCGGCCGCGAGGTCCGGCCGGCCGCCGCGCGAGACGACGGCGCTCACCGGGGACTCGGGATCGCCCGCCGCCCACAGCGCGGCGGCCGCGCCCGTGCTCGCGCCGAAGTACCCGAGCGGG
Source organism: Streptomyces vietnamensis (assembly GCF_000830005.1). Lineage (NCBI taxonomy): Bacteria > Bacillati > Actinomycetota > Actinomycetes > Kitasatosporales > Streptomycetaceae > Streptomyces > Streptomyces vietnamensis. Next base: position 8,641,460 of record NZ_CP010407.1, on the reverse strand, counting down.
AGGCCGGCGCTCTCGGGCCGCCCTGCCAGCCACTCCGTGGCCCCGGCGAGCCGCCCGGCGAGCAGCGGGGTGTCGAAGACATGGGCCCGGTCCGTCGCCTCCGCCTCGGTCAGCAGGTCGAAGAGCAGCGTCCCCAGGCCCGCCCGGTTGAGCACCGCGGCGACCGCCCGGTTCCGGGGGCTGTGCCGGCTGCTGCCGCTGCCGTGGGCGAAGAGGACGATGCCTCCCGCGTCCTCGGGCACCGCGAGTCGCCCACTGAGGGTGACGTCGGTGACCGGGATCCGTACGTCCGTGTCCTGCACGACGGGGGCACGCTGGGCCCTGTTCCGGTCCAGACAGGCGATGACCTCGGCGTCCGGGGTCTGCGAGAAGTCCCGGTAGAACTGCCCGATCGCGAAGAACAGCTCCGGCGCGTGCACGCTGACGGTCTCGTCGGCCTCGCCGCCGAGGCGGGCCGTCCAGCCCCGTGGTGCCACCGGGACCGCGAGGATGATCCGGGCGGCGCCCCGGGCCCGTACCACCCGGCAGGCCGCCAGTGCCGTGGCCCCCGTGGCCAGCCCGTCGTCGACCACGACGACCGTCCGCCCCTCGAGGGGCACGGAAGGCCGGCTGCCCCGGTAGCGGAGGGCCCGCTGCTCCAGCTCGGCGTGCTCACGCTCCTCCACGGCGGCGAGGTCACGCTCGCTCACGCGGGTCTCGCTGATCACCCGCTCGTTGAGCACCCGCACGCCGCCCTCTCCGAGCGCCCCCATCGCGAGCTCCGGCTGGTGGGGCACCCCCAGCTTCCGTACGAGGCAGATGTCGAGCGGTGCGTCGAGGGCGTCCGCGACCTCCGCGGCGACCGGCACGCCACCCCGTGGAAGCCCGAGGATCACGACGTCATGGCCCTTGAGGTGGTCGAGCCGGGCGGCGAGCTGCCGCCCCGCGTCACTGCGATCGCTGAAGAACATGGTCCGCCGCCCTTCCGTCCACGCGGCTCGGGCGCGGGGAGGAACGGTGTGTCCCGTCCCCCGCCCGTCTCTCCAGGGTAGACGGGCCGAGCCGGTCGACGGGGGCAGGCCCGGTGGGCGGAGCGGGCCCCCGGTGGGCGGGGCGGTCTCCGGTGAAGAGGGCGGGCCCCCGGTGGAAGGGGCGGCCCGGTCAGCGGGACTGCAGGGCGTCGAGGGCCACGGTCTGGGCTATCGCGAGTCGCCGGTCGAGCTCGGGGTCGGCTATGTCGAGCACGTACCGGTCCCGGATCCCGAACAGCTTGTCGACCGACATGACGGAGCGCCCGCCCTCGGCGAAGTCGAAGTGGTACGGCACGACGAACGGGACGAGGTCCAGGGGCAGGAACTCCCAGGCGCGCCGCAGCAGCGCCACCACCTCGTTCCGCTCCTGCCCCGTGGCCTCGCCCGTCTCGCCCTCCCGGCTCAGGTGCCAGGTGCTCCGCAGCAAGGACGCGCCGAAGTCCTTGCGGAAGCTGCCCAGTCGGGTGCCGGAGGCGCCCATCACGTCGTACGTCGCACCGAGGTCGATGACCTGGCGGGCCTTGAAGGTGAAGAGGACCTGACGCCTGGACTCGTCGGTGTAGAAGGTGACGTGCTCCTTGAGCGCCATCCTCTTCTGGTGGGCGAAGGCGACGAGTTCGCCCTCCTTGCCGTCCGGGCCGACAGTGTGCACCAGATAGCGGTTGGCCAGGAGCGTCACCTTCTGGCGTACGAGAAAGCGGTGCTGCGACTGCGCGAGGCCCATCGGTTGTGCTCCTGCCGGTCGTGGACGGTCCCTGGAAGACCGCCCCCTGAGGTCGTGAGCACGATGATCCACTGCCGAGGGGCCCCGCCGCTGTCCTCGAAAGTCGTCGTCTCCGACGACTTTCGGATGAGATCGACGGCCTCAGGCGCCGAGGAAGGCCTCGATGGCCTCGGCGAGGGCCTGCGGGGTCTCCTCGGGGGCGTAGTGGCCGGCGTCCTTGAGGACTTCGAGGCGCGCGTTGGGGTACCACCGCAGCCAGGTGGCCTCCATCGCCTCGCTGCCGAGCGCGGGGTCGTGGGCGCCGACGACGAGCAGGACGGGGGCGGGGTTGTCGCGGACCCGCTCGTGGAAGTCGGTGCGGGACCAGGAGTCCAGGTAGGCGCGGAAGGCCGTCGCGGAGGACCGGGTGACGGAACGGTCGACGAGTGCGCTCAGCCAGGCGTCGTCGTAGCGGCCGCCGGTGGTGTTGTCGATGATCGCGCGCCGGTTGGCCGGTTCGTCGGCGGCTCCGGCGAAGAGCTCCCAGGTCTCCCCGTCGAGCGGGAAGCCGGCGGCGGAGACCGGCGAGACGCCGATGATCGAACGGATCCGCTCCGGGGCGTCGAGGAGCATCAGCTGAGCCGCCTTGCCGCCCATCGAGTGGCCGATGACGGAGAAGGAGTCCCAGCCGAGGTCGTCGGCGACCGCGAGGGCGTCGGCCGCGACCTCCTCCATCGTGTAGGCGCCCGCGTGGTCGAGGGCCTCGCCGTAGCCCCGGCAGTCGACGAAGGCGTACGTGCCGACGGCGCCGTCCAGGTGGGCGCGCAGCGGGGCGAAGCTGGTGCGGTCGCCGAACCAGTTGTGCAGCACGAGGGCCCTCCCGGGGCCTTCGCCGTGTACGTCGTACGGAAGAACCTGGCCCGTCATCGTGCCCCCTGCTCGCGAGGTCGTGGCGCCGCGCGCCGATGGCGGCGGTCGACGACCGAGTGTGACGGCACGGACGCGTGGGGTCAACACCGTCGCCCGGGGCGCGCGGGAGCGTGTCGGGGCCGGGATCCGTCACGTCCCGGGGTCGGGGACCCGTCACGTTCCGGGGTCGAGGGCCCGTCACGTGCAGGGGCCGGGATGCGGGTGCTTTCACCTCGGGCGCATGCTGGCTGTGTGACCTCGCACGGCGCGTCCGGCCCCGGCCCGGCGGGCGGCACCGGGCGTCCGTCCGGGAACGGAGCCGACGACGGGCCCGCTTCCGGCGCGCTGACGTGGGCCCTCGCGGAGGCCGCACTGGCGACGGTGGAGGAGGTCGGCGGTTACGCGGGCGGGGTGTACCTGCGCTCCGGGACCCCTGGGCTGCTGCGGCTCGCGGTCCTGGTGGGGCTGCCGGGGCCGTTGTTCCGTCCGTGGTGGCGGATGCACGCGAACCGGCCGTTCCCCGTCGCGGAGGCCCACCGATCCGGGCAGTCCGTCCACCTGCCCGACGTCGAGGAGGCCATGCGGCGGTTCCCCCAGCTGGTCGCGAGCCTGCCGTTCCCGTTCGCCTCGCTGTACGCGCCGGTGACCGCCGGCCGTGAGCGCTTCGGCGTTCTCGTGGCGCTGCGGGCGCCGAGCCCGGGGGTACCCGTGGACGCCCGGGACCGGAGCCGGATGACGCGGGGCGCGCTCCGCCTCGGCGAGGCCCTGGCCGACCTGGCCCGGCAGGGGACGGAGGTCGAGTGGCCCGGCGACCCGGTGTGCGTGCAGCTGCCCACCGGTTCGGGACCGCCGGTCCGGTTCGGCTCCTTCGCCTGGGACCTGGACACGGGCATGGTCACGCTGGACGACGGACTCCTCGCCATCCTCGGGACGGGAGCCGTCTCGCCCTGCTCGATCGAGGTGCTGACGTCCCTCCTCGATCCCGAGGACGGGTACGCGCTGTGGGCGGCGGCCCGGCAGGCCACGGGGGCGGACGGGCGGCCGCCGGTCCGCAGGATCCGGCTGAAGGGCCCGGACGGCGGCCTGCACCTGCTCGAGGTGTCCGCGCGGGCACGACGGACCGCGCCGGGGACGGGCCCTCCGGGCGGCGGGCGGCTCGAAGGCACGCTCGTGGACCTCGGTACGGGTCTGGTCGGTTCGGACGCCACGGACCGGCTGCCGCGGGCGATCCTGGCGATCGACCGGCTCGGCCGCGTCACGTACGTCAACGAGCGCACCGAGCAGCTCCTGGGCCGGCCGCGCGGGGCGCTGGCGGGCCGGACGCTGTGGGAGGCGCTGCCCTGGTTCGGTCACCCCTTCCACGAGGAGCAGCTGCGCGCCTCCCTGCTCTCCGGCGAACCGGTGCGCTTCCTGGCCCGTCCGGAACGGGGCCGGTGGCTGTCGGTCTCGCTCCACCCGGGTCGGGACGGGGTGACGATGGTGCTGGTCCCGGAGGAGAATCCGGCCCGGCACGCGCCGGACGACGCGCACACCCGCAGGACGGACGACGTCCTGTCCGCAGCCGGCGACCGGGCGGCGGCCCTGTACCGGCCGGTGGCCCTGGCGATCGCGCTCTCCGAGGCGGTGACGGCACGCCAGGTGTCGGCGGTGGTGACGGAGGAGCTGCTGCCGGCGTTCGGCGGGCGGCAGCTGGCGATCTACCTGCTGAGCGACCGGCGCCTCTACCTGGCATGGGAGACGGGATTCCCGCCGGGATTCCTCGAACCCTTCGACGGGGTGGCCCTGGACACCCGGCTGCCGGGCGTGGAGACCCTGACGACCGGCAGGCCGCTCTTCTTCGAGTCCATGGAGCAGCTGAGCCGGGCGTATCCCGACCTCCCGATGGACGCGCACTCGGGCGCGCGGGCCTTCCTCCCCCTGATCGCCTCGGGCCGGCCGGTGGGCTCCTGCATCCTCGGCTTCGACGAGCCGCGCGGCTTCAGCCCGGAGGAGCGGACGGTCCTCACGGCGCTCGCGGGGCTGATCGCCCAGGCCCTGGAGCGGGCGCAGCGGTACGACACGGAGTCGGCGGTCGCGCGGGGACTGCAGGACGCGCTGCTCCCGCACCGGCTGCCGGTGCGGGACGGGGTGGACACGGTGGGCCGCTACCTGCCGGGCACGCAGGGGATGGACGTGGGCGGCGACTGGTACGACGTGATCGAGACGGATCAGGGGCGGCTCGCCCTGGTGATCGGTGACGTGCAGGGGCACGGCGTGGCGGCCGCGGCCACCATGGGGCAGCTGCGCAGCGCCGTCCGGGCGTTCGCGCTGGGGGGCCATCGCCCGCAGGACGTGATGCGGGGCACCAACCGGCTCCTGATCGACCTGGACCCGGGGCAGTTCGCGAGCTGCTGCTACGTACTGTTCGATCCGGAGACGGGCGACGCGCGGGCGGTGCGGGCAGGGCATCCGCAGCCGTTGCTGCGGCGGCCGGACGGGACGACGCAGTCGGTCGACCTGGCGGGCGGGATGGTCCTGGGGGTCGACGCCCGGGCCTCGTACCCGGTGACGCGGCTGCGGCTGGCGCCCGGGGACGTCCTCGCGCTGTTCACGGACGGCCTGGTGGAGCGGCCGGGCCGCGACATCGACGAGGGGATCGAGCGGCTGAGCCACGCCTTCGCCGCGACCGGTTCGCTGCCGCTCGCGGAGGCGGCCGACCGGCTGATCCGGGAGGCCCGGGCGGCCACGTCCCGGCCGGACGACATCGCGTTGCTGCTCGCGGCACGGTGGGCGGACGGCGACTGAGCCTTCCCGGCCCGTCACCCGGTCGGGCGCGTGGCGCTGGTCGGGGGCCGTGGGCGCGGGGAGGCTGGGTGGTGCCGCGCCGATCAGGCGGCCGGACGAGCCAGGGCGGCAGCCCGAGGAGGACACGTGCAGAAGGACAAGCAGCCCGAGTACGGCCCCGTGGTGTTCCGCGACCGCTCGGCGGGGTACGCGTTCCTGACCCGGTCCACCGCGACCAGCGACCGGACCATCGAGTGGGACGACGGCAACACGTACCCCGTGATCGACGTCGAGATCTCCTCCGAGAGCCACCCGTTCTACACGGGCACGGCGCGGACCGTGGACTCCGAGGGCCGGATCGCCAAGTTCCAGCGGCGCTTCGGCGAGGAGGAGTGACCCCGGGGAGAATCGGCTCCTGAAACTGGCCAGGAGATGGCCAGTTCCCCTTCCAGGATGAGGTCACGAAGACGGCGGGGCGCTCGCGCTCCGCCATGGACTCCCTGGATTCCCTGGAGGGGAACAGCTGTGATCGTGGTGACCGGAGCGACCGGAAACGTCGGACGTCCGCTGGTGGAGCTGCTGGCCGCGGCCGGCGAGGAGGTCACGGCGGTGAGCCGCCGTCCGGCCGAGGGCCTGCCCGCCGGTGTGACGCACCGGCAGGGCGACCTGGCCGATGTCGACGGCCTCAAGGGGCTGTTCGAGGGTGCCGAGGCCGTGTACCTGCTCGTCGCGGGGCTCGGGGACGAGCTGCGTCCGCGCGAGATCGTGGCGGCGGCGGTGGCCTGCGGAGTGCGGCGGATCGTGTTCCAGTCCTCGCAGTTGGTGGGGACGCGGACCGGTTCGGTGTCGCACGAGATCCTGCGCGCGTTCGAGACGGCGGTACGGGAGTCGGGCGTCGAGTGGACGGTGCTGCGGCCCGGCGGCTTCGCGTCCAACGCCTTCCTCTGGGCCGAGCCGGTGCGCTCCGCCCGTACCGTCACGGCGCCGTTCGCCGATGTGGCGCTGCCGGTGGTGGATCCGGCGGACATCGCCGAGGTCGCGGCCGCCGCGCTGCGCGACCCGGCGCATGCCGGGCGGACGTACGTCCTGACCGGCCCGGTCGCGGTCTCGCCGCGCGAACAGGTGCGGGCGCTCGCCGGCGCGCTGGGTGCTCCGGTGGAGTTCGTGGCGCAGAGCGCGAGCGAGGCCCGGGCCCAGCTCGTGCGGTTCCTGCCGGAGGAGGCCGTCGACGGGATGCTGTCGGTGATGGGCGAACCCCGCGCGAACGAGCGGCGGGTGAGCCCCGACGTGGAGCGGGTGCTCGGGCGGGCGCCTCGGCCCTTCTCGGCGTGGGCGGAGCGGAACGCGCTCGCCTTCGCCTGAGACGCGGCGAAGGCGGGGACGCGCGTCCGTGGGACCGCGTTCCCCGCCCCGGCCGGGTGGGCGAGCGAGGGCACCGGGCCCTCACTCAGATCGCGAAGGCGATCAGGCCTGCACGATGCCGGACTTGTCGACCTTGATGGTGGCCTTGGTGGCGCCGGAGGCGGAGCCGAGGGACTCGATCTTCTTGACCAGGTCCTGGCCCTCGACGACCTCGCCGAAGACGACGTGCTTGCCGTCGAGCCAGTCGGTGACGACCGTGGTGATGAAGAACTGCGAGCCGTTGGTGTTCTTGCCCGCGTTCGCCATCGAGAGCAGGAACGGGCGGTCGTGCTTCAGCTTGAAGTTCTCGTCGTCGAACTTCTCGCCCCAGATGCTCTTGCCGCCGGTGCCGTTGCCCCGGGTGAAGTCGCCGCCCTGCAGCATGAAGTTCGGGATGACGCGGTGGAACGGGGAACCGGCGTAGCCGAAGCCCTTCTCGCCGGTCGCGAGCGTGCGGAAGTTCTCGGCCGTCTTCGGGACGACGTCGTCGAACAGCTTGAAGGTGATGCGGCCCGCGGGCTCGTCGTTGATGGTGATGTCGAAGTAAACGTTCTCGTTGCTCATGGGGACATCCTGTCATTAGTCACACACGGCGCGCGCACGGGCCGCCTCCTACCGGGTCACGGCATGCCGGTGCCCCGCGATCCGTGGGGAACGCGGGGCACCGGTCGCCACCTGGGACACGGGGTCAGAGCAGTCCGCCGCCCTGCTGGTTCTGGAGGGCGCCCTCGGCGCCCTGGACGGTCTCGTGGAGGACGTGCGCGGTCTCGTCCTCCTGGAGGAGGCCTGTGGCGCCGCCGAGGGGGTTGTCGGCGGCGCTGGCCTGCGGCGGCGGGGTGACGAGGGCGGTGACGACGCCTGCGGCGAGGGAGGCGATGGCGAGCATGCTGCGCTTCTTCATGCCCTGGTCAACTACTGAGAGGCCGTCGGGTTACGGTCGGGTTCGGATCCGACCTCGGTCGCCTTCGGACCCAGACGAGCAGCAGCAGCGACGCGACCGCCGCGAGCGCGCACCAGGTGGAGACGAACTCGGTGCGCCACAGGAGGGCGCAGACGGCCGCTCCGGCGCCGGTGACGAGCCCGAGGATCCGCAGGAGCCGGTCGCGGGCGAGGAGCAGGGCACCGATGGTGGCGAGCAGGTATCCGGCGAGGACCAGCGGCGCGTACGGCAGGTCGACGGTGTAACCGAGGGTGTGGCCGCGGGTCTCGGCCGACACGGGGCGGGTGGCGAGCCGGTACGCGAGGACGGAGGCGGTCGCGAGGCCGACGGCGAGCGGCACGAGCAGGCGCAACCGGTCGGCGGCGGACGGCACGAGGAGGCGCGACCGGTTGGCGGCGGGCGGCACGAGCAGGCGCGGCCGGGCGACGGCGGGCGGCACGAGGAAGCGCGGCCCGGCGACGGTGAGCGGCACCGACCGGCGCGGCCGGGTGGCGGGGCGGGCGGCGGTCAGGACGCCGAGCGGCACCCAGAGGGGCAGCAGGGGGAGGGCGATCACGGCCCAGGCGAGGGTGGCGGGCCCGGTGCCGCCGCCCGCGTGCCAGACGGCGGCCTCCACGAGCTGGTGGGCGCCGAGGAGCAGGGGCAGGGCAGCGAGCGGCGCGTCCCCGGGGCGGCGTACGGAGGCGAGGGAGACCACGCCGACCGCGCCGATCCCCAGGCCCGCCCAGAGGTCGGCGGTCGCACTCCAGCACATGAGGAACTTTTACCCTATATCCCTCATATCGGGTGGAACCGTATGGTTGTGGTGGTTGTCTCTGCCAGTGACACCACTGTCCCCGGAACAGCAGAAATTGGGGGACGTCATGCATCACCGCCACACCCTCGCGGCCGCTGCCGCGGGAATCCTGCTGACCGCCGGGATCGGCGCCACGATCCCGGCAGGCGCGGCCAACGCTCCGGCCCGGAGCACCTCGACCCCGGCCACGGCCCTGGTCGTCAACACCCGCTGGGGCGGCCACACCACCTTCGACCGGCTCGTGATCGACGTCCGGGGGAAGATGCCCCCGGTCACCGTCCATCAGGTCCGTTCACTGCGCTACGACGGATCGGGGAACAGGGTCCCGCTGCCGGGCAGGTTCTTCCTGGAGATCAAGCTCTCCCCCGCCGCCGCCCACGACGACGCCGGCCGGTCCGTCTATCACGGCCCCCGGCTCGTGAAGATCAATCTGCCCGCGCTCAAGGGGGTCGCGCTGACCGGCGACTTCGAGGGCGTGGTCACCATCGGAGCCGCCTTCGACCACAAGCCCGCGTTCAAGACCTTCCAGCTGCACTCGCCGGAGCGGTTCGTCGTCGACATCGCCCACCACCACCCCGTGGTCTGCCGGGGCTGACCGCCCATGGTCGGGGCCCGTCCCGGCGGACGGGCCCCGCACTCACGCTCCGGTGGCGCCGGTCTCCACGTACACGGTCGCCCCGGTCTTCCGCGCCCGGTCGATCTCGACGAGGCGGGCGAACTCGCGCGGGTGCATCTCCCGTTCCCACTCGTCCAGGGTGCGCAGGCGGTACTCGCTGTGCTCCTCCGGATCGAGGACGACGGCGGCGATCTGCTCGTCCGTCAGCTCGCCGCCGTCGAAGATGAAGCCGATGTGGTTGGCCGGCCAGTCCTCGCCCCGGTCCGTGACGAAGTGGGCGGCGAGGAGGCGCGGCTCGCCGGTGAAGACGAGCCCGGTCTCCTCCCGGCACTCGCGCACGGCGGTCTCCCAGGGGGTCTCCCCCGGGTCCATGTTGCCGCCGGGCCACTGCCACTGCCGGGTCTGGTAGGTGGCCCGGAGCTGGAAGGGGCGGCCGGCTGTGTCGGTGAAGTAGAGGCAGGCGTACGCCGTCGCTCTCGGCAGCGTGTCGACGTACTCGGCGGGCGGCAGCCAGGTGTTCGCCATGGGCGGCTCTCTCTCGACGGACCGGATGGGTCTCCTCCATCCAAGCGGTCCGGGGCGGTCCGGCCGGCGGCTCGCGAGTGGATCACCGGATCGTGTGAGCGCCGCCGGAGCAGTCAGGTGGTCGAGACCAGGCCCGTCTCGTACGCGATGATCACGAGCTGTACGCGGTCGCGGGCGTCCAGCTTGGCGAGCAGCCGGGTGACGTAGGTCTTCGCGGTGGCGATGCTGATGTGGAGTTCGGCGGCGATCTCGGTGTTGGACAGGCCGCGCCCGACGAGGGTGAGGACCTCGCGCTCGCGGTCGGTGATCCCCTCGACGCGACGGGGCGGTGCGGCGGGCGCGCTCCTGGGGCGGTCGGTGAACTCCTTGATGAGGCGCCGGGTGACGCTGGGCGCGATGAGGGCGTCGCCGGAGGCGACGACGCGGACGGCGGCGAGGATGTCGTCCAGGGCCATGTCCTTGACGAGGAATCCGGACGCGCCCGCGTGGAGCGCCGCGTACACGTGGTCGTCGTCGTCGAAGGTGGTGAGGACGACGACGCGGGTGCCGGTGGGGCCCTCGGTGATGATCCGGGTGGCCTCGATGCCGTCCGTGCCGGGCATCCGCAGGTCCATCACGACGACGTCGGCGCCGGTCTCCTCGACGAGACGGACGGCCTCCGCTCCGTTCGCCGCCTCGCCGGCGACGACGAGGTCGGTGGTGTCGGTGATGACCATCCGGAGCGCGGTGCGCACCAGGGGCTGGTCGTCGGCGAGGACGACGCGGACCGGCTGTCCGACGGTGGTCTGGCTCATCGGGTGGTGGCTCCTGTGGGTACGGGCAGGCGGGCGGTGACGCGGAAGCCGCCGCCGGGGCGGGGTCCCGCGGTGAACTCTCCGTGCAGTACGGCGACGCGCTCCCGCATGCCGGTCAGGCCGTAGCCGGAGCCCGGTCCGGGGCTCACGCGCGCGTGGCCGGGGGCGCGGCCGCGGTCCTCGACGGTGACGGCGAGGGTCTCGGGGTCGCGCTGGTCCACGGTGACCGTGCAGGAGTCGGCGCCCGAGTGCCGTACGACGTTGGTCACGGACTCCTGGACGATCCGGAAGGCGGAGAGGTCGATGTCCGGGGGAAGCGGGCAGGGGGCTCCGACCCGGCGGAGGGCGACCCGGACGCCGGCGTTCCCGGTGAGTTCGGCGAGCCGGTCGAGGGCGGCGAGTCCGGGCATCTCGGGGAGGCCTTGGAGTTCGGTGGCGGTCGCGGTACGGCCGGCGGCTGCCGTCGTACGGGGGGTGCCGGCCGGATCCGCCTCGGACCCTGCCTCGGCCTCCGGATCCGTCGTGCGCAGGGCACCGACCATCCGGCGCAGGCCCGCGAGGGTCTCGCGGCTCGCCGTCTCGATCTCGGCGAGGGCCTGGCGGGCCGCCTCGGGCTGGGTCGCGATGACGCGCCGGGCGGCACCGGCCTGGAGGGCGACGATGCCGATGCTGTGGGCGACCGTGTCGTGCATCTCGCGGGCGATCCGGAGGCGTTCGGTGGTGACGGCCTGCTCGGTGGCCTGGGCTCGGCTCCGTTCCGCGTACTCCCTGGCCTGCCCTTCCGAGCGGCCGAGGAGCCAGGCCACCAGGGCGGTCAGGGCGACGGCGAGGGTGCCCGTGGTGCCGGCGCTCCAGCCGGCGAGCAGACGGACCGCCAGGTAGACGACCAGCAGGCCGAGGGCGAGCAGGAGCGCCCGCCAGGCCTCGCGGCGGGGGCGGCCGGCGGCGATGGCGTAGAGGGCGACGTCGACCGCGAGGTACTGGGCGAAGGGGATGGCGTCGACGCCGAGGGGGGTGGAGGCGACGACCGGGGCGGCGAGGAGGTAGTTGAGGGCTGCGGTCGGACGCCGGGCCAGGAGGGCGCTGCCACACAGGGTGAGGAGAGTGCCGACGGCCAGCATGGTGAGGCCGTCCCAGCGCAGTATGACGAAGCCGGGGAAGATCTCCGGCGCATCCTGGCCCGGCACGCGGATCCGGAGGAGGGCGGTGAAGAGCATGCCCGCGCCCCAGGCGACGGCGGCCCACCCGCCGGGCGTGACCCTCTTGAAGAACGGTGCTGACGGGGTGGCGAACATGCGGTGATCGTAGAGGGCGGTCCCCGGCACGGGCATCGGACCGGGGGTGTACGACCTGGGGTGACAGGGCCCCTGGGCGATTGTCCGTGCTGGTCCGATGCCCGGTGCGGGGCCCGGGCGGCACCGTGGTGCCCATGATCGAAGTCAGGGAACTCACCAAGCGCTACGGCGCCACGACCGCCGTCGACGCGCTCACCTTCACCGTCCGGCCGGGCCTGGTCACCGGCTTCCTCGGCCCCAACGGCTCGGGAAAGAGCACCACTCTGCGGATGGTCCTGGGACTGCACGCGCCGACGAGCGGTTCGGTGACGGTCGACGGCCGGCCGTTCACGGACCGGCCGCGCGGTCTGCGGCACGTCGGCGCGCTCCTCGACGCCGGGGACGTGCACGGCGGCAGGACCGCCCGGGCGCATCTGGCGGTCCTGGCACGCAGCAACCGCATCCCGCTCTCCCGGGTCGACGAGGTCCTGGAGGAGGTCGGGTTGGCGGGGGCGGCCGGGCGTCGGATCGGCGGGTACTCGCTGGGCATGCGGCAGCGGCTCGGCATCGCCGGCGCGCTGCTCGGCGATCCGCCGGTGCTGCTGTTCGACGAGCCGCTGAACGGCCTCGACCCGGAGGGCGTGAAGTGGGTGCGGGGGCTGTTCCGGCGGCTCGCCGCGGAGGGCCGCACGGTCTTCGTGTCGAGCCATCTGATGACGGAGATGGAGCACACGGCGGACGAGCTGATCGTCATCGGGCGGGGCGCGCTGATCGCGGCGGAGAGCCTGACCGAGTTCGCCGCGCGGGGCAGGCGCCTGAGCGTGACGGTCGGCACGCCGGACCGGGCGGGCCTGACGGCGCTGCTGCTCGGGGAAGGGGCGGAGGTCGAGGAGGAGGCCGGTGTGCTGACGGTGACCGGGCTCTCGGCCGCCCGCATCGGCGAACTCGCCCTGGAGCACCGGGTGCTGCTCGATCAGCTGACCACCCGTACGGCCTCCCTGGAGGAGGCGTTCATGGAACTGACCGCCGACAGCGTCGAGTACCTGGCAGGAGACGCCCGATGACGACCCTCGATGTTCCCGTGGCCTCCGGACCCTCCGTGGTGGAGCCCCGTGCCCGTTTCCGTGACCTGGTGGGGTCGGAGTGGCTGAAGCTGTGGTCGCTGCGCTCGACGGGCTGGTCGCTGCTGCTCGGCGCGCTCGCCGTGGTCGCCTTCAACTTGGGCACCGCCTGGGACCACTACCGCTACTGGCTGCAGTACGACGCGGAGAGCCGGGCCGAGTTCGTGGCGAACGACATGGCGCTGTGGGACGCGTTCACGTACAACGCGGCGCTGGTCCTGATCCTCGCCTCGGCCGCCATGGGGGCGGTGACGGTGGTCGGCGAGTACGGCAGCGGGCTGATCCGTACGACGTTCACGGCGGTGCCGGCGCGGAGTGCGCTGATGGCGGCGAAGGTGCTGGTCGTGACGGTGGTGCAGGCCCTGTTCGGGGCGGTGGTCGCGGGCGCCTCGTTCTGGTCGACCCAGGCGGTGCTGTCGACGCGGGGCATCGGGCTGCCGATCACCCATCCGGGAGCGCCGCGCATCGTCGTGGCCTCGGCGCTCCTGGCCCCGGTGTGCGCGGTGGCCGGGATGGCGGTCGGCGCGCTGCTGCGGAAGAGCGCGATCTCGATCGTCGGCACGTTCGTCCTGCTCCTGCTGCTGCCCGCGGTGCTCACGGACCGGCGTCACCTGAGCGCGGTGCTCGCCCACGCGACCCCGCTGCACGCCTGGCAGCGGCTCGCGGACGCGGGACCGCCCGCCGAGGAGCTGTTCCCCTGGTCGGCGGGCGGTGCGTGGCTGGTGTACGTGCTGTGGGCACTGGGCGGGGCGGTGGTGACGGTGCTCGCGGTGCGGCACCGGGACCAGTAGGGGTCTCACAGGAGGCGCCGCAGCCTGCGGCGGACGAGGTGTTCGTGGACGAGGCGCCCGGCGAGGGCGCCTCCGTACACGACGAAGCCGACGCCGACGAGCCAGGACTGGAGGACGAGGACGGTGCCGAACTGGCCGTACGTCACGGCGTTTGAGGCGATCAGCGGGGAGAAGACGAGCTGCGAGAAGATCCGCAGCCCGAGGAGGCCGAGCGCGGTGAGGACGGCGCCGGGGGCGAGGGCGCGCCAGCGGATGCGGCCGCAGAGCAGGAAGCGCTGCGACCACCAGAAGAAGACGAAGGTGCCGAGGAGGTCGCCGAGGGCGACGAGGGTGGTGACGCCCGCCGGGGCGTTGTCGGGTGCCGGGAAGGCGACGAAGAGCAGCAGGGAGGCGACGAGGACGGCGAGCCAGACGACGTGCCGCCACATGGTGTGCCAGCGGGCGGTGGGGAGGTCCCAGACCCGCTCGTACCCGGTCTGTACGGCCGATCCGAAGGTGACGCCGAAGGCGGCGAGGGCGGCGAGGCCGAAGGCCGTGGTGCGTTGCAGTGCCTGTCCCGGCTGGCCGAAGAGCCGTTCGACCTCCTCCTGCGAGACCTCGGTGACGCCGAGGCCCTGCACCAGCCAGCGGGCGAAGCCGTGGCCGCTGGCGAGGTCGGCCGAGGCGACGACGATGAGCAGGGGGACGAGGGTGAGCAGGCTGAGCGCCGCGAAGCCCATGGCGCGGTGCATGAGTTCCATGGCTCGGCCGCGGCTCCAGGCGAGGCCGACGGACGAGGCGAGGACGCGGGCGTGGAGTCGTGCGAACCAGTGGCCGTGTTCGGCGGGGGCACCGTCGGGCGGCGGACCGGGTGAGGAGGGCATGCCTGGTGAGGTACCCGGCCGGGCGCCGGGACATCGCAGGGGTGGGGCCGAACGGGTGGGACGGGCGGAGGGGCGGCGGTCCTGGTGAACCGTCAGCCGAGGCGGCGGGGACGGGCGGCGGGGCCCGGGCGGACGGTGACGTCGCGGGGCGTGAGGACGGCCCGTTCCTCGCCCTCGCACTGGACGACGACACGGACGGGGGCGCCGCAGTCGGTGTGCCGGACGTCGAGGACGGGGCCCTCGGGCTCGGCGGCGTGGGTGTCGCCCCACTGCTTGAGGGCGAGGAGCACGGGCCAGAGGTCGACGCCCTTGCGGGTGAGGCGGTACTCGTGGCGGGTGCGGGCGCCGGGCTCCCGGTAGGGCTCGCTGCGCAGGACGCCGGCGGCGACGAGCTTGCGGAGGCGGTCGGCGAGGACGGCTTCCGAGAGGCCGAGGTGCCTGCGGAACTCGTCGTACCGGCGGACGCCGTTGAACGCCTCCCGCAGGATGAGCAGGCTCCATTTCTCGCCCACGACGTCCAGGGCACGGCCGACCGGGCAGTTCTCGGTATCCGTGTCCAGCCAGTTCATGCGCCCACTGTAGCCACCTGGCTCTGCCGTTGACAGTCAGCCGACACGAAAGCTAGCTTCGATGTACAAAGTCAGCTGGTCGGTGGAGTGGAGTGGTGATGGGGCGGTCGCGCACGGTCGAGTGGGAGGACGCCGGGGCCACCGCGCGCGCCGCGATGTCCATGGCGGGCATCGACTTCCTCCGGGAGATCGTGGCGGGCCGGCTGCCCGGACCGCCGATCGCCTCCCTGCTGGGCTTCGCCCTGGAGGAGGTCGAGCCGGGGCGCGCGGTGTTCGCGCTCGAACCGGGCGAGGAGCACTACAACCCGATCGGCAGCGTGCACGGCGGCGTGTACGCGACGCTGCTCGACTCGGCCGCCGGCTGCGCGGTGCACTCGACGCTCCCGCAGGGCATGGCGTACACCTCGCTCGACCTGTCGACCCGCTTCCTGCGCCCCGTCACGATGGACACGGGCAAGATCCGCGCCGTCGGCACGGTGCTGTCGCAGGGACGCCGCACGGCGCTCGCCGAGGCCGGCCTGTACGACGCGGAGGACCGGCTCCTCGGTCACGCGACCAGCACGTGCATGCTGTTCCCGGTCCCTTCGTAGACGGCCGGTTCAGCGGGTGCCGGGGACCGGACGGGTGCGGGTGCAGCCGTCCGGGGCGACGTCGGGGACGCCGTTGGCCTGGAGGGCGGCGCTCACCAGGGTGGCGAGCAGGTCGATGTCCGAGCCCATGTCCAGACGGACCGTCACCCAGCCGGATCCGGCCCGCAGCCGGACCGCGCTCGACCCGAGGAGGGCCGGGCGGAGCTTCGCGACCATGGCGCGGGTGAGGTGGACGTCCGCCTCGTGTTCACCGTGGAAGTGGACGATCTCCTGCGTCCCGGTGCCCAGTCCGAGCTCGGCGCCGCAATGGGCGCGGCCGGGGGTCAGCGAGGGCCAGCTCATCAGACGTTCACTGGCATGCCTGGCCGTGTTCATACGAGGAGCGTGCCGGGCCTCGGGGCCGCGCACAAGCGTCCTGCCGGAAGAATCCCGCCGCGGCGCGAAACAGGTCGTCGGCGGGGGTGGTGTGACCGTGCGTCACGGCGGCGCGTGGGGAGGATGTGACCCTGGGTCACGATTCCGGGCGGACGCGGACGCGGGCCGCGAGGACGGCCACGTCGTCCTCCGCGTGGTGGGCGTCGAGGCGGCTGAGCACCTCCTCGACGACCTGCTCGGGGCCGGAGTCCGCGGGGAGCCGGAGGGCGGCGAGGCGGGCGAGCGAGACGTCGATGTCCTCGCCGCGCCGTTCGACGAGGCCGTCGGTGAAGATCAGCAGGTTGTCGCCCGGGGCGAGCGGGCGCGTGGTGGGCTCGTAGCCGCCGACGCCGGTGCCCAGCGGCGGCCCCACCGGGAGGTCGACGAGCTCCACGGAGCCGTCCGCGCCGAACACGGCGGGCGGCAGGTGCCCGGCGTTGGCGAAGGTCGCGGTGCCGCGGCCCGGGTCGACCCGGACGAGCAGGCAGGTGGCGGGGCGGCGGGCGTCGTCCTCGGCGACGACGGAGTCGAGGTGGCGCAGCACCCGGTGCGACGGCAGGTCGGTCGCGGCGACCTCGCGGAGCGCCGTGCGGTAGGCGTTCATGTCCACGGCCGCGTCGAGCCCGTGGCCCATCACGTCGCCGACGACGAGCAGGCTGCGGCCGAAGTGGAGCCGTACGGTCTCGAACCAGTCGCCGCCCACGAGGGCGCGGGGGCCCGCCGGGAGGTAGGAGCCGGCGATCTCCAGATTGGGGTGCGGCCTGCCGGGTTCGGCGACGAGGGCGCGCTGGAGGTGGAGGGCGGTGTCCTCGGTGGCGGCGAGCAGGCGGGCGTGGCCGAGGTGCCGGGCGGCGAGGCGGACCGCGTGCCGGAGGACCGCGGTCTCGTCGGCGGAGAAGCGGGGACCGCCGTGGCGCGTGACGATCACGGTCCCGAGGGAGTCCTCGTCGTGGACGGCGAGGGGCACGGCGAGGCTGGGGGCATCGCCGGACGCACCGCCGGGGACGCTACCGGGGGCACCGCCTGGCACGCCGCCAGGGGCACTGCCGGGTGCGCCGCCAGGGGTGCTGCTGGGTGCGCCGCCGAAGGCACTGCCAGGAGCGCCGCCAGGTGCGCCGTCGGAGGTGCCGCTGCCGCCGTCGGTGTCCGTCGGGCCCGCCGAGGCGGCGCGACGGACGGGGTCTCCCGGTTCGTCGAGCAGGTCGACCGTGACGGAGCCGTGCAGATGGCGGGCGAGGAAGGCCGCGAGTTCACGGCAGGTGGTCGTCTCGTCGAGCGTCGTGCCGATCTCGGCGATCGCCTGCTCCAGGGCCCGTGCCCTGTTCAGGAGGGCCTCGTCCCGTTCCGCCACGACACCTCCACCGCCGTGCGGGCCTCCGGGTGGCGTACCCGGTCCCCCCATTGCACCAGCGGCCGCCGCCCCGCGCGCGGCACGGAGCTCGCGCGGGACGGTTGTGCGGCGGTGCCCGATCTGATCAAGTACAGCAGAGGCTACTGGCCAGTACGAAATCTCGCTTCCCGGGGGGACAGCATGACGACCGGATCAGCCATGACGACCGGATTCTTCACCTCCGTCGACGACGTCGCCGAACGGCTCGCCACGACCGGCTACCTGACGTCGCCGGCCGTCGCCACCACCGTCTTCCTCGCCGACCGGCTCGGCAAGCCGCTGCTCGTCGAGGGCCCGGCCGGCGTCGGCAAGACGGAGCTCGCCAAGGCCGTCACCGAGGTCACGGGGGCCCGCCTGGTCCGGCTGCAGTGCTACGAGGGCGTCGACGAGTCCCGCGCGCTGTACGAGTGGAACCACGCCAAGCAGCTGCTGCGGATCACGGCCGGGCGGGGCGAGTCCTGGGACGAGACGCGCACGGACATCTTCGGCGAGGAGTTCCTGCTGCCCCGGCCGCTGCTCACCGCCATCCGGTCCGAGGAGCCGACGGTGCTGCTCGTCGACGAGACCGACAAGGCCGACGTCGAGGTGGAGGGGCTGCTCCTGGAGGTGCTCAGCGACTTCCAGGTGACCGTGCCCGAGCTCGGCACGATCACGGCGACGCGGCGGCCGTTCACCGTGCTCACCTCGAACGCCAGCCGCGAGCTGTCCGAGGCGCTGCGCCGGCGCTGCCTCTTCCTGCACATCGGCTTCCCCGAGGAGGAGCTGGAACGCCGGATCGTCACCCTCAAGGTCCCCGGTCTCGACGCCGCGCTCGCCGCGTCCGTCGTACGGGTCGTGGGGGCGCTGCGGGCGATGGACCTGCGGAAGGTCCCGTCCGTGTCGGAGACGATCGACTGGGCCCGCACGCTCCTCGCGCTCGGCGCGGACCGGCTGGACGAGCGGGTCGTGCGCGAGACCCTCGGTGTCCTCCTCAAGCACCAGGAGGACATCGTGAAGGCGGCGGCCAAGCTCGACCTGGACGCGGTGTGAGCGGGGCGGCCTGCGGCCCGACGGAGGAGGCCGGTACGGCGGACGCGGCCGGCACGGCGGCCCCGACCGGTCCCGTGGCGCCTGCCGGGGCCGCGGTGCGGCTCACCGGGCTCGTCGCGGCACTGCGCGCGCACGGGTTCGGGATCGGCACCGGCGAGACCGTGGACGCGGGGCTCGCGCTCGAAGCGGTCGGCTTCACCGACCGGGAGCGGGTCCGGGAGGCGCTGGCGGCGACGCTGCTCCACGGGGAGGGGCAGCGCACGGTGTTCGACCAGGTCTTCGACCTGTACTTCCCGCTCGGCGGCGCTCCCGGGTCGGGCGAGGCGTACGAGAACACCCCCGCGGACCTCGCGGCGCTCCGGGACCGGCTCGCGGAGGCCCTGACGGCCGGCGACGGCGCCGCACTCGACCGGCTGGCCGCGGAGGCGGTGGGCGGGTTCGGCGGCTACGGCTCCGGCCCGGAGTCGGACGGCTGGTCCTCGTACCAGACGCTCTCCCGGCTGCGCCCCGAGACGCTGCTCGCCCGGGTGCGCGACCGGCTGCGGGCGGCGGCCACGGCCGAGGAGCCCGAGTTCACCGAGCGGCTGCTCGACGACGAGATCCGGCGGCGGATCGAGGCCTTCCGGGAGCGCGTGCGGACCGAGGCCCGGCGGCGCGTCGCCGAGCGGCAGGGCCGTGACCGGGTCGCGCGGCGGGCGGTCGCGGGGACGGCGGACAGCGTGGACTTCCTGCTTGCCGGGCGGGCGCAGCTGGACGAGCTGCGGCGTACGGTACGGCCGCTGGCGCGGAAGCTGGCCACCCGGCTGGCGGCCCGGCGGCGCCGGGCGGCGCGCGGCGAGATCGATCTGCGGCGGACGCTGCGCGGCTCGCTGTCGACCGGCGGCGTCCCGGTGCGCCCGGTCCTGCGGCGGCGCCGCCCCCGGCGTCCCGAGCTGGTCCTGCTGTGCGACGTGTCGGGGTCGGTGGCGGGCTTCGCGCAGTTCACGATGCTGCTCGTCCAGGCCTTGCACGACCAGTTCAGCCGGGTGCGGGTCTTCGCCTTCGTCAACCGGGTGGACGAGGTGACCGGGCTGATCGCGCGGGGCGCGGCGGACCCTGCGGGGCTCGGCGACCGGATCCTCGCGGAGGCGGAGCTCACGGGGTGGCACGGGCAGAGCGACTACGGGACGGCGCTCGGCGAGTTCGCCGAGCGGTACGCGGAGGCGGTCGGTCCGCGCACGGTGGTCTTCGTCCTCGGCGACGCCCGCACCAACGGTGCCGATCCCAACCTCGCGGCGCTCCGGCTCGTCGCGGACCGCGCGCGCCGGGTCCACTGGCTCAACCCCGAACAGCCCTCGCTGTGGGGCACGGGCGATTCGGTGGCCCCGGCCTACGCCGAACTCGTGGAGATGCGCCCCTGTCGCAACGCCCGCCAGCTCGGGGAGCTGATCGGCCGGCTGCTGCCGGTGTGAGGGCGGGGCACGGCCCGGCGCGGCCCCGTACCGGCGGGGTGTTCCGCCGGGCCGGGGCCCGCCCGGTTGTACGACGAGCGGGCCCGCGAACTAGCGTGGCCCCCATGGAACTCTTGGGAGAGATCACCGCCGACCGGCCCCTGCTCGTACTCGCCGTCAAGGAAGAGGCGCAGTTCCTCGACACGGAGCTGCCCGTCCTGCTGACGGGCATGGGCAAGGTGAACGCGGCCACCGCGCTCGCGACCGTGCTCGGCCGGGGGCCGCGGCCGTCCGGGATCGTGAACCTGGGGACGGCCGGGGCGCTGCGGACCGGCTGGACCGGGACGCACGTCGTCGGCACCGTGCTGCAGCACGACCTCGACGGTCAGCTGCTGGCCACGCTGACCGGCGAGACGTACGGCGCGCCGCTGGCGCTGCCGGACGGCGGTGACGTGGTCCTCGCCACCGGCGACGCGTTCATCTCGGACGAGGCGGCCCGCGCCCGGCTCGCTGAGCGGGCTCCCCTGGTCGACATGGAGGGGTACGCGCTCGCGGCGGCCGCGGAGCTCGCCGGGGTGCCGCTGCGCATCGTGAAGCACGTCAGCGACGAGGCCGGTGACGGTGCCGCGCGCACCTGGCGCGAATCTGTCGCCGAGTGCGCGCGGGCGCTGGCCGACTGGGCGGAGGCGAACACCCCGTACCGCTCCTGACCCCACCCGGGCACCGCTCAGCGGTGCTGGAAGTGGACCTCCGGGTTCGCGGGCGTCGGGCCGTCGAGGACCGGGCGCGGGATCCCGCGCAGGTGCTGGTCGAAGAAGGCCGCGACGTAGGTCCGGGTGACGGCGACGGCCCGGTCGGTGGGCAGCTCGGACTGGGGCAGCCCGAAGTGACGTTGGATCACGGGGCCGTCGGAGAAGGTGAAGTGCTCCGATCCGGCGACCGTGATCCAGCACTTCCAGCCGTCGAGCGCGCTCCACGTCCGGTCCCAGCTGCTGTCCTGCCCGCCGGGCAGGTGCGTGGAGTCGTGCGTCCCGAGCATCAGGAACGGCCGGCCCCGCAGGCCCTCCGCCGGGAGGTCCTCCCAGAAGGCGCCGTCCATGTTGATCCCGGCGTCGATCCGCGGATCGGCCGCCATCGCGGTGGCCGCGCTCGCCCCGCCGATGGAATGGCCGGCCATGCCGACGTGCCGTGCGTCGATCACGTCGGCGTACCGCCACACCGGCTTCGCCCCGATGAGCCGGTCCAGGACGTACCGCACGTCGGCGGCGCGCGTCGAGGTGACGACGCTGCCGTGCACCCCGCCCCCGTCGAGGGCCGTGCAGGCGACGCAGGTGAGGGTGCGGCCACCGGGGAGGCTGATCCCGTACGACTCGTAGGCGTGGTCGACGGAGGCGACGACATAGCCGCGGGAGGCGAGGTCCTCGGCGAGGTTGGTGAGCGTCCAGCGGGAGACGCTGAAGCCCGGCGAGAGCAGCACCAGCGGGTGTCGGCCCGGTGCGGGCCGGACGTCGGTCCTGCTGTGGGTGCGCGTGCGGGCGAGGACGTCGCCGGAGACGCCGGGCCCGAGCTGCTCGGCGAGCAGCCGCGCCTCGTCCCGGGTGGCGTACGGGGCGGGGCGGCCGCCGCCGGGGTGGGCGGCCGGGTAGTGGAGCGTGACCATGAGCGCGCGGCCGTCGGCGGTGGGTACCCAGGGATCGGTACGGGAGCGGTCGACGAGCGGCAGGACCGCGCTGCCGACCGAGTACGGGCCGGTGGGCGCCGGCAGCACCGCGGGCCGGACGACCTGGGCCGCGGTTCCCGCGCTCGGCGTGTCCGGGGCGGCGGCCGTGGCGACGCCGGCCGGTAAGGCGAGGGAGCAGACGAGTACGGCGGCCGCGGCCGCCCTGGTGAATCGGATCATGCGGGCACGCTAGGCGTCCGGGGCGGGCCGGCGCGTCCGTCCGCGGGCCGACCTTCCATCAGCCCGGAGTCTGACACGGGGTCCGGTCCGGGGCGCCCGGCGGGACTTGTCGCCCCGACGTCCCGGCGTTCGAGACGATCTTGACAGTGCCGAAGGGGGGCTGCCTATGGTGAGGTGTCCCCGTCCGCACACCCGGACGGGACCGGAACCGGGGGGGGAGGCGCACGTGCTCGCAACGCTCACCACGGCGCACGCCCCCGCCCGTTCGAGTGCCCGCCTCGTCTGCCGTCGGCACGTCGACTACTGCCGTACCTCCTCGGCCATCTGTCCTTCCCCTCGCGCCTGACCCCGCCCCGCGTGGGTCCGCGCGTCCCGTGACGTCCCGTCGCCCGGCCCCGCGCAGCCGTGCCCCGCACCGCTGCCGTGCCGTCGCGCGTCCCTGTCGTTCGGAAGGACTCCCATGCCCCGCCCTGCCCTGCACCTGGCCGTCGAGATCGACGGCGACGGTGCCCATCCGGCCGCGTGGCGCCGTGCCGCGCACTCCCCCGGCGAACTGCTGACCCCGCGTCGACTCGCCGGGGTCGCGGCCGTCGCCGAGAACGCCGGGTTCACCCTGGTCACCCTGGACGACTCGATCCTGCCGCCCGGCCCCGTGAACGGCCCCGCGAGCGACCCCGTCGGACGGATCGGCGCGGTGGAGCGGGCCGCGTTCGTGGCCGCTTCGACGAGCGTCCTCGGCGTGGCACCGGTCGTGGCGACCACGTACGCCGAGCCGTTCCACGTCTCCTCGCAGCTCGCCTCGCTCGACCACGTCTCGGCCGGCCGGGCCGGCTGGGTGGTCGGGGTCGAGGAGGATCCGGCCGCCGCCCGCGCCTGGGGGCGCCCGGTCGTCGAGGGCGCCGACGCGCTCGCCCGCGAGGCCCGTGACGGCCTCCGCGTCGTACGGGACCTGTGGGACTCGTGGGAGGACGACGCGGTGATCCGGTCGGTGGCCACCAGCCGCTACCTGGACCGCTCGCGGCTCCACGCCATCGACTTCACCGGGGAGACGTACTCCGTGAAGGGCCCGTCGATCGTGCCGCGCCCGCCGCAGGGCCGGCCCGTGGTCCTCGCCCGCCCGGGTCTCGTCCCGGCCGGTCTCGCCGATGTGGCGCTGGTCGGCGGGGCGACGCCGGCCGAGGCGGGCGAGGCGGCCGCGGCCGCCGGCGCGCCCCTCGCCTTCGCCGAGATCGAGGTCGCCCTCGACACCCCGGGCGAGACGGCCCGGGAGCGGATCGCCGACCTGGAGCGGTACGCCCCCTGGGAAGGCGGCCCGGACCGGCTGCGGTACACCGGTTCCGCCGCCGGTCTGGTGGACCTCCTCACGGAGCTCGGCGGACACGTCGACGGGGTGCGACTGCGGCCGCTCGTCCTCGACGAGGACCTGGCGGTGCTCTCCCGGCTCGTCCTGCCCGAGCTGTTCGTGCGGCGGATCGCCGCCCGTCCGCTGCCGGGCACCACCCTGCGCACCTCCCTGGGCCTCCCCCGGCCCCTCAGCCGCTTCACGACCGACGCTGCCGCCGCGCTCGTCGAGGAGGAGACCCGATGACCCGCGCCGATGCGAACGACGTCCCGCGCCCGGACGCCCAGCTGCACTTCGGGGTGTTCTTCCAGGGCGTCAACCACTGGACGATCTGGTCGGACCCGTCCAGCGGCTCCCAGATCGACCCGGCGACCTTCCTGCGGGTGGCCAGGACCGCCGAACGCGGGCTGTTCGACGCCTTCTTCCTCGGGGACGGGCTGCGGCTGCGCGAGTCGGAGGGCGGCATCCACGAGCTGGACGTCGCAGGCCGCCCGGACTCGATCGTCCAGCTGTCGGCGCTCGCCGCCGCGACCGAGCGGATCGGTCTCGTCTCCACCTCCAACACCACCTTCAACGAGCCCGGCGACCTCGCCCGGCGGCTCGCCGGTCTCGATCTGCTCTCGGGCGGCCGGGCCGGCTGGAACGTGGTGACCACCCACAACGCCTGGACCGGCGAGAACTTCCGGCGGGGCGGGTTCCTCGACCACGCCGACCGCTACCGGCGCGCCGAGGAGTTCCTCTCCCTCGCGCGCGCCGTGTGGAACGGCTGGGCGGAGGGCGCGGTCGCCGGTTCCGCCGACGCCCGCTCCTGGTCGGTGCCGGGTGCGGTGGGACGCGTACGGTCGCGGACCGACCTGTTCGACGTCGATCTGGCGCCGACCCTGCCGCGCAGCGCTCAGGGCCATCCGGTGATCTTCCAGGCGGGCGACTCCGGCGAGGGCCGGGACTTCGCGGCCCGCAACGCGGACGTGATCTTCTCCGCGCACGGTACGGACTTCGACGACGCGCTCGCCTTCGCCGAGGACATCCGGCGCCGGCTGCGGGCGGCCGGACGGCCGGAGGACGCCCTGCGGATCCTGCCCGGCACGGAGATCATCATCGGGGCCACCGAGAAGGAGGCGGAGGAGAAGGCCCGCTGGGTCCGCCTCGGGCAGGTCACGCCCCAGGTCGCACTGGGCATCGCGAGCCGGCTGTGGGGCTTCGACCTGTCCGGGCGGGACGCGGACGGGCCCCTGCCCGCCGAGGACCCGGTGGTCGCCGCGTACGACGGGAAGTTCGGCACCCGCCAGCTGGGCGAGACCCTGGACACGGTGGCCGAGTGGCGGGCGAAGGCCGACGCCAACGGCTGGTCGCTGCGCGAGACGGTCATCGAGCTCGGTCCGCAGCGCGGTCACGTCGGCACCCCGGCCGGGCTCGCGGAGAAGTTCGCCCGGTTCGTCCGGCACGGGGCGATCGACGGCTTCAACGTCTCGCCGTACCTGGTGCCGGACGGACTCGACGACATCGTCGAGCTGCTCGTGCCGGAGCTCCAGGAGCGGGGCGTGTACCGGACGGCGTACACGGGGACGACGCTCCGGGAGCATCTGGGGCTCGCGCCGGTGGCGTGACACCACGGAGGCGGGTGCCCGGGAATCCCGGCCACCCGCCTCCGTCGTCCTGTCCCGTCCTCAGCCCAGCGGCAGTTCCAGGAAGGCCGGTGCGCCCTCCGGGGAGCTGACGACGGTCTGCGTCCAGGTGACGGAGGCGTCCCCGTACAGCGGGTCCTTGCTGTCGACGACCAGCATCAGCCGGTGCCCGGCGGCGATGTCGTACGCGGCGGCCTGGAGCTCCCAGGTCACGGTGCGGTCCTGCTCGGGCGTCAGCCCGTACACGTTGAGCGGCTCGTGGGTGACGATCCGGGCCGTGTCGTCCTCGGCGACGTCGAAGAGGTGGGCGATGAGGCAGGCGGAGGCGGCCGTGGAGCGGACCGTGAGGCGCAGCCTCGGGATGCCCCGGACCCGGCGGCCGGCCGTGCCCTCGCCCTCCGGGGCGGTGAGCGGCGCGGTGGTCCAGACGAGGGCGTGCCTGCGGTCGATCTTGCGGGTGTCGTAGGTCTTGGGGTTGCCGGCCCGTTCCTCCCGGCCGGTCTTCATGAGCGCGTCCATGACGGTGGCCTCGGTGTCCACGCCCGCGAGGAACGCGCGGCGCCAGCCCGTGACCTCCGAGGGGTCCGTGGTCTCGCCCGCGGGGAGGAGCCGGCCGTCGGTGCCGCCCGCGCCGTCGCCGGTGAGGCCGAGGACCTCGACGCCGGTGGTGACCCGGCTCCAGTCGGCGCTGTCCTCCCGGAACGCCTCCTCGACGATCCGGTTCTCGCCGGTCGGCTCGCCGGTTCCGGGGTCCGGGACGGGTTCGGTGACGTACGTGAACATCACCTGGTTGCAGACCTGCGCCCAGTCCTCCACCCCGTTGCGCTCGCCCTTGAGGTGGTGGTCGAGCCAGGCGTACGCCTCGGCCATGGGGACGTTGACCCTGCCGGGCTCCGTGCCGATGAGCCCCGGGCCCTCGGGGGCGGCGTGGTCGCCGATCCAGAGGTTGAGCCGCTTGGGGACGTCGAGGCCGTTGAAGGTCTCCAGGAGCTGGTTGACGGCGAAGAGCCCCTCGTGCCAGGTGTTCGAGAAGAAGGTGGGGGTCTCGTTGTCGTTGGTGAGGTGGAGGTACGACTCGGGGGCGCGCAGCCGGCCCCATTCGACGACCCCGTCGAGGTTCCGGTCGGCCAGGAAGTCGGCCAGGATCTCCTGGTTGGCCGGGTCGAACTTGGTCTCCACCGGGCCGCCGGTGAGCGCGAGGAGGGCCTTCACGGCCGCGAGGTGGCGGGTGTCGTGGTCGTAGAGGCTGGTGGCGAGGTTGCCCCAGGTGCTGAGCGCGACGACGGCGGCGACGCGGTCGTCGTGGGCGGCGACGAGCTGGCTGATGCCGGAGCCGTAGGACTCGCCGAGGAAGCCGATCACGCTCGGGGCGAGGTGCTCGTGCGCGAAGTCGATGACGGCGGAGCCGTCGGCCCAGTCGTGGGGTCCGGCGACGTCGACGAAGCCCTCGGAGGTGGAGGGCAGTCCGGGGATGCCGAGGCCGCGGGGTGTGTAGGCGAGGACGTGGTAGCCGCGGCGGGCGAGGGAGAGGTACGACCAGAGGAACAGCGGCCAGCCGAAGGGGGTCCAGCCGGCCGGGACGACGACCAGCGGGTGCGGGCCGGGGCCGAGCTGCCGGAGGCTGAAGGCGGAGAGCCGGATGCCGTCCGTGGCCTCGATGCGGTGGTACGCGGGCAGGGCCAGGCCGCGTACCTCCTCGACGTGCGCGGCGAGTTCGGCGGGGAGCGGAAGCTCATCGCCGTTTCCGCTCAGGAGGGCGGTGGTGAGGGTCTGGGCGAGCCGGACGACGTCGGGGTCGACGGTTCCGTCGGCGGCCCAGAGGCCGCGGCCGGCGATGCGGGAGGCCTCGGCGGCGGTGAGACCCACCGTGACGCCCGGGAAGCCGGGGAATTCTTCGGACGATCCGTTGGCGAAGGGGTTGTCCTGGGGCACGTGCACCCGTTCCTCTCGACTGGGCTGCTGGCTGTCCGCACTGCGGACCGTCGCAAGCCTCACGTACCGGGAACGGAGCGACCAGAGCGCACGAACGGCGCACGGGACGTGCAACCGGGCGTCAACGACACAAGCCGCCCCGGAGCCGATGTTTGGTGCTCGTCGGCGCCTCCCTCACTCCGTGGGGGTCTCCGCCCGGCGCCGTACGACGGGGGGCACCTCGGCCATCAGGGGTGGCGGGTGGCTGCGGCGGCGGCGCAGCCAGAGGTAGAACATCAGGCACGGCAGCAGCAGTCCGCAGACGGTGAGGACGAGGAACGCCGCGAAGCCGCTGATGTGGCCGACCAGCCAGTCGAAGTTCTGCCCGAAGAAGCCGACCACGAAGGACAGCGGGAGGAACACGCTGGCGAGGATGGTGAGCCGCTCCATCGTGGCGCTCTGCCGAAGGTTGATCTTGTTCTGTTCGACGGAGATGACCGCGATGTTCGCTTCCAGGACGGTGGTCAGCAGGTCGCGCTGGGCGGCGACCTCCTCGTTGACGAGCAGCAGGTGGTCGTGGACGTCGCGGATGTACGGCAGGAGCGCGGATGGCGACTTGCCGGGCTGCAGGCGCCGGCCGAGCACGGCGAGCAGGGGGTGCACGGCGCGGTAGAAGTCCGTCGCCTCGCGGCGCAGGAAGTAGATCCTCTCGGTCGGGGCGACCGCCCCGGAGAACACGGTGGCCTCGATCTGCTCGATGTCGCGTTCTAGCTCCTCGACGACCGGCGCGTAGCTGTCGACCACCTGGTCGAAGATGGCCCACAGCGTGGAGGTGCTGCCGGCCTTCAGCAGTTCGGGGCGGCTTTCGAGCCGGCTCCGGGCTTCGTGCAGCTCGCTCGCGACGCCCTGGCGCACGGTGATCACGAAGTGTTCGGCGAGGAAGACGCTGATCTCGCCGGTGTCGATCTCCTCTCGTTCGTCGTCATAGCGTGCCGTGCGCAGGATGATCAGTTCCGTGCCGTCCTCGTACTGCTCGGCCTTCGGCCGCAGGTGGAACGTCCGGGCGTCCTCGACGGCGAGCTCGTGCAGGCCGAAGACCTCACGGACCCGGCTCAGCTCCTCGGGGCCCGGCTCGAACATGCCCAGCCAGACGAAGCCGCCCATCCTGCAGCGCGCGGCCGCCTGCTCCAGCGGCATCGCGCCCTCGTGCTGCCGGCGCCCGTCCCGGTAATGTGCGCAGTCGACGATCATGGCCTCCTCCTCGCGGCCGACCGACGTGCGCCGTCTTCTGCCCACCGGCGGCGTGGCGCGCCGTGCCGGCCTCACAGCAATAGATGCTCCTCCGACACGTCGGGAATGTCCTCACGGCCGACGTCGGCAGCCCCGCCCCCGTCGGGACGACCGGGCTGTCCGGTCGGCGCCGACACACCCGCCCGGATGCGGTGCTTCGCGGGCCCGGTCGACGAGGATCGCACTGCGGCCACCGCCCCGCGCCTCGAAGAACGCGGCTGCCCGCGACGATCGTGCCCGGCTCCGGCCGACCGCGCCGCGTGGGTGCGGGGTCTCCTCCCGGCGTCGGGCCGGACAAGGCCGTTCCCCTTTCCCAGCCCGTCGGAGTCACCATGGCCCCACCCTCGGACCCACCTCGCCCCCGCCGCTTCGGGACGTCGATCCTGTCGGTTCTGGTCCCCATCGCGGTCCTGATCGTGGCGGCGGTGTCCGTGGGGTCGTGGCTGCAGTTCGCCGAGCGGCAGGCGCTCGACACGGTCCACACGGCCGGTTCCGCAGCCGCCGACCGCGTGGACGTGGAGGCCACCGTCCAGCGCGTCGACGCCGCGGCCCGGGAGCTGGCGCTGCGGGTCCGGGTCACCCCGCGGGGGACCTTCGCCGAGGAGGACGGGACCGCCCCGGTGGCCGATCTCGTCCTCCAGACCTCCGCGGCGACCCTCAGCGACCTGGAGTTCAAGGCGCACGAGCGGCTCACGACCAGGGACGTGCGGGTCGCGATCACCGGAGGATCGATCGGCGACTACCCGTTCGACACGTACGAGACCGACATCGAGTTCTGGGCGCTGCTGGGCGGGAAGCAGGTGCCGGTACGGATGCTGTTCTCCAGCAACGACACGCTCTTCTCGATCTCCGCGACCTCCACGGCCTCCCGGCAGGAGGCCGTCATGGGGCTGTCGGTGTCCCGATCGGGCAGCCTGACCGTCTTCGCGGTCTTCATGATGCTGGTGATGTGGGCGCTGGCGGCGTCCGTGCTCATCGGAGCCTGGTACCTGACGACCCGCGGCATGGGCCTGGTCTGGCCCGCCCTCGCCTGGATGGCCGCCACCCTGTTCGCTCTCGCCGCGTTCCGCAACACCGCCCCCGGCTCCCCTCCCATCGGCTGCGTGCTGGACTGGTTCGCCTTCCTGTGGGCCGAGACCGTCGTCGCGCTGTCCCTGATCGCCGTGGTGATCACCGGCGTCCGCACCGCCCTCCGCTCGGACGACGCCCACCCCTCGTAGGGCGGTTCACGGCGCGTCCGGAAGGCATCCCGTCGCGGCGCGGGCGTAGGAGTACAGGGCGGTGATCACTTCCCGGGGGAGCGGCGGCCTGCGAGGACGTCCATCCGGTAGCCGTCCTCCCTCGCCACGAAGTCGGCGGCGACCAGGCGGGCCGAACCCGTCGGGGTGAAGTGGCCCTGGGCCTCGCGGAGGGCGCGGGGCCAGTACTCGAACAGCAGCCGGGGCAGCCGGTCCCGGGGGCCCGACGCGACCCCGACGGCGATGCAGCTGCGCAGCCGACCCCGCGCGTCCGTCTCCCGCTCCGCCGCGGCCTCGCGCTCCGGCAGAACCGTTTCGACGCATACGGGACGTCCGTACGCTTTTCACCAGGAGGCCCTCATGACCAGCGCATCCGACACCCCACCCCCTCCCGCACCACCCCTCGAGAAGGGCCTGCGGGGCGACTCCGTCGGCCTCCTCGCCACGATCGCCCTCGGGCTCGCCTCCGTCGCCCCCGCCTACAGCATCGCCGTCACCCTGGGCCTGGTGACCCTCGTGGTCGGCGACCTGGCCCCCGCCGCCCTGCTCCTCGGCTTCGTGCCGATCCTCCTCACGGCCTTCGCCTTCCGGGAGCTCAACCGGCGGATGCCGGACTGCGGCACGACCTTCGTGTGGAACACGCGGGCGTTCGGCCCGGCCGTCGGCTGGGTGGCGGGCGGCTGGACCGTCCTGGTCGCGACCGTCCTCGCGATGACCACGCTCGCCCAGGTCGGAGCCTCCGCGACCCTCGCCTTCCTCGGACTCGACGCGGCCGCCGGCAGCACCTTCGCCGTGACCGCCGTCGCCGTGGTCCTGATCGCCCTGGTCGTCACCGTCGCCTACCGGGGCATCCAGCTCGCCGCCCACGTGCAGTACGCGATGCTCGGCCTCCAGCTCCTCGCGATGCTCGCCTTCGGCGTCGCCGCCTTCGCCCGGGACGGCGCCGCCACCCCGTCCCTGAGCTGGGTCTCCCCCTTCGCCTTCGACGACTTCGGCTCCTTCGCCGAGGCGGTGCTCCTCTGCCTCTTCATCTACTGGGGCTGGGACGCCCTGATCACCTTCAACGAGGAGACCGTCGACAGCGACCGCACCCCCGGCAGGGCCGCGGTCGCCTCCACCCTGATCCTGCTCGTCACCTACCTCTTCACCGCGTTCGCCGCGATCTCCTTCGCCGGGACCGGCACCGGAGGTCTCGGACTCGGCAAAGCGGAGAACGCGGCCGACGTCCTCACCCTCCTCTCACCCACCGTCCTCGGCGGCGCCGCGAGCCGGGTCGTCACGCTCGCCATCGCCGTCTCGGCCGTGGGCGCCCTGCTGACCTGCGCGGGCTCCAGCCCCCGGAGCACGCTCTCGATGAGCGCGCACGGCGCCCTCCCCGCCGCCTTCGGACGCGTGCACCCTCGCTTCCGCACCCCCGCCTTCGGGACGGTGTTCTTCGGTGCCGCGGCGGCCGTCGCCCTGGTCCTGCTCACCCTCGTCTCCGCCGACTTCCTCGGCGACGCGATCCTGTCGATCGGCCTCCTGATCGCCTTCTACTACGGCGTCACCGGCTTCGCCTGCGCCTGGTACTTCCGCCGCCGGCTGCGGAACTCCCCGCGCGACCTGCTGGTCAAGGGCGTCCTCCCGGCGACCGGCGGCCTGATGATGCTGGCGGCCTTCGTCCGCAGCGCCTACGACATGGCCGACCCGGACTACGGCTCCACGTCGCTCGGCGGAGTCGGCGGGGTCTTCCTCCTCGGCGTCGGCTCGATCGTCCTCGGAGCCGTCGTGATGCTGCTCGTCCGCACCCGCCACCGCCGCTTCTTCCAGCACGGCCGCACGGCCGTCACCACCCTGTCCGTCACGGAGAACTGAGCCCCGTGCGCACCCTCGCCATCGCCGCCGTCCGGACCACCCGCGACCGCGGCATGGAACTGGTCTGCGCCCGGGCCAACGCCTGGACCGACCAGGTGTACGTCGTCGACGTCAACGCCGCCGACCCGGCCGGCGTCGGCGCCGGCGTCATCGTCGACCCGGAGGGGACGGTCCGCCGGCAGGCGGGCACCGGTGAGGAGGTCCTCGTCGACGTCCTCGACCTCGACACCGTCACGCGCGTGCGTACGTACGGCTCCGTCGGCATCAACCGGCCCTGGGCCCAGCTCGCCCGCTACGGCGAGCGGATCGAACTGCCCGTGTACGGGGGCACGTTCCGGCCGGTGCCGTCGCGCGACGAGGCCTAGAGCGCGTCAGGCGGGCGGACCACGAGGACGGCGGCGACGTCGTCGTCGAGGCCGTCCGCCCCGTAGGCGGCGAGGTCGCGGTGGAGGAGCGCGGGCAGCTCCGCGGCCGGTTCCCGGGCCCAGCCGCGCAGGCGCAGCTCCAGCGGGTAGAAGGTGCCGGCCCGGTCGCGGGTCTCGCTGACGCCGTCGGTGTAGAGCAGCAGCCGGTCCCCCGGCCCGAACGGCACCTCCTCGATCCGGTGGTGGTTCTCGGCGAGGCCCGCGAGGTTGACGGGCAGCGAGGGGTCGGCGAAGTGCACGGGCTCGACGCCGGTCGCGCGCTGGAGCAGCGGGGCGGGGTGGCCGCAGCTGAGGAGCCGTACGACGTCACGACCGTCGGGGAACTCCACCAGGACGACGGTGGCGAAGCGTTCGGCGGCGTCGGAGTCCGGGTCCCAGGCGCCGTAGCGGGCGAGGCCCTCGTCGAGCCGGTCCGCGAGGGCAGCGAGGTCGCGGGCGTCGTTGACGGCGGAGCGGAAGGAGCCGAGCAGCACGGAGGCGGTCTCGACGGCGCCGAGGCCCTTGCCCTGGACGTCGCCGAGCATGACGCGCACCGCTCCGGGGATCCTGACGGCCTCGTAGAAGTCGCCGCCGATCCTCGCCTTGGCCGCGGCCGCGACGTACAGCAGATGCAGGTCGAACCGTCCGAGGCGTTCGGGCAGCGGGCGCAGGACGACCCGCTGGACGACCTCGGCGACGGCGGTGACCTCCCGCAGGTCCTGCTCGTAGCGGGTCCTGACCCGGCTGACCCAGGCCGCGGTGGCGGTCACCGCGGCGATGACGGACTCGCTGGTGAGGAGTTCGTGGACGGGCTCCTCACCCCTGACGAGGCTGAGGAGCGCGCGGACGCCCATCGCGATCAGCCCGATGCCGACGGTCCCGCGCACGCTCCAGGTGACGGCGGCGAGCGCGGGCGCGGCGACGAGGAGACGGTCGAAACGCTCCCGGTCGGGGGTGAGCAGATCGACGACGACCGTCAGGACCAGGACCAGGAAGGGCAGGGCGCGACCCAGGTTGAACTGGGTGCGCGTCGCCGTGCCGGGAGGGCTACGGTGACCGGCTGCGGACATCTCATGATCGTACGCAGGGCCGTCGGCCGGGCCGGGGTGCCGTCGGCTCCGGGCGTGTCCCCCGGCGGTCGGCGCGGCCGGGCAGGGCGAGGGCGGCGGGGAGGGCGAGCGCGGCGATCAGCGCCAGGGCCGGGAGGGCGGCGCCCCGGGCCGGTACGAAGCCGCCGTCCGGGACGAGGGCGAGCAGCAGGGTCGCGGTGGCGACGCCGAGCGCCGGTCCGACGTTCATCACGGTCTGCTGGAGGCCGCCGGCGACCCCGGCGTGGGCCTCGGGGGCGCGGTGCACGACGACGGAGGTCGCGGTGACCATCAGGGTGACGAATCCGGCGCCGAGGAGCGCGGAGGCGACGCCGACGAAGGCCGCGCCGGCCGTCGCGTCGAGCCGGGCGAGCAGCAGGACCCCGAGCGTGAGCAGCGCGGCTCCCGCGGTGGCGGTGCGCCGGGGGCCGAAGCGGCGCTGGAGCCGCGGGCAGAAGGGCGCGCCGAGGATCATGAGGGCGGCGAGGGGCAGGACGCGCAGCGCGCAGTCGAGGGGGTCGAGCCCCTGGACGTCCTGGAGGAAGTACGTCGCCACGAAGAGCGAGCCGGAGAGGGCCGCCGAGGCCGCGAGGAGCACGGCGAGCCCCGCGACGACCGGCACGCTCCGGAGCAGCTCCGGGGGCAGGAGAGGATGCGCGGCCCTGCGCTCGTGCCGGGCGAAGACCGCACCGGCGCCGAGGGCCGCGCCGCAGGCGAGGGCGGCGGCCCCGGTGCCGCCGGGGCGGGACGCCTCGACGAGCCCGTGGACGAGCAGGCCGAGCGCGGCGGCGAGCAGGAGGGCACCGAGCGGGTCGAGCGCGGCGAGGCGGGATGCGGGGCGGTCGGAGGCGGGGCGGTCGGACACGGGCCCGTCGGCCATGGGCCCGTCGGCCGTGGCGAGGCCGGACGCCGGGCGGTGGCCGTCGGCGAAGTCGGATGGCGGGCGGGCGGCGGTGGCAAGGCCCGATGCCGGACGGTCGGGAGAGCCCGTCGGTGAGTGGTCCGGGGAGGCCGGGTCCGGCGAGGCCTCGCGGTCCGACACGGCCGCGTGGCCCGGCGAGGTCAGGGCGAGCAGGCCGATCGCGAGGGTCGGGGGTACGCCGAGGAGGAAGACCGCGCGCCAGCCGTACGAGGAGACGAGGGCGCCGCCGACGAGGGGACCGGCCGCCGCGGCGAGGCCGATGGCGACGGTGCGTACCGCGATCGGGGTCGCGAGGCGCTCCGGCGGGTAGGCGGTGCGCAGCATGCCGAGGGTGGCGGGCTGGAGGAGCGCCCCGCACACGCCCTGGAGCACGCGCAGCGCGATCACGGTGCCGATGCCGGGGGCCAGGGCGATCCCGGTGGAGGCCGCGGCGAAGCCGAGCGCGCCGGCGGCGAACACCCGACGGTGGCCGTACCGGTCGCCGAGGCGGCCCGCGAGGACGAGGAGGCTCGCGACGGCGACGAGGTAGCCGGTGCTGGTCCACTGCACCTGGTCGACCTGGGCGTGCAGGTCGCGCTGGAGGGCGGGCTGGGCGACGGTCAGGACGGTGCCGTCGAGGGCGACGACGGCGGCGCCGACGACGCTGCAGGCGAGGGTGCGGTTCACTGGGCGGGCCTCCCCAGGTGGGCGTCGAGCGCGGCCGTCAGCAGGGGGCCGGGGTCGTCGCCGCCGGTGGCGAGGGGGAGGCTGCCCCAGTGCCAGAGCTGGGCGATGCCGTGCAGGTTGGCCCAGAGGGCGCCGGCGAGGAGGACGGGGTCGGCCTCCGGGCGGACCCGGGCGACGAGGCCGGTGAGGTGGGCGAAGAGCGGCAGGCTGGTCTCGCGCAGCCCGAGCCGGCCGCTCTCCAGGAGGTCGTGCCGGAACATCAGCTCGTACATGCCGCGCCGGGTGTCGGCGTAGTCGAGGTAGACGCGGGCGAGGGCCTCGATCCGCTCGCGGGCCGGGGCGCCTTCGGGGTCCTCCTCGGCCACGCGCGCGGCCAGTTCGGCGAAGCCCTGGCGGGCGATGGCGGACAGCAGGTCCAGGTGGGCCGGGAAGTACCGCCGGGGGGCTCCGTGGGAGACGCCGGCGCGGCGGGCGATCTCGCGCAGGGAGAGGGCCTGGACCCCTTCGGCGTTCACCAGCTCGACGCCGACCCGGACGAGCCGGGCGCGCAGCCCGTCCTCGTGATCGTTCTCGTTCAGTGGCATAGACACTGTCTACCAAGATCGAGTAGACGGTGTCTACCCACCCTCGCGCCCCGATCCGTTACACTGGGCGACAGCGAAGGGGAGTAGCCCTGCGAACCGGTCGTCGACACACTGGAGCCCCCGGGTTCCCGGTGACCGGGTCCGCGCACGACGCGGACGGGCGAGACCTTCGGCCAGGCAACAGCCATGTCCGCGTTCCCGTGGGCGTGGTCCGTCATGCCGGGCCGAGTGGTCCTCCCGTCGCCCACCGAGGTGTCGTGCGGAGCCGCGGGGCCCGGACCGAGCAGAGAGCCCCGGTATGCACCTCGACCCCTTGGCGATCCTCACCGCCTTCGGGCTGATCTTCCTCGCCGAGCTTCCCGACAAGACGATGTTCGCGTCCCTCGCCATGGGCACGCGCATGCGTCCGCTGTACGTGTGGATCGGCACCTCCACCGCCTTCCTGGCCCACGTCGCCATCGCGGTGGGCGCCGGCAGCCTGCTCGGGCTGCTGCCGGGCTGGTCCGTCAAACTGGTCTCGGCCCTGATGTTCGGCTTCGGCGCGTTCATGCTGCTGCGCGGCGGGGGCGACGACGACGAGGCCGACGAGGGCGGCCGGACGGTCAGCGGCTTCTGGCCCGTCTTCTCGACCGCGTTCATGGCCGTCTTCATCAGCGAGTGGGGCGACCTGACCCAGATCACCACCGCCAACCTGGCCGCCACCAACGGCACCTGGTCGACGGCGATCGGTTCCTTCGCCGCCCTGACGACGGTCTCCGCCCTCGCCCTGATCGCGGGCCGGTTCATCGCCAAGCGCGTCCCCCTCAAGGTCGTGCAGCGCATCGGCGGCGTCTGCATGGCGGGGCTCGCGATCTGGTCCCTGACCGAGGTCTTCACCGGCTGAGCGGACCGCCTTCCGCGAACGCCCCTTCCCGTCCCGGAAGGGGCGTTCGCCGTCCCTGAGCCGAACGGGGGCGTGCGCCGTTCCGTACCGGCTGGAACCACGTGCCCCACGGCCGCCACCTCCGAACCGGCCGACCGCCTCGGGCGCCCACCCCTTCCGGGGCGGGCGAAGGCGCCCGCTCCTCCCGAAGGAACAGGCGCCTTCGTCGGGTCTCTTGATGAAGCAATGAATCACTGCTTCACTCCTTCCATGCCCTACCGACGCACCCCCGCCGTCCAGGCCCGGCTCGACGCCCAGCGCGCCTCGGTCGTCGACGCGGCCCTCGGGCTGCTCGCCGAGCAGGGGTACGCGGGCTGCACGATGGCCGCCGTCGCCGCGCGCGCCGGAATCGCCACGGGCAGCGTGTACCGCCACTTCCCGAGCAAGGCCGAGCTCGCCGTCGAGCTGTTCAGGACCGTGGTGAGCCGGGAGGTCGCGGCCGTCTCCGAGGCGGCCGAGCACCCTGGGCACGGTTCGGCGGCCGAGCGGGTGGTCGCCGTCATCGAGACCTTCGCCCAGCGCGCCCTGAAGTCGCCGCGCCTCGCCTACGCACTGCTCGCCGAACCGGTCGACCCTGCCGTGGACGCGGAGCGGCTCGTCTTCCGGCGCACGTTCCGGGACGTGTTCGCCGCGCGCGTCCAGGAGGGCGTGCGCGCGGGCGAGCTGCCGCCCCAGGACCCGGTCCTGACGGCCTCGGCGCTGGTCGGGGCGGGCGCCGAGGCGCTCGTCGGACCGCTGGCGGAGGGGGCCGTCGGGCCCGAGACCGTACCCGCACTCGTCACTTTCACCCTCCGAGCACTGGGAGTTCCGGATGCCGCCCACGCATGAGGTCACCAATCAGGTACCGCCGCTGACCGGTTACGACGTCTCCGCCGACCCCGCGCTCCTGGAGGCACTGCGCCGGGAGGGCGCGGGCTGGGCCGAGGCCGAGGTCCGCGAGCTCGGGGCGAAGGCGGGGGGCGAGGAGGCCCAGGAGTGGGGGCGGCTCGCCGAGCGCCACTCCCCCGTCCTGCACACCCACGACCGGTACGGCCACCGGATCGACGAGGTCGAGTTCCACCCGTACTGGCACGAGCTGATGGACGTGGCCGTGCGGCACGGGCTGCACGGCGCTCCCTGGCGCGACGAGCGGCCGGGCGCGCATGTCGCACGGGCGGCGAAGGTGTTCGTGTGGGGGCAGGCCGACGCGGGGCACCTGTGCCCGGTCTCCATGACGTACGCGGCCGTGCCCGCGCTGCGCGTCCAGCCGGAGCTCGCCGAGGTGTACGAGCCGCTGCTCACCTCCTCGACGTACGACTTCGGCCTTCGGGTGCCGACGGAGAAGCGCGGGATCATCGCCGGCATGTCGATGACCGAGAAGCAGGGCGGCTCGGACGTCCGGGCGAACACCACCCGGGCGGTGCCCACGGGCGAGCCCGGGATGTACGCGCTGACCGGCCACAAGTGGTTCACCTCGGCGCCGATGTCGGACGTCTTCCTCACCCTGGCGCAGGCGCCCGGCGGCCTGTCCTGCTTCCTGGTGCCCCGGGTGCTGCCCGACGGCAGCCGCAACGCGATCCGGCTCCAGCGCCTCAAGGACAAGCTGGGCAACCGGTCCAACGCCTCCTCCGAGATCGAGTACGAGGGCGCCCTCGGCCGGCTCGTCGGCGAGGAGGGGCGCGGGGTGGCCACCATCATCCGGATGGTCAACATGACGCGGCTCGACTGCGCCATCAGCTCGGCCTCCGGGATGCGGCTCGGGCTCGTGCAGGCCGTGCACCACGCCACGCACCGGGAGGCGTTCGGGGCGCGGCTCGTGGACCAGCCGCTGATGCGGAACGTCCTCGCCGACCTGGCCGTGGAGGCGGAGGCCGCGACGGTCGCGTCGCTGCGGCTCGCGGGGGCGGTGGACCGGGCGGCCCGCGGTGACGCCGAGGAGGAGCAGCTGCGGCGGCTCGGGCTCGCGGTCACCAAGTACTGGGTCTGCAAGCGCGCCCCCGCGCACGCCGCCGAGGCCCTGGAGTGCCTCGGCGGCAACGGCTACGTCGAGGACTCGGGCCTGCCGAGGCTCTACCGGGAGTCGCCGCTGCCGTCCATCTGGGAGGGCTCCGGGAACGTCGCCGCGCTCGACGTGCTGCGGGCGATGTCCCGTCAGCCGGAGGCGGTGGAGGCGTACTTCGCGGAGGTCGACCGGGGCGCGGGGGCCGACCGGCGGCTCGACGCGGCGGTCGCGGGCCTCCGCAAGGACCTCGCGGGGCTCGGCGCCCCGGACGCGGTGGCGTACGGGGCACGGCGGCTCGTCGAGCGTCTCGCCCTGGTCCTCCAGGGTTCGCTGCTCGTCCGGCACGGACACCCGGCGATCGCGGACGCGTTCTGCGCCTCGCGCCTCGACGGGGACCGGGGCCTCGCCTTCGGCACGCTGCCGGCCGGCGTGGACACGGCGGCCATCATCGCGCGCAGCGGCCCGGACGCGGTGGGCACACCGGCCTGACCGGCGACCGGGGCCGCAGCAGCGCCCCGGTCGGCCTGGACGGCTGCCCGGGGCGGTGTCGTGGCGCGTCCCGGGTGGCAGGCTGACGGTGCACGGTTTCCGGGCCGCGGCGCCGGCCGGTACGAGAGGGAGTCCCCTTGGGCAGCGAGGCGATCCACGACGAACTGGACGAGCGGGCGGCCGCAGCGGCCGGACAGGTGGTGGCCTGGCGGCGGCATCTGCACCGGCATCCGGAGCTGCCCAACCGGGAGGTGAACACGGCCCGCCTGGTGGCGGACCACCTGCGCGCCCTGGGCGTCGACGAGGTCCGTACGGGCATCGCGGGGCACGGGGTCGTCGGCGTCCTGCGCGGGGCGGCACCGGGCGGCGGGCGGGTCGTGGCACTGCGGGCGGACATGGACGCGCTGCCGGTGAAGGACCTCTGCGGGACGGACTTCGCCTCCGAGGTGGTGGACGCCGACTACCCGGGCGGCCCGTTCCCCGTGTCGCACGCCTGCGGGCACGACTGCCACACGGCGATG
This sequence comes from Streptomyces vietnamensis, assembly GCF_000830005.1. Lineage (NCBI taxonomy): Bacteria > Bacillati > Actinomycetota > Actinomycetes > Kitasatosporales > Streptomycetaceae > Streptomyces > Streptomyces vietnamensis. The sequence continues at coordinate 8,602,795 of NZ_CP010407.1, read as the reverse complement.
CTGATGGGTGCGGCGACGGTGCTCGCGGGGGTCCGTGACCGGCTTCCCGGGACGGTGCTCTTCGTGTTCCAGCCGGCCGAGGAGGGCCCGCCGGTGACGGAGGAGGGCGGGGCGCGGGCGATGGTCGAGGCGGGTGCCTTCGCCGACCCGGTGCCGACGATGGTCTTCGGCATGCACGTGACGCCGTATCCGAAAGGGTACGTGGGGTACAGGGTCGGCAACCAGTACGGCGCGTCCACCCTGGTCCGTATCGTCGTCACCGGAAAGCAGGTGCACGGCTCCACGCCGTGGGAGGGCGTCGACCCGATGCCGGCGGTCGGCGCGGTCCTCACCGGCATCGGCCAGCTGTACCGGCAGGTCTCGGCCTTCGACCCCGTCACGGTGACGATCGGTCACGTCGAGGACGTGGGCCGCTTCAACATCATCGGCGAGACGGTGACCCTGTGGGGCACGGTCCGCTGCGCCGTGGAGTCCGACATGGCCGAGGTCCAGCGGCGTCTGACGACGCTGGCCGAGCACTCGGCGGCGGCGTACGGGGCGACGGCCACCGTGGAGTACCTGCAGTCCGTGCCGCCCGTGCACAACAGCGGGCCGTGGGTGGAGGCCGGGCTGCCGACCTTCCGCCGGGTGGTCGGAGGGGACCGTGTGGTGGAGACGGGTGCGACGCTCGGGTACGACGACGTCTCCGAGTTCATCGGCCGGTTCGGCGGCCTGTACGTGATGCTCGGCGTCCAGGACGCCACGCTGAACGCCTCGGGACGGCCTGTGCCGGTGGAGGGCGGACGCGGGCTTGTCACCAACCACAACCCGCGCTTCTACGCGGACGACGACACCCTCGTCACCGGTGTCCGTCTTCACGCGCAGGTGGCGTACGACCATCTGACGGGTGATCTGGTCGTTCCGCAGGGCGCCCTTCGACCGCCGCCACGAAGGCCCTGAGCAGGGCGGAGTCGGCGGCGGTGGGCCACACGAGGCCGTACTCGAGGGGCGGGGTGCCGTGCAGGGGGACGTAGGCGATGCCGGGCCGGGGGTGGTACCGGGCACCGCGGGCCGCCCCCGGGGAGGCGCCCCGGCCTGCGGTCACATGGGAGAGGACCTCCTGCCAGGTGTTGGCGGCCGGTCCGCGGCCGACGGGGGCGCCGGACGGGGTGCTGCGGGGGTAGTGGTGGTCGGTCCAGTAGCGGGGGACGTCGCCGCCGGGGGCGATCAGATCGAGGCCCGCGAGGTCCTCCGGGCCGAGGGAGGCACGGCCGGCCAGGGGGTGGCCGACGGGCAGGAGCAGGACCCGCTCCTCGGTGACGAGGACGGGACCGGTGGTGAGGTCCGGCTCGCGGACGGGGAAGGCGGCGTACTGGACGTCGAGCGTGCCGTCCCGGAGGGGGCGGAATCCGCCGTCGAGGGGAACCTCGCGGACGGTGATCTCGCACCCCGGGTGGAGCGCGGTCAGGGCTTCGGCGGCGGCCGTGACCTTCTCGCCGCCCCAGGGGCTGGCGAAGCCGACGCGCAGCCTGCCGTGGACGCCGCGCCCGGCGGCGGTGGCGCGTGCGAGGGCGGCCCGCATCTGCCGGTACGCGGGCAGGAGGTCCTCGTACAGGGCGTGACCGACGGGGGTGAGCCGGACGCTGCGGCTGGTGCGGGCGAAGAGCGGGGTGCCGACGCGGCGCTCCAGCTTCTTGACGGTCTGGCTGATCCGGCCGGTGGAGACGCCGAGGCGCTCGGCGGTGCGCCCGAAGTGCAGTTCCTCGGCGAGCGTCAGGAACGCTTCCAGTTCGTACCGTTCGAGCACCGGCCCCGCCCTTCGACGTCCACTGATCGTTGAGTGTGACTCAACGCCGGTTTCATGATGACAGCTTGATCGGCCGGGGTGGCGGCCGGGAGTCTGGAGGGGTCCCCCTCCTCCGTACGGAAGGGCCTCCGTGGTCCCACGTCCCCTCACCCCCGCCACCTCCGCCCGGCCCGTGAACGTCCTGCTCCTCGCCGTGGCGGGGGCGGTCACCGTCGCCAACATCTACTTCCCGCAGCCGCTGCTCGCCGCAGTGGCGCACGGTCTGGACGTGTCGGAGCGGACGGCGGGGCTCATCGCCTCGGCCGCCCAGGTCGGGTACGCGCTCGGCATCCTGCTGCTCGTGCCGCTCGCCGACTCCGCGCGGCTGCGCCGCCTCACCTCGGTGCTGCTCGCCCTGACCAGCGCCGCCCTGCTCGTCGCCGCGGCGGCGCCCGACATCGTCACCCTCGCCCTCGCGACGCTCGCGCTCTCCACCACGACGGTGCTGCCGCAGATCCTCACCCCGGTGGCGGCCGTGCTCGCGGGCCCCGGACGGCAGGGCCGGGTCGTGGGCCTGGTGGGCCTCGGCCTGACTCTCGGCTCGACCCTGTCCCGTACGGTCTCGGGCGCGGTGGCCGACGCGAGCGGCAACTGGCGGGTCGCCTACGCGGTGGCGGCCGTGGCGACGGCGGCGCTGCTCCTCGTCCTGCCCCGCCGACTGCCCGAGCGCCTCGGGTCGCGGGGAGACCTCTCGTACGTCCGTCTCCTGGCCGGGCTTCCCCGGCTCCTCGCGGTCCACCGGGAGCTGCGGATCTCGGCACTGCTCGGGGCGTGCGTCTTCGCCGCGTTCAGCGTCTTCTGGTCCGTGCTCGCCTTCCACCTGGCGGCCCCGCCGCTCGGGTACGGGCCGGGGGCCGCGGGCCTCTTCGGGGTGCTGACCCTGCCGGCGGCGCTGCTCTCGGCGGCGGCCGGGCCGCTCGCCGACCGGTACGGGGCGTCCGCGGTGAACGCCGGGGGCCTGGTGTGCGCGGGGCTCGGCCTCGCGGCGGCGGGGCTCGCCCCGTACTCCCCCGCGGCCCTGGTGGCCGGGGCGAACCTCCTTGTGGTCGGCGTCAGCTCCTGCCAGGTGGCCAGCCAGGCGCGGATCTTCGGGATCGGCCGGGCGGTGGCGGCCCGGGTCAACACGGTCTTCATGCTGACCACGTTCGGCGGCGGGGCGCTCGGCTCCCTCGCCGGGTCCTGGCTGTACGCGGCGCACGGCTGGACGGCCGCGCTGCTCGCCGCCGGGGCGTGCGTCGCCGTCGCCGGGCTCGTGGTCGTGGCGGCGGCACCACCGGCGGTCCCGAGTTGCGTCCGGGACGTCACACGCGAGGCTGGGGGTAACCGCCCGCGCATCCCGCAGGGAGAGTCATGATGCTGGACCTCACCGCCCTCGCCGACGAACACCTGGCCGCGGCCCGTACGGCACCGCACGGGCGCAGCGCCCATCTGGTGATGCACGACGGGGTGCTGCGGCAGACCGTCATCGCCCTGACCTCGGGCACCTCCCTGGACGAGCACAACGCGCCGCCGGCCGCGAGCCTCCAGGTGCTGCGGGGCCGGGTGAACCTGACGGCGGCCGGGTGGGCGGAGGAGCTGCCGGCGGGCACGCTGCGGATGCTCCCCAAGGAGCGGCACGGGCTGACGGCCCTGGACGACGCGGTGGTGCTGCTGACGGCCGTGAACGACTGAGGGCCCGATATTTCGGTGCCGTACGGGTGCGCGGCCGTGCAGACTCGCCCCATGGCAGACATGAGGGCGTTCCAGGAAGAGATGGGCCGCTGGGCGGTCGGCGATCACGGCGGAGACACGGCGCGGGAGCTGGCCGTGGGCCTGGGGCTGCGGACGGCGGTGCTCCTGGAAGGACCGAGCGACCTCGCCGCCGTCGAGACGCTGGCCGCGCGGCACGGCCGGGACCTCGCCGCGGAGGGCGTGTGCGTGGTGTCGATGGGCGGGGCGATGAGCATCGCCCGCTACGCCGAACTGCTCGGACCGCCCGGCCTCGACCTGCGCCTGACCGGCCTGTGCGACGAACGGGAGCGGGGCTTCTACGAGCGGGGCCTCCGACGGGCCGGAGCGCCGGACCGGGACTTCTTCGTCTGCATGGCGGACCTGGAGGACGAGCTCATCCGTGCGCTCGGCCCGGCGACGGTCGAGGAGATCATCGAGGCGGAGGGCGACCTGCGCCCCTGGCAGACCTTCCTGAGCCAGCCCGCGCAGCACGGCCGGGCCAGGCATCAGCAGTTGCGGCGCTTCCTCGGCACGAAGAAGGGCCGCAAGATCCGCTACGGCACCCTCCTGGTGGAGGCCCTCGACGCCGGCCGGGCACCGGCACCGCTCGACGGCCTCATGGCGAGTCTGTGATCCCTTAGGGTGAAATCCCAGGTCAGCAGCCTGGGCTTACGCACTGAAGGGGGCACGGCATGGGGGACGGCGGCGCGGGGCTCACGGCGGAGGACCTTGAGGAGTACCGGGGAGAGCTGACCGGATACTGCTACCGGATGCTGGGGGCGTACGCCGAGGCCGAGGACGCGGTCCATCTGAGCACCCGCCGACGCGTCCCGACGGATGCGGCCGACAGCGCCGCCCTCGCAGACGGCGCCCTCGTGTCGGCCGGTTTCCACGGCCCGTGACCCGTGTCAGGTCGACCGCGTCGTCGCGGCAGCCGGAAACGGCTCAGTCGTCGGCCGTGACCAGGACCAGCGGGGTGCCGCCGCAGGGCAGCAGACGCAGGCCGTCGGCGCGGTGTTCGGCGGGCGGTTCGGCGAGGACGGTGGCGAAGTCGGGGCCCTTGGTGAGGGATCCGGCGAGGTGGGCCGGGTCGGTGGAGGCGGCGACCCGACCCCGCGCGTTGACGAGCCTGGCCGGTACGGGCAGTCGCTGGAGCACGGGCAGGACGGCCGCCTCGAAGTGCCGCAGATAGACGTCGGCGGCGGCCACGCCCACGAAGCGGCCGCCGAGTCCGACCGGTGCGGACAGGGTGAGGCTGTACTCGTCGGAGCACAGGTAGTCCACATAGGGCCCGGCGACGGCCCGGCGCCCGGTCTCGCGGGGCAGGGTGTACCAGTCCCAGTGCGTGTAGTCGGAGTAGGCGGAGTGCTCCGGGTCGAGGTCGAGCAGGAGCGGCCGTACGGCTCCGTCGGAGCCGCGCTGCCACCACTCGAGGCAGCCCGGCACGTCGGCCAGGAGGCCCGGCGCGGCGACGAAGCCCACGCCGGAGACGAGCGGGTGGCGGGCGAGCAGGGTGCGCAGTCCGAGGCGCAGGGCCGCCAGGTCGGCGGCGACGGGTTCGCGCCCGGACCCGGACACCTCGGCGAGCAGGGCTTCGGTGTCGGCGCCGGTCTCGGCGACGGCGGCGAAGACCTCTTCGAGGGTGTCCCGTACGCGGCGGACGACCTCGTCGACCGGGTCCGAGTCCCGTACGCGGCTCACGGCCCCGTCGATCCGGTCCGGGTCAGTGACGGCCCCCGCGGGGCCCGCGAGCCCGGTGCTCCTGCCCATGCGTGTCCTCCTCGGGACGAGGCTCGGTTGTGTGGCCCGGGGTGCCGAGGCGCAGCGCGATCAGCCGCCCCACTGACTCCCGTACGCACGTCTCGGCGAGCGTTCTGGCCCGCTCGTCGGCCTCATCCTGCACGGCGGAGATCACGGCGCGGTGACGATCCGACACATTGCCGAGATGGACGGGGTCGTCGAGGACCAGGCAGAGGAGCGCTCCCAGGTCCGTCTGGAGAGCGATCTCCTCGCGGGTGAGGCGGGCGGACTGGGCCGCGGCGGCCAACTCGACGTGGAAACGGCCGTAGAGGCGGCTGCGCGTCGCCGGGTCTCCCGCGGTGGCGAATTCCTCGACCGTACGGGTGAGGGGCCGCAGGTCTCCGGGCTGGGTGCGGCGGGCGGCGAGCAGGGCGGCGGCGCCGGAGACGGCGGCCCAGTGGTCGCCGAGGTCGCGGAGTTCCTCGGTGGACCAGTCGGCGAGGCGGGCGCGCAACCGCTCCTGCGGGGGGTTGTCGGGGAGGGTGACGAAGCTGCCGCCGCCGCGGCCCCTGCGGGTGGTGACGAGGCCCTGCTGCCGCAGGGCCATGAGGGCTTCGCGGAGGGTGACGGTGGAGACGCCGAGCTGTCCGGCGAGTTCGGTCTCGCCGGGCAACTGCTCCCCGTCGGCGAGGAGTCCGAGCTCGATGGCGTCGCCGATGCGGCGGACGACGGTGTCGACCCGGGCCCGGGTGTCGACGGGGCTGAAGACGGCCCTGCGGGCCGCGCCCGTCCCGGCCGCGCCGCCGCCGTCGTCCGGCCTGCCGTTCGGTCTCACGGTTAACCACCTCGCGTCGAGCGTTGACTCAGGCTTTACCTTAAAGGGGTCTTGAGATTTGAACTATGACTTCATATGTTTACGCCCACGTCCGAACAACGCTCCACCGCACCAGAAAGGTTCCCGCCCATGGAGGGAATGGCGATCCGGCTGACGGGACTGCGCAAGACCTACGGCCGGACCGAGGCCGTGGCCGGGGTGGACCTGGAGATCGCGGACGGCGAGTTCTTCTCGATGCTCGGCCCCTCCGGTTCCGGGAAGACGACCGTGCTGCGGATGATCGCCGGCTTCGAGACGCCGAGCGCCGGCACCGTGGAACTGGCCGGCCGCGACGTCACCCGGCTCGCCCCCTTCGAGCGGGACGTGCACACCGTCTTCCAGGACTACGCGCTCTTCCCGCACATGACGGTCGAGCAGAACGTCGCGTACGGCCTCAAGGTCCGCGGCGTGCCCCGCGCCGAGCGCCTGGTGCGCTCCCGGGCCGCCCTCGCCCAGGTCGGCCTCGACGGTCTCGGGAAGCGCCGGCCCGCCGAGCTCTCCGGCGGCCAGCGCCAGCGGGTCGCCCTGGCCCGCGCGCTCGTCGGCCGCCCCCGTGTGCTGCTGCTCGACGAACCCCTCGGCGCGCTCGACCTCAAGCTCCGCGAGCGGATGCAGGTCGAACTCAAGGAGATCCAGCGCGAGGTCGGCATCACCTTCGTGTTCGTCACCCACGACCAGGAGGAGGCCCTGACGATGAGCGACCGGATCGCCGTCTTCCACCAGGGCCGGATCGAACAGGTCGCCGCCCCCGCCGAGATCTACGAGCGCCCCGCGACCCCGTTCGTCGCCGGTTTCGTCGGCACCTCCAACCTGCTGAGCGGGGACACCGCCCAGCGGGTGGTCGGCGCGTCGGGCACGTACAGCATCCGGCCGGAGAAGATCCGGATCCTCTCCGATCACAAGGCCGCCGGCGACCCCGGGCACGCCACCGCCGCCGGCACGGTCGCGGAGGTCGTCTACCTCGGCGACTCCACCCGCTTCCTGGTCGACCTCGACGGGGGCGGCCGCCTCACCGCGCTCCAGCAGAACCTGGAGACCTCCTCCGCCGACCTCGCCGCCTTCCGGGGCGCCCGGATCGGCCTCCAGTGGCACCCGAGTCACGCCGTGCGCGTCCCGGACGCCCCGGAAACCCCGTAATCCCCCTACGTCTCGTCAGGCCTCGTCCCCTCACGCAACGGAGAACCTCGTGCGCCCGCACCGCTCCCTCCTGACCGCAGCCGCCCTCTCCGGGCTGCTCCTCGTCACCGCCTGCGGATCGGCCGACCCGGCGGGTTCCGGGAAGTCCGGCGGCCTCAACCCGCCCGACCTCAAGGCGCCGACCGCGCTCGGCAAGGCCGAGGGCGAGGTCAACCTCATCGCCTGGGCCGGATACGTCGAGGACGGCACCAACGACCCGAAGGTCGACTGGGTCAGCGCCTTCGAGAAGCAGACCGGCTGCCAGGTCAACGCCAAGACCGCCGCGACCTCCGACGAGATGGTCTCGCTGATGAAGACCGGCGCGTACGACGCCGTCTCCGCCTCCGGCGACGCCTCCCTCCGCCTGATCGCCTCCGGCGACGCCGCCCCCGTGAACACCGCGCTCGTGCCGAACTACGCCGACGTCTTCGCCGGGCTCAAGAACAAGGACTGGAACTCCGTCAAGGGCGTCGCCTACGGCATCCCGCACGGCCGCGGCGCCAACCTCCTCATGTACGACACGGAGAAGGTGAAGCCGGCGCCCGACTCCTGGTCCGCCGTCTTCGACAAGGCCTCGGCGCACCACGGCAAGGTCACCGCCTACGACTCCCCCATCTACCTCGCGGACGCCGCCCTGTACCTCAAGGCGACCAAGCCCGAGCTCGGCATCAAGAACCCCTACGCCCTCGACCAGAAGCAGTTCGACGCCGCCGTGGCCCTGCTCAAGGAGCAGAACGCGCACATCGGCGAGTACTGGAGCGACTACCTCAAGGAGATCTCCGCCTTCAAGAGCGGCGACTCGGTCGTCGGCACCAGCTGGCAGGTGATCGCCAACCTCGCGAAGGGCGAGGGTGCGAAGGTCGACGCGGTCCTGCCGAAGGAGGGGTCCACCGGCTGGTCGGACACCTGGATGGTCTCCGCGAAGGCCAAGCACCCCACCTGCGCCTACAAGTGGCTCGACTGGATCGTCTCGCCGAAGGTCAACGCGCAGGTCGCCGAGTACTTCGGCGAGGCCCCGGCCAACGCGAAGTCCTGCGCCGAGACCGCCGACAAGAACCACTGCGCCGTCTTCCACGCCGCCGACGAGGCGTACTGGAAGCAGGTCCACTTCTGGACCACGCCCATCGAGCAGTGCCTGGACGGCCGGACGGACGCGCGCTGCGTGCCGTACGCCAAGTGGGTCCAGGCCTGGACCGAGATCAAGGGCTGACCCCGACGCCATGACCGCACTCTCCCCCGGGCTCTCCCCCGAGTCCGCGACGCGAGCCGCCGGCCCCGGCCGCAGTGCCGTCCGGCGGTTCGCCGGGGCCCTGCACCGGCGGCCCCGGCTGCGGCTCGCGGCCCTGCTCACCGCCCCGCTGCTCTGGCTGGTCCTCGCCTACCTCGGCTCCCTCGCGGCCCTGTTCCTGTCCGCGTTCTGGTCGACCGACACCTTCACCTCCGAGGTCGTGCGGATCTGGACCTCGCAGAACTTCGAGGAACTCGTCAGCTCCCCGGTCTACCGGACGGTCGCCCTGCGCACCGTCGGCGTCGCGCTCGCCGTGACCGCGCTCTGCGTCGTCATCGCCTTCCCGCTCGCCTTCTACACGGCACGCGTCGCCCACCCGCGCCGACGCCCGCTGTTCGTGGTGGCGCTGCTCATGCCGCTGTGGGCGGGCTATCTCGTGAAGGTGTACGCGTGGCGGCTGATCCTCTCCGAGGGCGGGCCGCTGGACTGGGCGCTGCGGCCGCTCGGTCTGAGCGGGCCGGGGTACGGGCTCACGGCGACGGTGGTCGTCCTGACGTACCTCTGGCTGCCGTACATGGTCCTGCCGATCCACACCGCGCTCGCCCAGCTCCCCGACAACCTCCTGAACGCCTCGGCGGACCTCGGGGCGAAGTCCTGGCGGACCTTCGTCTCGGTGGTGCTGCCGATGGTGTGGCCGGCGGTGGCCGCCGGGTCCGTCTTCACCTTCTCGCTGAGCCTCGGCGACTACATCACGGTGCAGATCGTCGGCGGCAAGACCCAGCTGATCGGCAACCTCGTCTACTCCAACGTCACCCTGAACCTGCCGCTGGCGGCCGCGCTCGGCACCGTGCCGGTCGCCGTCATCGTGGTGTACCTGCTCGCGGTGCGGCGCTCCGGCGCGCTGCGCAGCCTGTGACCGGCCGGAAGGACCGCGACCGATGAACCTCTCCCGTCCCGCGCGGATCGCGCTGCGCACCGCGGCCGGTCTCGGCTTCGCGGCGATCTATCTGCCGCTGCTGCTCGTCCTGCTCGGCTCGCTCAACCCGGACCGCTCGGCGAGCTGGCCGCCGCCCGGCCTCACGCTCGACTGGTGGGCGGCGGCCTGGGACAACGAGGGCGCCCGCGCGGCGCTGTGGACCTCGGTCCAGGCCGGTCTGGCGGCGACGGCGGTGGCGCTCGTGCTCGGCACGCTCATCGCCTTCGCGGTGCAGCGGTACTCCTTCTTCGGGCGCGAGGCCGTCTCCTTCGCTGTGGTGCTGCCGATCGCGCTGCCCGGCATCGTCACGGGCATCGCGCTCAACTCGGCCTTCTCCACGGTCCTGGAACCCCTCGGCGTGGGCCTCGGGATGTTCACGGTGGTCGTGGGCCACGCCACCTTCTGCATCGTGGTCGTCTTCAACAACGTGGTGGCGCGGCTGCGGCGGCTGCCGGGTTCGTACGAGGAGGCGGCGATGGACCTGGGGGCGCACACGTTCCGCGTCTTCTGGGACATCACCTTCCCGCTGCTTCGTTCGGCGCTGCTGGCGGGCGGGCTGCTCGCCTTCGCGCTGTCCTTCGACGAGATCGTGGTGACGACGTTCACGGCGGGACCGGGGGTGCAGACCCTGCCGGTGTGGATCTTCAACAACATGACCCGCCCTCAGCAGGCCCCCGTGGTGAACGTGGTGGCGGCGGCGCTGGTGCTGCTCTCGGTGATCCCGATCTACGCGGCGCAGCGGCTCTCCTCGGACACGCCGGGCGGCGGGCGGGTGTGAGGGTTCTCAGCGAGGCTCTTTCCGCACCCATTCGAGGGTCACGCGCAGGCTCGCGTTCGCGCTGCCCTGGACGACGAGCGCGGTGAGCTTTCCCGCGTCCAGGCCGAGCTGGCAGCCGAACTCGACGGTCGCGCGGTCCGCGGCCGCCCGGTGGAGCGCGTCGCCGATCCGTCCGGCGAAGGAGGAGAGGGCGTCGGTGACGCCGGAGAGGTCGGGGAGGCGGTCGCCGAGCCCTTCGAGTTCCGAGTCGGGACCGAGGCGCCGCGCCTCCACGAAGAGCGTCGCGTTCCCGACCTCGACCTTGGTGATGTCCGGCATCGAAGCTCCTGCGGCTCAGAGTGTCGGGTCGAGCGCACCCGCGGCCGGCCTGGACGCGGGGCCGGTGGCGTCTGCGGTGTCTGCGGCGTCCCTGGCGAGGGCGCTGCCCCGGAGCCACTCGGGCCAGCTGAGGTTCCAGTCGCCGAAGCCGTTGTCGAAGGGCGTCATGGGCTTCCCGTACCCGTTGACGACCCGCACGAGGTCTCCCTCGCGGACGGTGTGGAACAGCCAGGCGGCGTCCTCGGTGCTCATGCCCGTACAGCCGTGGCTGACGTCCTCGCTGCCCTGGGAGTCGAGCGACCAGGGCGCGGCGTGCAGGTATTCGCCGCTCCAGGTCACCCGGGTGGCCCAGTGGACCTTGAGGTCGTAGAAGTCGGTGCTGCCGCGCTTGAGGCCGATGGAGTCGCCGCGCATGCGGACGAGGGGCTCCTTGCCGAGGACGACCTTGATGCCGCCTCTGGTGCGGTAGCCGGCCTTGCCGGTGGTGACCGGGAGGTTGCGCAGGAGCTCTCCGTCGCGGAACACGGTCATCGCGTGGGCGGAGACGTCGGTGACGGCCTCGATCCGGGATCCGGTGGTGAAGCTGAGGGGGCGTGAGGGGCCACCGTAGAGCCCGCCGTCGATGCGCGCCCCGTCGAGGCCGCTGTGGACGTGGACCGTGGCGCGGGCGGGCCAGTACGTACGGGGCCGGTAGTGGAGGGTGGTGGAGTCGACCCAGTACCAGGAGCCCTCGACATGGGGTTCGCTCCGCACCTGGAGGGCCCGCTCCACGGCGCGGCGGGCTTCGGAGGCGTCCGCCGGTACGGGGTGGCTGAGCTCGGCGGTGACCGGCATGCCGACGCCGTACGTGCCGCCGTGCTCCGGCCCGAAGGCGACGGTGAGCCGCTCCCCCGCGGGGGCCGGGTCGGTACGGAAGTCGAGGCGGGCGCGGTGCGGGCCGCCCGCCGCCCCGTCGACGACGAGCCGGGCGGCGTAGCGGGCTCCGGCCGGCAGGGGCAGGGCACTGGTCCACCGGGTGCGGTCCGCGTTCTGCGCTCCGGCGATCCGGCGGCCGCGCTGGTCGGTGACGTTGACGTCGGCGAGCACCCCGGGCGTACGGAGCGCGAGCTCCACGGACCCGGAGGCCCCGGGGCCGAGCGTGAACGGCCGGCCGGTGAGGACGCGGTCGCCGCCGAGCGCGACCGTGTGGAGCGGGTCGGAGCAGAGGGCCGTGGCGCCGGCGCAGCCGTCCACCGAGACGACGGCGGTGGAGTCCCGGGCCGCGTCGGCCCGCTGCTCGCGTGCGGGGGCCCGGTCCGGTGACTGGGCCGCCGTGCTGACGAGGACGGCTCCGACGGCCAGGGAGAGCGCCCCCCACCCCTGTGCGTATCTGCGTGGCGACACGTCGGACACTCTCTCCCTTGCGCGCGGTGACGTCGGCGGGCGTCGCCGACCACAGCATCAAAACGGATGAAAGGAGAAAATGATGATCACGGCGCCGGGCGTGGCGGCGGAGTCGGGCGCGAGACGACTCGAATGGGTCAGCGGACCGGGCGAAGGGGCAGCGGGGCGGTCGTACGGATCAGCGGGCCGGCTCCGGGAGTTCCTCGCCCGTCTCCAGAAGGGACTTGAGGCTGGAGATCAGCGCGGGCCAGCCCTCGCCGATCAGGCCCTTGATGGTGCCGTCGGGCTCCAGGTCGCCATGGGTGACCGTGAGCTTGACCGTGTCGCCGGACGGCTCGATCACGAAGGTCACCCGGGACCGGCGCTCGCGGGTGAGGCGCTCGTACACCTCCTGCTCGAGGCGGACGGCCTCCGCCCAGTCCGGGGTGAAGGTGTGCCAGGTGTACGAGAGGAGGCGGCCGGGCTTGGCCTCCAGGACGACCTGCTCGGGGTCGGCGGTCCTGCGGCCGTGCTCCTCCCAGACCATGGACGCGCCCGGGGTCCACGTCGTCTCGAAGGCCACGCCCCAGTAGCGGCGGGTGAGGTCCGGGTCGGTGAGCGCCTGCCAGAGCTCGTCGGGGGTCGTCCGGATGTAGGTGGTGTAGACGAACGTGTCGCTGTCCATCGCGCTGCCCCTCGGATCTGCTCCCCCGCGGCCTGCCCCTCTCCAGCCTAGGCAGGCGCCGGACGGACGTGCCAGCGAAGGGCACCCGTCCGGCCGGTCGGGGATCCCGTCCGGCTCGCGGCTGCTCCGTCGGTTGATTAGGTGCGGAGGAAACTATTCAACGTGCTGCTAGCGTGTCCGGATGTCGCTCAAGCACGCCGTCCTCGCAGCTCTCCTGGAGGGCGAGGCCTCCGGATACGACCTGGCCAAGATCTTCGACGTGTCCGTCGCCAACTTCTGGGCCGCCACCCCGCAGCAGCTCTACCGCGAGCTGGAGCGGCTCGCCGAGGCGGGTCTGATCACGGCCCGCGTGGTGGAGCAGGAACGGCGCCCCAACAAGCGGATGTTCAGCCTCACGGAGCCGGGCAGGCGGGATCTGGTCGCCTACACGAGCACCCCGCCGCGCCCGAGCGCCGTCCGCGACGAGCTGATGGTGCAGGTGCAGGCCTGCGACGAGGGCGACACCGCGGCCGTCCGGGAGTTCGTGGCGCAGCGGATGGAGACGGCCAGGGCCAAGCTGGCCCGCTACGACCGGCTGCGGGAGTGGATGCTCGGCGGCCGGGACGAGGACGCGTACCTGGCCGAGGCGGAGCGGATCGGTCCGTACCTCACGCTGATGCGCGGCCGGTTCTTCGAGGAGGAGAACCTGCGCTGGGGCGAGCGCGCCCTCGCCGTGCTCGACCGGCGCGCCGCCGCACGGACCACGGCTCCGGAGGCGGCGCACCGGGGGTGACGCGGGCCCTACTCTGCGGTAACGTCACCGGCCGGCCATCGGAGGCACCGGTGGCGCCGCGCGGACGGATCGAGGACGGCCTGAAATGAACGTCGGTGACCTCGTCGAGGACTTCACCCTTTCGGACGAGACGGGCGCCCCGCGCTCGCTGACCGGCCTGCTCGCCGAAGGCCCGGTCGTCCTCTTCTTCTACCCGGCGGCCCTCACCCCGGGCTGCACCGCCGAGGCCTGCCACTTCCGCGACCTCGCGGCCGAGTTCCGGGCCGTCGGCGCCCTGCCCGTCGGGATCAGCTCCGACGGGGTGGAGCGGCAGCAGGAGTTCGCCGAGCGGCACTCGCTCGGCTACCCCCTGCTGTCCGACCCGGACGGTGCCGTACGGGAACGGTTCGGCGTGAAGCGCGGGTTCTCGCTCGCGCCGACGAAGCGGGTCACCTTCGTGATCGGCCAGGACCGGCGGGTCCGGGAGGTCGTCCGCAGCGAACTGCGGATGAGCGCCCACGCGGACCGCGCGCTGGCCACCCTGCGCCGCGGCTGAGCCCGACCGTTCAGACGCCTCAGACGCCTCAGACGCCGAGCAGCTTCGCCTTGGCGGCCGCGAACTCCTCGGGTGTGAGCAGGCCCTGCTGGGCGAGCTCGCCGAGACGTGCCAGCTGGTCGGTGATCGTCGGCGCTCCGCCGGAGGCGGGCGGCGCGGCGGGGGCCGGGGGTGCGCTCGGCGGCGACGGCGGGGCCGCCGGGGGCTGCTGTCGGGCCTGGAGCTCGGCGATGGCCTGCTCCTGGTCCTCCTCGCGGCGCGCGGCACGCGCGGAGCTGCGGCCCGCCGCGTACGCCGCGCCGCCCACGAGGGCGCCGCGCAACAGGGGCGCGCCCGCGGGCCGGACGACCGGTCGCAGGAGAGGGCGTCGTCGCAGGAACATGCTCAGCTCCTTCCGACCGCTGCGGCGGCCACGGCCTCGCGATGGGCCGCCCGCGCCTCTTCGACGACCTCGGGCGGTACGCGCACGGTCCCGGCGATCCGCCCGCCGGCCTCGCGGATCGCGTCCGCCGCGCGCGCGGCCCAGACGTGCTCGACGAGCAGCATCAGCGCGCACGAGCCCGGTTCGAGCGTCTCGGCGGCCTCGGCCGCGTCCTCGGGGCCGAGCAGATTGGCCTCGGGTCCGATCTCGGCGGTGGCCTCGTCGTACTCCTCGTACTCGACGAGTTCGGAGGTGGACACCTCGCCGGTGGCGGACTTGACGACGACGAGCGAGTCGATCAGCCGTACCTGGCCCGCCCTGCGGAGCTCCGCGACGGCCGTCACCGCCGCCACTTTCAGCCGCTCCCCCGGGAAGGCGAGCACGACACATTCCACCGGGCCCATGTTGCTCCGTTCCGTTCCTCGTACGGTTCGCGGCCTCCATCCGAACACGGCGGTGCCCGGCCCGCACACGGAGCCGTCACGACGTGCGGGCGCGTGGATGCCGGGTGAGACTCTCTGCATCGCCGGGCCTCCCCCGGCCTGTGCGGGAACGGAGTGTGCAGGAATGGACGACTACCCCCTCCTCGACCTCTTCTTGACGATGCTGTGGTTCTTCCTCTGGATCATGTGGCTGTTCCTGCTGTTCAAGGTGATCACGGACATCTTCCGGGACGACTCCCTCAACGGCTGGGGCAAGGCCGGCTGGCTGATCTTCTGCATCCTGCTGCCGTACCTCGGCGTGCTGGTCTACGTCATCGCCCGCGGCAAGAGCATGGGCCGGCGGGACATCGCACAGGCCAAGGAGAGCGAGGCCGCGTTCCAGGAGTACATCCGCAAGACCGCCGGAACGCAGGGCGGTGGTGGCGGCGCCAGCGCCACCGACGAACTGGCCCGGCTCGCCGACCTCAAGAACAAGGGGGCCATCACGGCCGAGGAGTTCGAGAAGGCCAAGGCCAAGGTCCTGTCCTGAAGCTCTGGAGTCGGCGCGCGGGGCGCCGTGACGCGGGTACGGAGGGAGGCGGGCGCGATGCCGGGCTCCCGGGTTCCCTGCTGCGGGAGATCGCGGCGGATCCCGGGAGGCTCCCGGAGGCGCTCGCCTCCTTCGCCCTGCGCCACCTCGGGCCGGGGGCCGGGCCCGCGGTCGAACGCCTCCGCGCCGCCCATCCGGAAGCCGACGCCGCGGCTCTGCGGTCCCTCGTCGTCAACCGCGGACGCCGGCGGGTCGTGGCGGAAGGCGCCTTCGTCGGCGGCCCGTTCCTCCTCTTCATCCCCGTCGCGTTCTGCGGCGCCCTCCTCTCCCAGGCGCGTACGGTGCTCGAACTCGCCGCCTGCGAGGGGCGGGATCCCACGGATCCGGAGCGGGCTGCCGAACTGCTCGTCCTGCAAGGGGTGTACGGAGACACCGTGACGGCCCTTGCCGCCCTCGAAACCCACGCGGCCGAGCCCCGCACACCCGACGGACGAGGGCGCACAGCCGTCCTCTGGGACCTGGTGATGCGGATGGCGCGGCTCCTGGGACTGCTCACGCCCTCCGACGACGGCCCCGGCCGTCTCGCCCGGTTCGGTCAGTGGGTGCTCCTGGCCTGTGTGTTCCTGCTCGGCCAGGTGGCCCCGCTCGTCTGGCTGCCGTACATGGCCGTCTCGTACAACCGCGCCACGAACCAGCTGATGGACCGGGCCACCGTCTTCTACGTCGGCTCGCGCGACCTGCGCTCGCCGCGCCGTGTCCGGGTCGACCCCGCCATGGCCCTGGCGGGGCTGCGGGCGCTGGGATCGCTGCTGCTCCCGCTGGTCGGGCTCCTGCTGGTCGTCGGCACGGACACCCGGCTCGCGGGCGGGCAGTGGCCCGTGGCCGTGATCGTCGTGGTGGCCGGCTGCCTGCTCACGGGCGGCTGGTGGCTGTGGCGCCGCCGCCGTCGGCGGCGAGAGCCATCCCCTTAATAAGTACGCGAGATACCTGTTTGATACGGTCGGGTCGTGAGGCTGACGAAGTTCACCGACCTGGCGCTCCGTGCCGTGATGCGCCTGGCGGTCACCGCACCGGAGGAGCCCGTCACCACCCGAGAGGTGGCGGAGGCGATGGACGTGCCCTACGCCCACATGGCGAAGGTGGTCACACGGCTCCAACACCTCGGCGTGGTCGAGGCGCGGCGCGGCCGTGGCGGCGGTCTGGCCCTGACGGAGCTGGGACGGCGCTCTTCGGTTGGCTGGCTGACCAGGACCCTGGAGGGCGAGGAAGAGGTCGTCGCCTGCGAGGGTGATCCACCGTGCCCGCTGCGCACCGCTTGCCGGCTGCGCGGGGCACTGCGCGAGGCACAGGAGGCCTTCTATCGCGCACTCGACCCCCTGACCGTGGCGGAGCTCGTGGACTCGCCGACGGGTCCGCTGCTCCTCACCCTCAGCCCACGCCCCGCGCGATCGCCCTGACCGTGCCCGCTCCCCCGGGAGCATTCGCACGCCTTTTAATACGCAGATCATCTACCAGATTGCGAGCTCTCATGCTGTCCGAGCAGGCCGTTCCGGTCGTCCGCGCCACCCTGCCCGCCGTCGGCGGCGCACTCGACGAGATCACCGAGCGCTTCTACGCGCGTCTCTTCGCCGCCCACCCCGAGCTCCTGCGCGACCTGTTCAACCGGGGCAACCAGGCCAACGGCGAGCAGCGGAAGGCGCTCGCCGGCTCCATAGCCGCCTTCGCCGTCGCCCTGCTCGAGAACCCGGACAGCCGCCCCGACGCCATGCTGTCCCGGATCGCGCACAAGCACGCCTCGCTCGGCGTCACCTCCGAGCAGTACAAGACCGTGCACGAGCACCTCTTCGCCGCGATCGTGGAGGTCCTCGGCGAGGCGGTGACTCCCGAGGTCGCGCAGGCCTGGGACGAGGTGTACTGGCTGATGGCCAACGCCCTCATCGCCGTGGAGGCCCGGCTCTACCAGGAGGCGGGGGTCGCCGAGGGCGAGGTCTGGCGGTCCATGGAGATCGCCGAGCGACGCGAGGAGACGGCCGACACGGTGTCCTTCGTCCTGCGCCCCGTCGACGGGACGCCCACGGCCCCGTTCCGGCCGGGCCAGTACGTGAGCGTCCGGGTCGCGCTGCCCGACGGCGCCCGGCAGATCCGCCAGTACAGCCTGTCCGCCGCCCCCGGGCACCCGCAGTGGCGGATCACGGTGAAGCGGGTCGACGGCGACCCGGCGGGCGAGGTCTCCTCCTGGCTGCACGCCCACGCCGGCGCGGGCGACACCGTGGAGGTCTCGGCCCCGTTCGGCGATCTGGTCCTGCCCGAGGGCGAGAGCCCGCTGCTGCTCGCCTCCGCCGGCGTCGGCGGCACCCCGATGCTGGCGATGCTCGACCACCTGGTCGCCACGGGCTCGACCCGTCCGGTCGTCGTGGTGCACGCCGACCGCGCCCCCGCGTCCCACGCACACGCCGAGGAGCTGCGGCGCCTCGTGGACGCGCTGCCGCAGGGGACGCTGCACCTCTGGTACGAGGAGCCGGGCGAGTCCGGCGCCCGGCCGGGCCGCGCGGACGTCACGCTCATCGACCTGCCGAAGGGCACCACCGCCTACCTGTGCGGGCCGCTGCCCTTCCTGCGCGCGGTGCGCGGCGACCTGATCGGCCGGGGCACCGCCTCGGCCGACATCCACTACGAGGTGTTCGGTCCCGACCTGTGGCTCGGCGCCGAGGGCTGACCCGCCCGGTCCTCGCGGGTCAGCAGCCGGTCGACCAGATGTGGGAGTCGCCCCGGTCGTTGGCGGCGCCGTCGTAGCCGACCTCCTGCCCCGGGGCGAGACAGATGGTCATGCTGCCGCCCTGCCAGGCGCTTTCGTAGACCTGGACGTGGTCCTTGATTCCCGGTCCCGAGATGCCGTGGTTCGCCCATGAGGAGTCGGTGTCGGAGATCCAGCTCTCCCACCAGCCGTCGTCTCCGCTCCAGTTGGCGCGCTGGCCGCCGAAGTTCGCGTCCTGCCAGACGCAGAACTCACCGGCGGGGCATTCGGCGGCTCCTGCCGCGGTGGCGAGGGCGAGGCCGGCGGTGACGGCGAGCAGTGCGGCGGCGGAGACGGCGAGGAGTCGCTTCACGAGAGGGTGGGGCCTTTCTGCGGGTGGGTGGATGCGGACAGTTCGACTGCCCGCCGCAGCGCGCGGTCGCGCAGCTGCCGGTAGGTGGTGAGTTCGTCGCGGCGCAGGGCGCGCACCGTGACCAGCTCCGCGGCCTCCAGCCGCGCGCGCACGCCCTCGAGTCCGGTCTCGCGGGCGCAGCGGGCGGCGACAGCGGGATCGGGGCGGTCGGTGCGGGTGCGGCCCGGCGGGCTCGCGCATCGGGTCCAGCGGGCGAGTGCCGCTCGGTGGACGGGGTCGGCGCGCATCCGGGCCTGGGCCTCGACGCGGAGGTTGTCGACGGTGACCTGGGCCCGGAACCAGCGGCGCTGGTCGCCGTAGAGCCGGTGGCGGGCGGTGGCGAGGCAGCCGTCCTCGTGGGCGGTGACGGTGGCGCCCGTGGCGAGGGTGACGGAGAGTTCACGGGGCCCGGCGCCGAACAGCGCCGCCTGGAGGGCGCGGTCCTCGTCCGGAGCGCGGGGCCGGGCCGTGAGGGTGAACCCCCGGGCGTCGAGGCAGTCCACCACGAGGCGGTGCTCGGCGGCTTTGAGCAGCTGGTCCTGGGCCGCCCTGCTCGCCGGGACACCCGGGGGCGCGGGCCCGTCGGGTCCGACGGTGGTGCAGCCCGCGAGCAGGAGCGAGGCAGCTGCGGCAAGGAGGGCGCAACGGGCATTGGAGGTGGTGCGGAGCATGGGGTCCCCCTTCGATCGTCCCTGCTCGGAGTGGCCGGCGGTGATCGTCTTCACCGGCTCGGGAAGATCACTGCCCGAGGTCCGGGCCACCATGCCGAGGCTCACTCGAACGAGTCGAACGCGCCGGGGTGCGCGCCCCTCACGCGCCGTCGATGTGCCGTGAACGGGCGGCGGAGGAGAGGAACGGGGCGGAAGGGAACGACAAAGCCCCGGTTGGACGGGGGATTCCAACCGGGGCCGATCGCCGTGACAGGCGAAGAGCGGTCACCTCTCGGGGGGACCTTGGGGACCGGACCCCTTCGCAGTCACATACGTATGAACGATAAACCTTTCCCGATTGTTCCGGGGAATCCTGAGTGGGCGATGTGAGTCACCTCACCCGTTTTCGGCAGGTCTCGTCAGTCCTTCTCGGGGCGGTAGACCTCGCCGGGCTCGGCCTTTCCGGGGGCGAGGAGCTCCGGAACCGTCACGAACGTGAAGCCTCGCCGCTTGAGCTCGTCGATGATCGACGGCACGGCCGGCACCGTCCCGTCGTAGATGTCGTGGAGCAGGATGATCCCGTCGCGGTGCGCGTTCTCCAGGACGCGCTGCCGTATGAGCGCCGAGTCGGTGGTGGAGTAGTCCTTGGCCGTGATGCTCCACAGGACCTGGGCGAGACCGAGTTCGCGGCTGACGTCGGACACCGTGCCGTCGGTGCGGCCCTGCGGCGGGCGCATAAGGGTGGGCTTCCGGCCGGTGATCTTCTCGATGGCGTCCTGGGTGCGCGACAGCTCCTCGCGGACCTCGGACTCGTCGAGGTCGGTCAGGATCCGGTGCGACCAGGTGTGATTGGCGACCTCGTGGCCCTCGTCGGCGATGCGCCTGACCACCTCGGGGTAGCGGTCGACGTGCTTGCTGCCGAGGAGGAAGAAGGTGGCGGGGACCTGCTTCTCCTTGAGGACGTCGAGGAGGTGGGGGGTGCCCTCGCCCGGTCCCGCGTCGAAGGTCAGGGCTATGCACTTGACCTTGGTGCAGTCGACGCGGCGAGCCGCACCGCCCGCCTTGCCGTCCGCCTTGTCGCCCGTTCCGGCCTCCGCCCGGGCCTCCTGCGGGGTGAGCGGGTCGACTCCGCAGCCGCTCAGCGTCAGCATCAGCGATACCGCGGCGAGCAGGGTGATCGTCACTGCCCTGCCGCGGCCGGACCTGGATCGGAACATGGTGGACCCGCTTTCCCCGTGATGTCTTCGATGCGGCCGTCACCGCTGGTCAGGGCGGTGCGCGTAGCCGGAAGGCACTCTACACAGGGTGTATACCGGGGGTCTCGGTGGGGTCCGCCGACCGTTCACGGGCACACGAGAACCCCGGGCGGCGCCCGTCCGCGCCGCCCGGAGCGTCCGCGCGCCCCTCTAGCGGGACGCGAGCAACAGCCGGGCCTCTGTCTCCTGGTCACCGGAGACGGACTGCAGGGACTGGATGTCGAAGCCGGCGGCGAGCACCTTCTCGACCTCGTCGACGGCTCGGTAGCCACCGTTGAGCGTGGCTCCGACCATGGCGGACAGGTGGGTGGGGCCCACCTCCTCGTGCCGTCCGCCGGCCGTGTCGAACGTGGCGGTCCAGACGGTGGGAGCCGGCCCCGTGGCCGCCTGCGGGCTGATGGGCGCCTCCTCCAGCTGGTAGACCCGGTCGAGGACGTCGAACACGGCCTGGGCGTCCTCCTTGCTGCAGTCGCTGAGCTGCACGGTGACGTCGGTGTCGATGTGCAATTCGTACACGTCGCTCATCTCCTCGCGGCCCGCCGGTCGCTCGTGGTGGCACGTGCTCCTCGTACCGGACGCTCGTCGTGCCACGTCTCCAGCATCCCTCTCGGGGGGCCGCCCCGCGAGGGCCGCCGTCCACGGTCAGCGTCCTTCGGTGATCCGCTCGACGGTGTCGGCCTCCGAGGCCCGCTTGTCGGGGCGGTAGCGCACGACCCGGGCGAAGCGGAGCGTGACACCCGCCGGGTAGCGCGTCGAGGACTGGAGCCCGTCGTACGCGACCTCCACGACGAGCTCGGGCCGCACGCGCACGGTGAATCCGTCGTCCGACACGGCGAGTTCGCCGAGCCGCTCGGTCTGCCAGCGGAGCATCTCGTCCGTGAGCCCCTTGAAGGTCTTGCCGAGCATGGCGAAGCCTCCGTCGGCGGTCCGCGCGCCGAGGTGGAGGTTGGAGAGCAGCCCGGTTCTGCGGCCGTGGCCCCGCTCCACGGCGAGCACGACGAGGTCGACGGTGCGGACGGGTTTCACCTTCAGCCAGGTGCGCCCCCTGCGACCGGCCACGTAGGGCGCCTCCAACGCCTTGACCAGCACGCCCTCGCGTCCCCGGGCCAGGGTGTCCGCGTAGAACCGCTCGGCGGCCTCGGTCTGCGCGGGATCGGCCGGATCCAAGACGACCGTGCGGCGGACCCGCTGGGACTCCGGCAGCAGTCGGGCGAGGACGGCGTGCCGCTCCACTCCCGACCGGTCGATCAGGCCTTCGCCGTCCACCACGAGGACGTCGAAGAAGACCGGCGTGAGAGGAAGGGCCGCGTGCGCACCGGCGACGTCGACGCGGGAGCCGACCCGGCCGGCCACCGACTGGAAGGACACCGGGCGCCCCGTGCCGGGATCGAGGGCGATCACCTCGCCGTCCAGGATGAACGCGTCGGCCGCTACGGCTCGGGCGGTCGCGACCACCTCGGGGAGGCGGTCGGTGATGTCGTCGAGCGAGCGGGTGTGCACGCGAACGTCGTCACCGCGCCGGTGCACCTGGATCCGTATGCCGTCGAGCTTCTCCTCGACCGCGCACGCCCCCAGGGCGGCGATCGCCTCGGCGACGGAACCGGCCGTGTGCGCGAGCATGGGCTGCACGGGGTTGCCGACCCGCAGCGTGAACCGGTCGAGGCCGGGGGCACCCTCGGCCAGCACGGCCTGGGCGACCGGGGGCAGCGATCCTTCGAGCATCACGGCGCGCCGCAGTTCGGCGGCGGGGACCCCGGCGGCCCGCGCGACGCCCTCCAGGGCGATGGCGTCGAGGGCTCCTTGACGCACCTCGCCGGCCAGCAACCGCAGCAGCAGTTCCTGTTCGTCGTGGGTGGCGGCCGCCATCAGCGCGTGGACGAGCCGGGTCCGCTCGCCGCGGGCTCCGGCGCCGGACACGACGGCCAGCTCCGCCATCGTCCTGTCGACCTGCCCGAGCGTAAGAGCGGCTCGCTCGGCGGGCGGCACGGCCGGCGGGACGACGCCCTTGAGGATGCTCCACCCGACCCCGATCCGCCCCTGCGGCAGCCGCCCGGACAGATACGCGATGACGAGCGGGCTCTCCTCGGGCCCGGCCTGGGCGAACAGTTCGGCCAGCAGAGCGATCTTGCGCGAGCGCGCGGAGGTCGCGGCGACCTCCCGGGACACTTCCGCGACACGCGCAAGGAGCATGGGCCCATCCTCTCGACACCCCGCCGCGACCGCACGCCGGGAAGCCGCATCAGGGCCAGGCCACCGGACGCCTCCGCCGCCGGGGGCGCCTCGCACCCGTCGCCCTCCCCCGCCGGAGACGCTCCAGGAGCCTGGTGCGCACCGGCCGGCCCGGTGGACGATCGGCAGCCGCAGAACGCAACGTGGGAACCAGCACCGCCGGAACCGGCACCGCGGCGCCCTCCACCACCGGAACCGGCACCGTCGAAACCGGCACCACGACGCCCTCCACCGCCGGAACCGGCACCGGAGGAATCCGCACCGCTGCGACCCGCACCGCCGGAACCCGTACCGCCGGAGCCCGGGCCTCGCGAACCGTCGCCGTTGCCGCCGGCGCCGCCGGCGTCGAAGACCCCGGTGGCGCCGGAGGTGTGTGCGAGGCGATTCCCGTCGCACGTGTCTCGCCGGGATGGGGTGCCTGCCGCTCCGCGCGGGCCTCGTCCAGGGCCAGGGCCAGGCTCAGCCTGTGCCAGAGGATCTCGTCCGGGTCGTCGGCCCGTGTCAGCCGTTCGGCGATCTCGCGCGCGACCGCCGGCACCGGCATCCCGGGCGGTGGAGGCGGACGCAGCCGGTCGAGGTGGCTGCGCTCGTACGGATCGTCGACGACCTCGGCGACCTGGACCGGGTCGAGCAGTGAGGCGATGGCGGCGGCCCGCGCCCACGGGTCCTCGCCGGCACGGAGCAGCAGGCCGAGCCGCCGCGCCCGCCAGTTCCTGGGCCGCCGGTCCTCGTGCGCGGCAAGACGCTCGCGGAGTTCCAGCGGCAGCCGCCCGGTGAGGAGGGCCGGACAGGTGAGGCCGAACTCGACCACTTCCTGCGCCAGATACATCCACACCACCGCCCGGTAGCGGTTCAGCGAGAACCGCACCGGACTGAGGTGCCCCGTCCGGGCCAGCCGGGTGAACCGGTCGGCGGTGATCCCGAGGAGGGCGGCGGCCTCCCTCGTACCGACCGCGCGCACCCGCTCGCGCAGGCCTGCGGGAAAGTCCGGGGCGGCCCTGAGGCGGTCGAGCTCGCACCGCTCGACCCGCCGCCGGTCTCCCTCGCCGGCCGGCACCGTCCTCACCAGGCCGAGCTGCACCGCGAGCCGGAACTCGTCGCGCCTCAGCTCCAGTTCCTGCGCGGCCCGTCCCGGTGCCACCGTGCGCGCCCCTTCGTCCACCGTCATTCCGCGGCCCTCCCCCTGCGTCCGTGTTCTCTTCAGGTCGCGGGTCTTCGGGTCACGGGCCTCTCGCCCCGTGCACCGAACCCACGAAGAAAACCGTAACGCAGAGTGACGACACTCACATGATCTGTGGACAACGGTCTGTGGACAACCGCCTCGGCAGCGGCGTCAGAGCACGCCGCCCCCTGGGATCCCCGGCTGCCGCGCCGCCACGCCGAGGTGCTCGCCCACCCGGTTGACCAGCAGCGTCATCTCGTACGCCACCTGGCCGACGTCCGCCTCCGCCGCACTCAGGACGCACAGGCAGCTGCCCTCGCCCGCCGCCGTCACGAAGAGCAGCGCCTCGTCGAACTCCACCATCGTCTGTCGTGCCCGGCCCGCCCTGAAGTGCCGGCCCGAGCCCCGCGCCAGGCTGTGGAGGCCGGAGGAGACGGCCGCCAGGTGCTCGGCGTCCTCTCGTGCGAGTCCACTGCTCGCGCCCGTCACCAGACCGTCGTTCGACAGCACCAGGGCGTGCCGTATGTATCCGACCCGCTGCGTCAGGTCGTCCAGGAGCCAGTCCAGTCCCTTGTCCAACGCCATCAGTGGTCCTCCCCCTAGCCGGTGCGCCCCCCGTCGGCCCGGACCCTGCTGGTCCTCAAGGCGATCGTGGTACGCACCGTCGTTGTCCGCGTATCGTCGCAAGCCTTACGCACTGTCGTGAACAGGGCAAGCACCGCACCACGCCCGCGCGTGCCGCAGGACGGGGACATCGGGACGGGGACGTGACGAGAATGACCGCGGCCGTGCCGCCTCGGGACCCCGCCTCCCCTCAGCCGACCGTGTCCAGGAGCCGGGCGGTGTGCATCCGCCCGGCGTACTCCACCAGGCGGATCAGCACCTCCTTCCCCGAATCGCGGTCGCGCGCGTCGCACAGCACGACGGGCGTGCCGCGGTCCAGGTCGAGCGCCCGGGACACGTCGTGCGCCCCGTACGTACGCGCGCCCGTGAAGCAGTTGACCGCGACCACGAACGGGATCTTCCGGTGCTCGAAGTAGTCGACCGCCGGGAAGCAGTCCTCGAGACGCCGGGTGTCGGCGAGGACGACGGCCCCCAGGGCGCCCTGCGACAGCTCGTCCCAGAGGAACCAGAAGCGGTCCTGGCCGGGCGTGCCGAAGAGGTAGAGGGAGAGCCCGGAGCGGATGGTGATGCGGCCGAAGTCCATGGCGACGGTCGTGGTGGTCTTCTGGTCGACGCCCCCGGTGTCGTCGACCAGTTCGCCGGCCCTGCTGAGCTGTTCCTCGGTGCGCAGGGGCCGGATCTCGCTGACCGCGCCGACGAGGGTGGTCTTGCCGACGCCGAATCCGCCGGCGACCAGGATCTTCAGGGCGAGGGCGGAGGTGTCCGGGTCGTCGCCCGCGCCGTTGCTCTCAGAGCGCTCGTAGGCCATCGATTACTTCCCTCAGGATTCTTTCGTCGGGGAGCTGTGCGGGCGGTACGGGCCGGCTGACCCGCACGAAGCCCGATTCGAGGAGGTCGCCGAGGAGGACCCGGACGACTCCGACGGGCAGGTCGGCGTCGGCGGCGAGTTCGGCCACCGACTGGGTCTCGGCCCGGCACAGGCTGAGCAGGGACCGGTGTTCGGGGCCGAGGAGTGCCTCCTCGGCCGGTCCGGGTGGTTCGTCGTCCACGACGACGAGGGCGATGAGGTCGAACCGTACGTTGCTGGGGCCCGGCTTGGTCCGTCCTCCGGTCATCGCGTACGGGCGTACGAGCGGTCCCGCGTCGGCGTCGTACCACTGACTGCCCGGCACGGACGGGCCGTCGCCGGTGCTGTCGTCGTTCATGGGGTTCTCCCGGTCAGCCGGCGGCCGGCGGGCTCACCGTGAGCCGCGGCGGGGTGTGCAGGTGCTCGCCCACGCGCTTGACGAGGCGGGCCATCTCGTAGGCGATGAGGCCGATGTCGGCGCTCGCGGAGCTGAGGACGGCGAGGCAGGAGCCGTCTCCCGCCGCGGCGACGAAGAGGAAGCCGTCGTCCATCTCGACCATCGTCTGGCGGACTCCGCCGGTGTGGAACTGGCGTCCGGCTCCCTTGGCGAGGCTGTGGAAGCCGGAGGCGATGGCGGCCAGGTGCTCGGCGTCCTCACGGCTGAGTCCGTTGGAGGCGCCCACGGCGAGCCCGTCGCTCGAGAGCACCACGGTGTGACGGACCTCGCGGACCCGCATGACGAGGTCGTCGAGGAGCCAGTCCAGTTCGCCGGACCGGTGGTGCGAGATCCGCTCGTGGTCGATCATGCGTCGTCTCCTTCGGAGCGAGGGTCGAGAGGGGCGGTGCCGTGGCCGGCGTCATGGCGCGTGTCGGTGCCGAAGCCCGTGCCGAGGGGCCGTCTGGTGCCGGGGGCGGCGCCGCCGCCCCGCTGCCAGCCGTCCCGGTACGCCGCCATGCGGTCCCGGACCTGTTCCGGGGTGCGTGTGTCCGTGTCGGGTGCGGTCGGTACGGACACCGGCGTCGGGGCCGGTGCCTCGCGCAGCTGCGGAACGAGGCTCGCCTGCCGTACACGACGGGGCAGTTCGCTCCCGGAATCACCGTGGCCGATGACCGCGTCGGGTCCCGTGGCAGGGTCGCCCTGGCCACCGGGGCCCCCGTGTCCGGCCCCGGTGGCCGGTGCGGCAGCCGGTGGCTGCTCCCGCGGAGGCGTCGGTACGGAGGGGCCGCGGCGGCGCAGTTCGGTGACTCCCGCGGGAGCGGATCCCGACCCGGCTCCGGCCTCCGATCCGGCTCCGGGCACCGGCCCTGCTCCCGGCGCCGCTCCGGGTTCCGGTCGGGCCGAGAGCGCGGGCACGGCGGTCGGGCGCGCCAGTGGCTGCGGGCGGGAGGCGGGCGGGGGCTGCGGCGGGCCCGGGTGCCGCGATCCGTCCGTCTGCCGGGGCATGCTCCCGGGCTGCGCTCCGGCCGGCGGCTGCGGGGAGCTCAGGCGTCCGGCGGCGACGGGCGGGGCCGAAGGGCCGGGGAGTGCGGGGGCCGTCGGGGCGGGCGGGCCGACCTGCGGGGCGGGCTGCGGGATCTGGGGCCGGCCGAAGCGGCGGGCCTCGGCGCGGCGCGCCTCCTCGCGCTCCCGCGCGGCGCGCGCGTCGTCGGTGCGCAGGGTCTCGCCGGGCCCGCCGGTGGCGCCCGGTCCGTCCGAGGCGTGCGTGCGGGGGCTCCCCGCGCGTGGGGTTGCGGTACGGGGCGTGTCGGGGCCGCTCACCGGGGCGCCGTGGCCGGGTGGCAGCGCGCCCTGGAGCAGCTCGGTCGGGAGCAGGACCACGGCGGTCGTCCCGCCGTAGGGGGAGGTCCGCAGGTGGACCTTGATGTCGTGGCGGGAGGAGAGGCGGCTGACCACGAAGAGGCCGAGCCGGTCGCTGTCGAAGAGGTCGAGGGCCTCGGACTGGGCGATGCGGGCGTTCGCCTCGGCGAGGGTCTCCTTGCCCATGCCGAGTCCCCGGTCCTCGATCTCCAGGGCGTAGCCGTTGCCGACGGGTTCGCCGCTGACCCGCACCTTGGTGTGGGGCGGGGAGAACTGGGCGGCGTTCTCGATGAGTTCGGCCAGGAGGTGGGTGAGGTCGGCGACGGCTCCGCCGACGACGGCCGTCTCGGGGAGCCGGCGCACCTCCACGCGCGCGTAGTCCTCGATCTCGGAGACGGCGGCGCGGACGACGTTGGTGAGGGGGACGGGCATGCGCCAGGCGCGGCCGGGTGCGGCTCCGGAGAGGATGATCAGGCTCTCGGCGTGGCGCCGCATGCGGGTGGTGAGGTGGTCGAGCCGGAAGAGGTCTCCGAGTTCGTTGGGGTCGTCGGCGCGTCGCTCCATGCTGTCCAGGAGGTTGAGCTGGCGGTGGACGAGGACCTGGCTGCGGCGGGCGAGGTTGACGAAGACTCCGGAGATTCCGCTGGCGAGTTCGGCGCGTTCGACGGCGGCGGAGAGCGCCGCGCGGTGGACGGTGGTGAGGGCCTCGCCGACCTGTCCGATCTCGTCCGGGGAGACGGGTCCGGGCGGGGCTTCGGCCTGGACGTCGATCTCCTCGCCGGCGCGGAGCCGGCGCATGGCGGCGGGGAGTTTGCGGCGGGCGATGCCGAGGGCGGTGTTGCGGAGGCTGACGAGTTCGACGACGAGGCCGCGGCCGATCCGCACGGAGATGACGAGCGAGGCGGCGACGGCGGCGAGGCCGAGGACGACCGCCGCTCCGCTCGCCGTGAGGACGCCGGCGAAGGGGTCGGAGCGGTCGGCGGCCGCGCGGCGCGCGTCGGTCTCGATCACGGCGAGTCCGCCGTGTACGGCCGTGAGGGCGTCGTCCCACTCGGTGGAGGTGACCGCCTGGGCGGCGGGGCGGCCCGGGTCGGCGGCACTGACCCGGTCCTCCGCCCGGATGAGCCGGGTGTGGTCGCCGCCGGCGGAGAGCCGGGCCCAGGCGGCACGTTCGGCGGCGGGCAGGTCGGCGGTGGCCGAGACGGTGAGGGTACGCCGGGTCTCGACGGCTCCGGAGAACTCGCGGAGGCGGTCCGCGGTGAGCCGGCCGGTGAGGTGGGCGGAGGTGAGGAGGGCGTCCTCGCGGGACAGCATCTCGCCGGCCCGGCCGAATTCGAGGAGTACGCGCGCGGCGGACCCCTGTTCGGCCTCCTGGATGCCGGTGAGGGCGCCGCCGACGGCGAAGGCGGCGGAGATGGTGTCCGTGTACTCCTCGTACACCTGGTCCCAGTCGGCTCGCCCGTCGGCCGCGGCGGTACGGAGCCGGGCGAGGCCTTCGACCTTGCCGACGAACGCGCTGATGCGGCCGGCGACGTCGCCGGGCAGGTCGCCGGTGTCGCCGACGGTGTGCGTGCCGTCCAGGCGGAGCCGGTCGACGGCCTCGTCCGTCCGCCGGATCCGGTCCTTGAGCTCGGCGGCCCGGGTGGCTCCGGGCGCCGCGACCTGCCGTACGGCGGCGCGCCGTTCGGCCTGGAGGGCGGTGAGGGCGGCCGTCACGGGCTCGCGGATCTCGGCGTCGACGTGCTGGAGCCGGCGGAGGCGGGAGACGTCCTGCGCGGTGGTGACGGTGGCGAAGCCCCAGAGGGCGCAGAGGGAGACGACCGGAACCATGAGGAGCGAGACGATCTTGGCGCGGACCGTGCGCGGGCGCAGTCCCTGGAACGCGGGGCGGACACGGCGCGCGTCGGGCGCGTGCGACCCGGTGGAGGCCTCGGGCCGTGCGGAGGCCTCCGCGAAGCGGTCGGTGCCTCCGGCGACGAAGTGCCCGGCGGGGTGGGCGGTGGTGCCCGCCGCCGAGGTGTCCTCGTGGTCCGTGGTCGGGGAGGTCTCGGGGGTCCGCTCCCCCTGCTCGTCGGCGGGCGGGCCCGCGTGTGCGCGCCGCCCGCGCGCGGCCGCCGGTGGCGGTGTGGCCGCCTCGGCGTCCTTGGTCTTGCGGGGAGTTCGCATGGCCTCCTCGTTCCGGCTGCGTCCGTCTCTGGTGCGGTGTGTCGTGCGTCGGGGTGCTGTGCGTCGGGGTGTCAGGTGAGGGGTGTACGGGCCGCTTCCGCGGTGCGGAAGCCGGGCGGTGCGACGTCGACCGCGCGTTCGTCCGGTTCGGTGAGTCGTCCGGCGGAGGCGTACGCGGCGCGTTCCTTGGCCGTCGGGGTGAGGGCGACGAAGGCGGACGTGATGAACAGGTACGAGCCGAGGCCGACGGCGAGGGGGAAGATGAACTGCATGAGCATGGCTCCCGGGAGGGGAGCGCCGGAGGGTGCGACCTCGATCCGCACGGCGAACATGCCGGTGTAGTGCATGCTGGTGACGGCCGCGCCCATCACGAGCGAGGCGACGGCCACGGCCACGGGCGCGTGGATGTTGAGCGCCGCCCAGAGCGCGGCCGTGGCGGCGACGACGGCGATCAGCACCGAGAGGCCGACGAGCAGCGGGTCGTAGCGCACCTGGCCGTGGAGCCGGAGTGCGGCCATGCCCAGGTAGTGCATGCTCGCCACGCCGATGCCCGTGGTCAGTCCGCCGATCAGGAGCGAGCGGACCCGGTCGCGTCCGTAGCCGACGGCGAAGACGCCGACCCCGACGACGGCCATCGCCATGACGAGGCTGAGGAGGGTGAGCGGAACGTCGTACCGGATGTCGGTGCCCGTCACGCCGAATCCGAGCATCGCCACGAAGTGCATCGTCCAGATGCCGGTGCCGATCGCGGAGGCGGCGGTGAGCAGCCAGTTGCGCCGTGACCGGCCGGTCGCGTCGAGCGCTCGTACGGTGCAGCGCAGCCCGAGGGCGGCGCCGATGCAGGCCATCGCGTACGACAGCACGGGTGTCAGCCAGCCGAAGGTGGCGTGGTCCAGGTGTCCCATGGCTCAGGGACGCTAGTGCGCAGCGGGGGGCGCATTGGGGGCGCATTTCGAAAGCTGTTGGAATATGACAGAGAGATGGTCCCGAACGATCAGGCCGAGCTCGAACGTGCACACAGAACGTTCACCCCTCCGTGTGCGGAATGGTGCGAGATCATGAGCACATGAGCGATGACCCCACGCATGTACGAGAGTTCTTCGGCGCCCGCGCCGCCGACTGGGACAGCCGGTTCCCCGACGACGGCCCCGCGTACGCCGCGGCCGTGGACGAGCTCGGCCTGCGCCCCGGCGACGCCGTCCTCGACGCCGGCTGCGGGACCGGGCGCGCGCTCCCGCCGCTCCGCGCCGCCGTCGGTCCCTCCGGCACGGTGCTCGGAGCCGATCTCACCCCCGAGATGATCGAACGGGCCGTCAGTGCAGGACGCGGCGGCGAGGACGGCGGGACGCTGCTGCTCGCCGACGTCGGCCGGCTGCCGGTGCGCGACGGCGCGCTCGACGCCGTCTTCGGGGCGGGGCTCATCTCGCACCTCGCCGAACCCGTCGCCGACCTGCGGGAACTCGCCCGCGTCGTACGGCCCGGCGGCAAGCTCGCGCTGTTCCACCCGATCGGGCGAGCCGCCCTCGCCGCCCGTCACGGCCGGCAGATCACACCGGACGACCTGCGGGCCGAGCCCCGGCTGCGCCCCCTGCTCGCCGAGGCCGGCTGGCGGCTCGTCAGCTACGTCGACGAGGACGCGCGCTATCTGGCCCTCGCCGTCCGCGAGGACTGAGCGCCGGACGCCGTCCGCGAGGACTGGGCGGCGGACGGCACGTACGCGGGCCTCCGCCGCACCGAACTCGTCCCACAGGCCCGCCAAGGATGCCAACGCACCCTTCTTTACCGGCAGTTCACTGTCTACCGTAGAAATGCCGGGCAGTCGTGCCCGGGAAAGGCGGCGGGCCGTGGCACGAGTTCCGGAAAGACTGCGCAGACTCCTCCCCTCCAGCCGGAAGGCGCCCGAAACCGCCGCGCCGGCACCACCGCGCCCCCGGCAGGGGCACAACCTCTTCGAGGCGGCCGCCGAGTACGTGGCCGCCTGCGCCGAGGACGACCCGGCCCGGGCGGAGGAGGCGGCGAGCCGGGTCTCCCCCGGCATGCTCACCTTCGGCGTGAACGAACTGGCCTGCCGGGCCCTGATCACCCTCGCCCGGGAACGGAACCAGTCCCCGACCACCGTCGCACGCTCGCTGCTCGGCCTGCGGGACCCGTCGCCGACCCAGCGGGCCGGTGACCCGTGACGGGCGCGCCCTGAAGGAGCCGAGGTTCCGGGGCGAAGACCCTCGACGTGCGGGTTACTCGGTGGTTAAGGTGCGCCGACGACCAGATGGGGAGGATGCCGTGGCCGGTACGGACCCGATCGCCGAGGCCGATGCCGACGCGCTCTTTGTGCTGACCGCGGCACTGCTGACGCCCGGGCGCTTCCCCAGCGTGCTCGGTGACGACTACCCGGCGGCCTGCGCCGCGCTGGGCCTGCGGCCGTACGCCGAGGGGTACGGGCTCGTGTTCGGCCAGGACGGGCACGGAGCCCGCTGGACGGTCGTCGTCGACGACGTGTCGCTCGTCGCGGTGGCCATCTCCTCCTGGGACTGCGGCATGGCCTACGACCTCTCGCCCGACGAGCGCTCGGTGGTGGCCGGGCTGCCCGGCTGGCCGCTGCCCGTGGCGACCGTCGCCCCCGGCGTCCCGGCCCCGCACGACCCGGAGCCGCAGGAGGGCGATCCCGCACCGCTGGTCCCGCCCTCCGGCGAGGAGTGGGGCCCGGCGCAGCGGCGACTGGGCGCCGACGAGGTGGCGCTCCATTGGGCCGCCTGGCGGGCCCGGGTGGACGACGAAGGCACGGGCGGTGAGCCGGCGGCGCCGACGACGACGGCGCGCGGCACGGAGCCCACGGGAGCCGGCAGTCCGGCGTCACCGCAGGCCCGGGCCGAGCTCCGATCCCAGGCCCAGCCGCCGGCCCCGACCTCCGCCCCCTCCCCGTACACCGGCGTCAGGAAGGCCCTGGACGAGCTGCGCGGCTATGTGGAGGAGCCCCCGCCGGTGGGCCGGGTGCGCTCGGCGGCCGGGATGCTGCGTGCCGACGGTCCCGGCTGGTCGCTCGTGGCCAAGGCGGACGACATGGCGTTCGTGCTCCTCGACGAGCTGCCGCGCGAGGTGCTGCCCGTGACCCGGGGGCCCCAGCTGCCCGCGCTCCTCGAAGCGCTCGACGCGATGGCCGTACGCCCCTCCTAGTCGGCCGTACGCCCCCTCCTGAGAGGACTCCGCCCGTTCCACGCCGTCTTCGCTCCCCATAGGACGACTGCCTTCGCTGTGGTCTCCACCCATGGCCCGGCGGCAGTGGTGCGCCGCACGATGTGGCGCCGCACCCCTTTCCCGTCGTCCCACCGGAGGCCCACCATGCGCCTGTTCCCAGGCGTCCCCCTGTTCGCCGCGCTCCTCACCGGGGTCACCGTCCTCGCCCCCGCGAGCCCCGCCGGGGCCGAGACTCCGGCCGCCGCGCACTGCGCGCGTCAGGGCCGGGTCCATGTGCCCGGTGCCGAGCGTCAGCAGTCCGCCTGTCTGGACGACCTGACGACCGCCGGGCTCGCCGGCACCCCGTACACCGACCTGGGGGACCAAGCCGGTCTCGCCGCGAAGGCGACCCGCAACCCCTCGGGGGTGCCGGGCGTCCAGATCGACGGCTACTTCCCCGACGACTCCCGCCTCAACGCCACCCACGGCTGGGCCCATGACGCGCAGTTCGTCATCCGGCTGCCCGACCACTGGAACGGCGGGCTCGTCGTCACCGGCGCCCCCGGCTCCCGACGCCAGTACTCCACGGACGCGCTGATCTCCGACCAGGTGCTCGCCCGGGGCTTCGCCTACGCCGCCACCGACAAGGGCAACACCGGCCCGGACTTCTTCACCGACGGACGGGAGCCCGGCGACGCGGTCGCCGAGTGGAACCGCCGGGTGACCGAGCTGACGCGGGCCGCCAAGAAGGTCGTACGGCAGCGCTACGGGCGCGCGCCGGAACGCACGTACATGACCGGCATCTCCAACGCCGGCTACCTCACGCGCTGGCAGCTGGAGAACCGGCCCGAGCTGTACGACGGCGGGGTCGACTGGGAGGGCGTGCTGTGGACCACGCGGGGCCCGAACCTCCTGACGAGCCTGCCGGTGACGGTGGCCAGGTCGCAGGGTCTCGCCACCGACGAGGACCTGATCGCGGCGGGCTTCGCGCCCGGCTCGCGCTTCCTGTGGCCGTACCACGAGAAGGCCTACTGGGGTCTGACGCAGAAGCTCTTCCGGGCCGAGTTCGATCCCTCGTACGATCCGGCCTGCCCCGGTTCCACGGCCGGCGGGACCGTGGAGCAGATCTTCGCGCCCTGTGCCTCGGACGCCGCCTACGACTACGCCTCCCGGCCCGCGTCCGTCCACCGCGCGGTCGCGAAGGTCGCGCTCACCGGCCGCATCGGCAAGCCGCTCATCACGCTCCACGGCGACCTCGACACCCTGCTGCCGATCGCCACGGACTCCGACGTGTACGCGCGGATGATCGACGCGCGGGGCCGGGGTGGGCTGCACCGCTACTACACGGTGCAGGACGGGACGCACACGGACGGTCTCTACGACACGTATCCGGACCGGCTGCGGCCGATCCTGCCCTGCTACCGCTCCGCGTTCGACGCCCTGACGCGCTGGGTCGAGGAGGGTACGGCGCCGCCCGCGGACCGCACGATCGCGCGGCCGGCGGGCGGTGACGTGGTCAACTCCTGCGCTCTGGAAGGGTGAAACCTCTGGAGGGATGAGACCTCCGGAGGGGTGAGACCTCTGGAGGGGTGGAACCCCGGACGCTCAGACCCGCTCCAGCGGGCGGTGCGGCTCGGCCGGCAGTTCGGCCCGGATCGGGTCGCCGGGCCGCACCTCCCCACCGGTGAGCACGATGCCCATGATGCCCGCCTTGCGCACGATCTCGCCGTTCTCGTCGCGGCCGAGGACCTGCTTGAGCAGCCCGTGCCGGAAGTTGTCGATCTGCGCGCAGGGGTTGCGCAGTCCGGTGACCTCGACGACGGCCTCCGCGCCGAGGTGCAGGAGGGTGCCGGTGGGCAGGGCGAGGAGGTCGATCCCCCGGGTCGTGACGTTCTCGCCGAGGTCGCCGGGGGCGACCTCGAAGCCGGCGCCGGCGACCTCGTCGAAGAGTTCGGCGTGGATGAGGTGGACCTGCCGCAGGTTGGGCTGGGTGGGGTCCTGCGCGACGCGAGACCGGTGCTTGACCGTCACGCCCGCGTGGACGTCGCCCTCCACACCGAGCCCGGCGAGGAGGGTGATGCCCTCCCTGTTGGGCTTGGTGAACGAGTACGTGCCGTTGCTGCTGACCGTGGTGACGGTGCCGCCGCTCATGGTGAGAGCTCCCCCTTCTCTGCCGCTCCGGGCGCGTCGCCGCCCGCCCGGACCGATGATCACATAGCGCCTCGGTGTACGACCCTACTCGGCGGCCTCGGAGCGGAGCGGCGCGCCCACCTCGTGCAGATGGCCGAGGGCCTGGCGGTACGAGTCCACGAAGCCGGTCTCGGTGTACGGGACGCCGAGGGCGGCGCAGTGGGCCCGCACGGCAGGCTGCGCCAGGCGGAGGTTCGGGCGCGGCATGCTCGGGAAGAGGTGGTGCTCGACCTGGTAGTTGAGCCCGCCGAGGAACCAGTCGGTCAGGGCGCCGCCCCGGATGTTGCGCGAGGTGAGGACCTGGCGGCGCAGATGGCCCCAGCTGTCGCCGTCCTCGTGCTCGTCGGGCCGGTCCATGCCCTTGTGGTTGGGGGCGAAGGCCATGCCGAGGTGCACGCCGAGGAGCATCTGGTGGAGGAGGGCGAAGACGAGGGCCTGGGCGGGTGTCAGGAGCGCGAGGAGCAGCGTCGCGTATCCGGCGAAGTGGGCGAGGAGCAGGGCACCTTCGACGAGCCGCTCGCGCCGGGTGCGGCACGGGCCGTCCTTCGCGAGCAGGGCCTGGATTCCGTACACCTTGAGCGCGATGCCCTCTAGGGTGGTCAGCGGGAAGAACAGCCAGGCCTGGTGGCGGGTGAGGAAGCCGCGCAGACCTCTGCGGCCCGCCGTCTGGTGCCCGGCGAAGACGAGGATGTCGGCGGCGACGTCCGGGTCCTTGTCGAGGTGGTTGGGGTTGGCGTGGTGGCGGTTGTGCTTGTCGTTCCACCACTCCCGGCTCATGCCGAGGAGGAGGTTGGCGTGGACGAGTTGGAGGAGTCGGCTCGCCTTGCGGTTCGCGGTGATCTGGGCGTGGCCGGCGTCGTGCCCGACGAAGGCGGCGCGGGCGGAGAACAGGGCGAAGGGGACGGCGAGGAGCAGCGCCCACCAGGAGGGCCCGGTCAGGGCGAGTCCGGCCGCCACGGCGGCGATGCCGAGGAGGTTGACGACGATGCCGCGGGCGTACCAGCCGGGGCGGTGTTCGAGGAGGCCCTGTTCCCTGACCGTCCGCAGGAGCGGGCTGAACTCGCTGCCGCCCCGGGCGCGGGCGGGCGCCGCGACGGGTGCGGCGGCCGGGGGCAGGACGACGGCCTGGGACATGGCGGGCTCCGGTTTCTGTCGGTCGGTGGATCGGTGGGCGCCTGTCCAGAAACGTACGGATCCGTGATCGTCCGGGGCCATGGCGTCACCACCCGTCCATGGCCGGGGGCGCACCGGGGGGTGGGGGTGGGGCAGTCCCCACCCCGCCGCGAGAGCCCGGCGCGTATGACGCGGATCACCTGATGGGGGCGCACTTCCGGCGACTTCGTGGGGTATCCTCGGCGACTCGGTCTCCAGGTAGTCAAATTTGAGGAATGCGTTGTCGCTCTCGCACGGATCCCATGAACCGGCCCGCGAACCCGCCCCCCGAGAACCTTCCCCCGTACACGAACTCCTCCGTCACTCCGCCCTCTTCCTCCCTGCCGATCCGCCCCGCGCCGGACGCATCGCCTTCTGGTCACCGGACGGCGAACCGCTGTCGGGCGCCGACGGCGCTCCGTCGGGCGACACCGGGATCATGGTCGTCGACGGCGGCTCGCTCCAGGCCGTGACCGTCCCCGCCCGCACCCTGTCCGTACGGGACGCCCTGCCGTTGCTCGCCCGTGCCCGGTTCTCGGACGCCGCCTCCCCCGCGACCGCCTTCTGGGGTGCCGCGGCCCTCTTCGCCCTCGACCTCGTCGCGCGCGGCCTGCTGCTGCCCGGCATCACGCCCGGCGACCACGACGCGTGGCGCGCCGGGCCGCTCGGCCCCGGGGAGCTGGCCGAACTCCGCACGCTCGCCGCGTCGATGCCGCCCGCCGCGCACGCCGTACCCCTGTCCGTCGCCGTACCCGGGGCCGGCGCCGTATCCCTGTCCGTCGCCGTACCCGGGGCCGACGCCGTACCTCTGTCCGGCGCCGTACCCGAGGCCGGTGACGAGCCACTGCTGCTGCCCGAGCCCGAGGCGCTGCTCCGGGCCTTCGCCGACGCGGTGGCCGACACGCTGCCCCGTACCCCGGCGGCTCCGCTCGCGGCCGGCGGGCCCGCCTTCGCGGCCGACGCGCCGCAGAGCGTGCCCGAACAGCGGGCCTGGGCCGCCGATGTGGCGGCGGTGCACGACGCGGGCGTCCGGCTCTCGCTCCGGCTCGAACTGCCCGGCTTCAGCGCGGAGGCGCAGGAGGCGCCCGGCTTCCGGGCGGTGCTCCAGCTGCACGGGGTCGCCGACCCGACCCTGGTCGCGGACGCGGCGGAGGTGTGGGCGGGCTCCGGCCGGGCCGGGGCCGCGTTCGGCCCCCGGGCCCGGATGGACGCCCTCCTCGCCCTGCGGCGCGCCGCCCGCGCCTGGCCGCCGCTGTCCCCGCTCCTGTCGGCGGCCGTACCCGACACCGTCGAACTCGCCGACGAGGAGGTCGCGGAGCTGCTGGGCCCGGCGGCCGAGGCCCTCACGGCGTCGGGCGTCCAGGTCCACTGGCCGCGCGAACTGGCCGACCGGCTCACCGCGCGCGCGGTGATCGGGCCGGTGGAAGCCGGGAGCGGGGTCGGAGCCGGATTCGGTGAGGGCGTCGGACTCGGCGCCGACGCCCCCACAGACGCTTCGGACCCCACCGACGCCGCCCGCGCCTCCGCGCTGCCTTCCTTCCTCGCCGCGGACTCCCTGCTCGCCTTCAACTGGCGCTTCGCCGTCGGCGACCACGAACTCACCCGCGCCGAGCTCGACCGGCTCGCCGAAGCCGGACGGCCCCTCGTACGGCTGCGCGACCGCTGGGTCCTCGTCGATCCGGCCGAGGTGCGCCGTGCCCGTGCCCACCAGGACCGCAAGGTCACGCCGGTGGACGCCCTCTCGGCCGTGCTCACCGGCACGACCGAGGTGGACGGACGCCCCGTCGAGGTGGCG